>NZ_JBIWCL010000024.1:0-159550 GCF_044761485.1 Streptomyces sp. NPDC097617
TCCAACTCCACCTCCTCGACCTCCTCGACACCGACATCACACAAACCCGCTGGCCACAGATCTGAAACGGTCACCCGCGAAGTACGGGTCTAGCATGCGAGCCATGAGTGATCTTGACGAGAGGGTGCGCGCGTTTCGGCTTCACGTGGCCGAGGGGGAGCTGGACGACCTGCGGGAGCGCCTGGGGCGGGCGCGGTGGCCCGACGAGTTGCCCGGGGCCGGATCGGCGTACGGAATGCCGCTCGCGCGGATGCGGGAGCTCGTGGGGTACTGGCGCGAGGCGTACGACTGGCGGGCGGCCGAGGCCCGGCTGAACGAGTGGCCGCAGTTCACCACGGTCATCGACGGGGCGCGGGTGCACTTCGCCCATGTCCGCTCGCCCGAGCCGGACGCGGCCCCGCTGCTCATGACGCACGGCTGGCCCGGCTCGCCGGTGGAGTTCCAGCGCGTCGCGGGCCCACTGACCGATCCCCGCGCGCACGGCGGCGATCCGGCGGACGCCTTCCACCTGGTGCTGCCGAGCATCCCCGGCTTCGGGCTGTCCGGGCCCACGACCGAGCCGGGTTGGGAGTTCAAGCGGGTGGCCCGGGCCTTCGGCGTGCTGATGGAACGGCTGGGGTACCCGTCGTACGGGGTGCAGGGCGGCGACTGGGGAGCCGCGATCTCGCGGGAGCTCGGGCGGATCCGGCCCGACCGGGTCACCGGCGTGCACCTCAACCTGCTGCCCGGGGGCGGGGCCACCGCGGAACCCCGGCCGCAGGAGCTGGCCGAACTGTCCCCCGCCGAGCGGGAGCGGACGCTGGCGTCCTGGGAGCGGTACCGGATCTGGGCGCGCGAGCGGCAGGGGTACGCGGACATCCAGGCGACCCGGCCGCAGACCCTCGCCTACGGGCTGAACGACTCACCCGTCGGGCTGCTCGCCTGGATTGCGGAGAAGTTCGACGAGTGGAGCGACCCCGCGTGCCCGGTGGACCGGGACCAGATGCTGACCAATGTGATGCTGTACTGGCTCACCGGCACGGCCGGCAGCGCCGCCCGCATCTACTACGAGCGCGCGCACGCCGCGTACGCCGGCCGGCCGCCCGAGGTGTCGCACACCCCGACCGCACTGGCCGACTTCCCCCGGGACAACTTCATCCCGCTGCGCCACATCGCCGCGCGCACCGACACCATCGTGCGCTGGACCTCGTACGACCGGGGCGGCCACTTTCCGGCGATGGAGGTCCCGGACCTGCTCGTGGGGGACATCCGCGCCTTCTTCCGGCAGCGGCCCTGACCGGCGCGGACGCGGTTCCGGTGACCCGCGCTCGGCGCCCCGCAGCGCGTGCTGCTCCTCGTCGGAGGAGTGATCGCGGACCGGTTCTCCCGTCAACGGGGCATTGTGATAGGCAACGTGGTGCCGGCCCTCACCCAGGGCGGCGTCGCTCTCCTCGTGGTGTCCGGAGGAGCCACGACAGGGCGGATCGCCCTGTTGGCGGCGCTGGCGGGCTGTGCCTCGGCGTTGACCCGACCTGCCATGAACAGCCTGCTGCCGCAGCTCGTCGCTCCCGGCGAGCTGCAGCAGGCGAACGCGTTGATGCGGTTGCCGAGCAATCTGATCCGCATCCTCGCGCCGGCGGTCGGCGGCGCCCTCGTCGTGCTCATCGGTCCGGAGTGGACCCTGGGCCGGGACGCCGTCAGTTTCGTGGTCGCGGCCCTCCTGTGCGGCCGTCTCGGCGTGTCCGGCCCTGTCAGGACGGCGACTTCAGTCCTCCGTGACCTCAAGGACGGCTGGAAGGATTTCTCCCGTCTCTTGTGGATCTGGTCGTATGTGCTGTCCGGAACCGTGGTCGTCGCCCTCTGGCTCGGCGGCTATCAGCTCCTCGGCCCCGTCGTGGCCGCGAACGGCCGGTTGGGCGCTTCCTCCTGGGGCATCGTCCAAGGGGCCTTCGCGGCAGGCCTGTTCCTGGGCGGAATCGTTTCGCTCACATGGAAACCGTCCCGGATCATGGTCGTGTGCGGATGCGCCAACGTGCCTCTCGCGCTGCCCCTTCTCGCGCTCGCCCAGGGCGCACCCCTCGCCGTGCTGGCGGGGGCGGCCGTCATGGCGGGCATCGGACTCGACATCGCGATCGTGTGCTGGAGCACCGCCGTGCAGGAACATCTGCCCTCCGAGGTGCTCGGGCGGGTCAGCTCCTTCAGTTCGGCCGGTGAGCTCATGTCCGTGCCGCTGGGCTACCTCGTCGTGGGCGCCGCCGCGACGTCCCTCGGCACGGAACCCGTCCTGCTCCGGAGCGCGGTACTGATGACCGCGGCCAGCCCGGTGCTGCTGCTCGCTCCGAGTGTGTGGGCGGTCCGCAGGCTGCCCGCCGGCCCCGGCCCGGCCGCGACAGCGACGGAGGACCAGGAGCACCGGGACGGCCGGAGCCGGACCGGCCGGGCACCGGATCAGGTGGCCCGCCCATAGCGGACCGCTGAGCTCCAGATCCGCTCCAGCCGCACCCGGGTGCCGGGGCGTGGGGCGTGCCAGATTCTGTCGTTGCCGGCGTAGATCCCGACGTGGGTCATGGTCGCGCCGCTCGGGAAGAAGACCAGGTCGCCGGCGGCGCGATCGGCCTCCGGGATGTGGCGGGTGTGCTCGTACTGCTGTTCGGCGGTGCGTGGAAGCCGTTTGCCCGCCTTCTTGAAGGCGTAGAGGGTCAGGCCCGAGCAGTCGAAGCGTTTGGGGCCGGTGGCGCCGTAGGCATACGGCGAGCCCTGTTTGGAGGCGGCCACCGCGACGGCTCTGGCGCCATACGGGGCTGCGGCGTGCGCCGGGGCTGCGGGGCCGCTCAGCGCGGCGGCCGTCAGGAGCAGCAGGGAGAGAGCGGCGCGTGCTCTGGGGCAACAACACGTGGGGAGAAGGCCCTTGGGGGCCCTTCGGAAGTCGGTCCTGAAGCAGGACATCGTGACACCTCCGTGATCGGTTGGCAGGTAACAGTCAGATCAGTGGTCGGGGTCCTGTTCTCGGTCGGATACGTCATGGCTCTGACGGCGGACCAGTTTTCTCCGATGTGCGGCGCTGAAAGGTGTCGGACACAGGCTGATTTGTCTCGATTTTGCATTCGATTCGAGATCATAGTCTTGAAGGACAGTCATATCCGCGTGTCTGGAATGGCAGGTTTTGCCCGTCCGTGCGGGCCTGTCGGCACAACGGCGCGACGCCCGATCGAGCGACTTCTATGATCATCGGATGTCAGATCCTCGCTACCTTCGAGACCCTCGTTACCCCGTGAAGCCGAACCCCGGGGACCGGGTCGCGGTCCTGTCGCCCTCGTCCGGCCTCCCCGGCCTGTTCCCGCTGCCCTACGAGTTGGGCGTGCGCCGGCTCCAGGACGAGTTCGGGTTGAAGGTGGTGGAGTATCCGACGACCCGGACGATGGGCGTGACGCCCGAGGAGCGGGCCGCGGACATCCACGCCGCCTTCGCGGACCCCGGCATCAAGGCGGTGATCGCGAGCATCGGCGGGGACGACCAGATCACCGTCCTTCCCCACCTCGACCGGGACCTTCTCCGCGCCAACCCCAAGCCCTTCTTCGGCTACAGCGACAACACCAACCTGCTCCTGTTCCTACGGGACTTGGGGATCGTCGGCTACCACGGTGGATCGGTCATGGTCGAGCTCGGACGGCCAGGCGCGCTGCACCCGTCGACCGCGGCCTCGCTCCGGGCGGCGCTGTTCACCTCCGGCGAGTTCGAGCTCACCGAGGCGAGCAGCTCCGGAGACGTCAACAGCCCGTGGGAGGACCCGCACACCTTCGCTTCCGAGCCGTACATGGAACCCGCTGACGGCTGGTCATGGCACAACGGCGACCAGGTCGTCGAAGGCATCGGCTGGGGCGGAAACCTCGAGATCATCTCCTGGCTTCTGATGGCCGACCGCGCGGTCCGACCGGCCGACACCTACGCAGGCAACGTGCTGTTCCTGGAGACCTCCGAGGACATGCCGCGCGCCGACGAGGTCTACTGGATCCTGCGGAGCATGGGCGAACGCGGGCTGCTGCGACAGTTCCCCGCACTGCTCATGGGCAGGGCGAAGAGCTGGTCCTTCGAGAAGCCGCTCGGCCCCGAGGCCAGGGCCACGTTCCGCCGGCAGCAGCGGGAGGCCGTCCTGAAGGCCCTCCAGCAGTACGCCCCGGACACGATGGCCGTCTTCGACGTCGACCTGGGCCACACCGACCCGCAGTTCGTGGTCCCCGTAGGAGGCCGCATCCGGGTGGACGGCCCGGCGCGCCGGATCTTCGTCACCTACTGAGACCGGTGCGGCGTCGGCACCGACGCGCTCAGTGGCTCTCGGAGCGGTAGGCGCGCATCGCCAGGGGCATGAGGACCGCGGTGATGCCCGCCGCCCAGAGCAGTGACCAGAGGATCGGCCCGCCCGCCGGTGTGCCGAGCAGCAGCCCGCGGAACGCGTCCGACAGGTGCGTCACGGGGTTGATCTGGACCCATGCCTGGAGCCACCCGGGCATGGTGTCGACCTCGACGAAGGCACTGCTCGTGAAGGTGAGCGGGAAGATGAAGGTGAAGGTGAAGGCGTAGACCTGCACCTTCTCCGGGTCCCCGGCCACCATCCCGATCAGCACCGCCGTCCAGGACACGGCTGCGGCGAACGTCAGCAGCAGGGCCGCCCCGATGAAGCCCGCCGCGCCGCCGGTTGTCTCGAAGCCCAGCACCACGCCCGGCCCGATCATCAGGAGTATGGCCCACAGCTGCTTGGCCAGGTCGGCCACGATCCGCCCGAACAACGGGGCCGATCGGGCGATCGGCAGGCTGCGGAGTCGGTCGAACACGCCCTTGGTCAGGTCGGTGTTCAGTGACATGGCGGTATACATGCTCATGAACAGCGTGTTCTGAACGATGATCCCGGCCAGCGCGTACTGGAGGTACTCCTGAGGGGAGCCCGCCATCTGCCCGCCGAAGACGAAGGTGAACAGGAACACGAACATGATCGGTGTGACGCTGTAGTCGACGAGCTCCAGCGGGTTGTGCTGCACCGGGACCAGGCTGCGCCACGCCATGGTGGCGGTCTGCCGCAGCGCGGGAAGCGGCCGCACCCCTCCGCCGCGGCCCAGAGTGTCGGTGAGGGTCGTGCTCGTCATGACGGCCTCCCCGCTTCCGCGTACTGGCTGTCGTCGCCCGCGTCATCGTCGTTATCGGCGTCGGTGTTGATGTCGGCGTCGTCACGGGGCGCGGTGCCCGGCTCGGCGCGGTGGCCGGTCAGGGCGATGAACACCTCGTCGAGGGACGAGTGACGCAGAGTGAGTTCCCCGACGGGGATGCCGGCCTGGTCGAGTCTGCGTACGACACGCGGCATGAGTGCCGGATCGTTGACCGGATCGTCGACCGGGGCGATGATCCCGTTCCCCTCGGTCTTCGCCTGCGGACCGGCCTCCTGCGCGACCAGGGCGTGCGCCGCGTCGAGATCGGCGGGGTGTACCGGACGCAGGTGCAGCACCTGACCGCCGACCTGGGCCTTGAGCTCGTCCGGTGTGCCGCCGGCGATCACCCGACCGTTGTCGATCACCACGATGCTGTCGGCGAGCCGGTCGGCCTCGTCCAGATACTGCGTGGTCAGCAGCGTGGTCATGCCCTCCGCCACCAGAACGCGCAGCATGTCCCACACCTCACCGCGGCTGTGCGGATCGAGCCCGGTGGTCGGCTCGTCCAGGAAGAGGATCCGCGGCCGGCCGGCCGACCAGGCCGGCCGCGAGGTCGCGGCGCCGTCTCATACCGCCCGAGTAGGTCTTCACGGCGCGTCCCGCCGCGTCACCGAGGTGAAAGCGATCGAGCAGTTCGGCGGCGCGGGCGCGTGCCCCGCCGCGACACGCCGAGCAGGCGCCCGATCATCAGCAGGTTCTCCGTGCCGCTCAGGTTCTCGTCCACGGCCGCGTACTGCCCGGTCGGCCCGATGAGCGAACGGACCCGGCCCGCCTCCCGCACCACGTCGTGCCCGCCGACCTCGGCCCGCCCCTCGTCCGGGCGCAGCAGCGTGGCGAAGATACGGACCGCGGTCGTCTTGCCCGCGCCGTTGGGGCCGAGCAGGCCGAGCACCGTGCCCGCCGCCCCGCTCGACAGCCGTCGGCTGCGGCGCAGGCCCCGCGAGAGGGCCGAAGAGGCGATCCCCGCGGCCCTCGGCGGCGCCGGGATCGCGGTGCGTGCGCCAACTGTCGTGCACGGCCCGGGTATCGCGCGCCGATCGGCGCTTCTGCCCGACACGGGGCGGGCCTGTCCTCCCGACATGGAGGCACTGGCCGTACGGCTGTCAGGACTGGACCCGTACGTCGACGGCGCGATCCGCATCATCGCCTTCTACGACACACTGATGCGTCGCGCGGATCTCCCGGCGCTCGCCCGGGCCTCGGCTGGGCTCGCCGAGTGCGTGGCCGGGATTCGCCTGCACGGCGCGGGGCGGACGATACGATCCGCGTCGCGCCCGACGGCCGTGGGCCCCCGGTCCATCGGCACCCGCGTCCACGACCAGGTCCTCCTCGACCGGCTCGCCCTCGCGGCCGCCGCAGCCGTCGAACGGTACGGTCCGGCTCGGACCGCCCTCCGCTTCACCACCGCCCGCCGACCGGTCTTCCACCACGACGAGTTGGGGTCATTGGCGCTGCTCGCCCAGGTGCCCCGGGACGCGGTGCGCGACAACACCGATGGGCCGGCCGTCGCCCGTATCGCCGCGCGCAACCCCGAGGACCTCGAGACCCTGGACGCCTACCGCGCCACCGGCCCGGACCACGCGGCCGACTACGAAGGGCCGTACCGCGCGAAGCCGCAGCCGGACGCCGCGGTGGCGCAGGGCGTTATCCGCATCCGGTCCTGCGCGTACTCCACGGTCTCGCCCGGGAGGATCAGCAGCCCGGGCTCCTCGTCAGGACAGTCCGTGCCGATCGGCTTCACCTGCACGGCCGGGCCGAGGCCGTCGGCCATGAACACCGTCGGGTCGACCTCCCAGCCGTGCACCGCGAGCCACAGCTCCAGCGCCGCCGTGTCCCGGTCCTCCGCGCCGCGCGGCCACTCGAACGTCGTGCTCCCCATCCCTGCCCCCTGTAGGTGGTTGGATCACCGCGGTAGATCCTGCCACCCACCACTGACAGTCGCCGCACCATTTCGAGCGGTGTCCGCACACACGGGCGTGCCCGCACCCCCGAGTTGCACGGGGGTGCGGGCACATTTTCGGGCCGGGTCAGCCGTTGCGGTGGTGACGGCGGCCGTTCCAGGAGTCGCTGTCGACGACGTTGCCGCGACGGTCGCGGAGCGTGGCGGTGTCGCGCTCGTCCCAGATCTGGTGGCGGCGGTCCTGGTAGACGTCGCGGTGGGTGTCGCGGCCCTGGCCGGTGTGGACCTTGACGCTGGAGCGGCCGTCGAGGCGGAAGTCGGAGAAGCGGTAGCGGTTGCCCTGGCGGTCGGTGAGGGTGAAGCCGCGCAGGTTGACGCTGTTGCGGCCGTTGTTCTTCACCTCGACCCATTCCCGGTTGAGCGCCTGGGCGGAGCGGTCGCGGCCGCCGCTGCCGTACTGGACGTCGCTGATGACGATCGAGGACTGCGGGGCCCGGTGGTCGCGGTCGCGCCGGTGGTCGTCGGCGGTGGCCGGGAGGGCGGCGGCGCCGACCAGGGCGCCTGCGGCGAGGAACGCGGCGACGACCCGGCGGGTGGCGAGAGAAGCAGACATGAAGATGACCCCTTCAACAGACAGCAGCCCCGCCCGCTCATTTACGGCGGGTGGGCTTCGAACAGTTCCCGGCGTCCTGCCGAGGAGCCACACTCTGACCCCCAAGCGCCATCAAAAGCCACCAATTCGGGGCGTGTTGCAAAATACGGACCTTTCGGTGACTGTCCCTTGTAGGGGACACACGTCAACGTCGCGCTGACGCGATCGGCGGGGGCGCGTGCGGTCGGCCTTGGCGGGCCCGGAGACGCGGGCCCTCCCGTCCCGGGCGCCCCCTCCCGTGGCACCCTCACGCCCTGGGCCGAACGGGTTCAGGCCCGCGTAACAGCCGCTCGCACCGTTTCTTCGTACGTGTTCACGCCCACAGTTCTGGTGTTCTGAAGCCGCACCCCCGGGCGGCCCGCCCGCACCCGATGCGGGTGCCGTTTCTCGTCGGCGGGGTGGGTGGCGACCCGGGATGCCGCGTGGGCGGAGGTCCCGCTCTGCCCGATAATGGGGAGGAAAGGGCATTCGCCCGCTGGTGGAGCCGTTCGCCCGGAACTGTCGGGCGCAGAGGAGGCCGTAATGGGACCGGACAGCACGTACGAGCTGGTATTCGTCGCCCCCGACCATGCGGCACCGGGTGGAGAGGAATCGGTCCTCGTGCACCGCACCGACCGGTCCGGCCCCGGAGGTCACCCGATCTACGCCGACGACACCGGCATCGTGCAGGCGGAGATCAGCGACCAGGGCGACGTACGCATGATCGCGAGCGGCGGCCACCAGGAACCCGCCTCGCGGGTGCGGGTCCGTCCGGTGTCGACCGGGTGAGCTTTCGATTCATAAGTTGAATCATCGCCAGGGAATCAATGATGCCGAATTGCCACTGAAAATCCTGAATGTGCGAATGCGGACGGTGATGGCAACGTTGCCATCACGTTAACAATTCACTTCTTGACGAGGGTGTCAGTGCCGAGTTGACTGCCTCTACCTCGGCCGCAAGGACACGGCCTCGTCAGGGAGGTTTACATCGTGAACGCATATCTGGGTCGTGCCGCCGTTGTTGTCGTGGCGTCGGCGATGACCGTCTCGCTCGCCGCCTGCGGCAGCGGGGAGGACGCCGACGGAAGACCGGGCGGCTCTGTCAAGGACGACGAGATCAAGGTCGGTCTGCTGCTTCCGGAGGACCAGACCGCGCGTTACGAGAACTTTGACAAGCCGCTGATCGAGAAGGAAGTCGCCAAACTCACCCGGGGTAAGGGCAAAGTGGTTTATGCCAATGCCAAGCAGGACGCGAACGCCCAGAACACCCAGGTAGACGCGATGATCGCCGCCAAGGTGAACGCATTGATCATCGACGCCGTGGATTCCAAGGCGATCGCGGGAGCGGTCAAGCGGGCCAAGGACGCGGGAATCCCGGTGATCGCCTACGACCGCCTCGCGGAAGGCCCCATCGACGCCTACACGTCCTTCGACAACGAGGACGTGGGCCGGCTCCAGGGCAAGGTGCTGCTGGAGGCGCTGGGCGACAAGGCCAAGGACGGCCAGATCGTCATGGTGAACGGTTCGCTCACCGACCCGAACGCCAAGCAGTTCAAGTCCGGTGCGCACTCGATCCTCGACGGCAAGGTGAACGTCGGCAAGGAGTACGACACCGTCGAGTGGAAGCCGGAGAACGCCAACGCCAACATGGCCTCCGCGCTCTCGACCCTCGGCAAGGGCAGGATAGTCGGGGTCTACTCCGCCAACGACGGCATGGCCGGCGGCATCATCGCGGCCCTCAAGGCGGCCGGCGTCTCCCCGCTCCCGCCGGTCACCGGCCAGGACGCCGAACTCGCCGGTGTGCAGCGCATCGTCGCGGGCGATCAGTACATGACGGTCTACAAGCGGTACGCACCCGAGGCGGCCGCCGCCGCGGAGATGGCCGTCGCACTCGCCAAGGGCGAGAAGATCGACGGACTCATCAACCAGATCGTCGACAGTCCGACCACCAAGCGCATCCCGTCGGTCCTCGTCCCCGGCGTCACGGTGACCAGGAACAACATCAAGTCCACCGTGGTCGATGACGGGGTCTTCACCATCGCGGCGATCTGCACCGACCGGCTGAAGGCCACCTGCGACGAGATCGGTCTGAAGTAGCGGAGCCCAGGGCCGGCGGGGGCGGGGGCGGGCCGGGGGAGACCCGGGGCGGTGTGGCCATGACCACCGTTTCGCTCGGAAGATTCCCTTTCGGTCGGTCGGCTCGCTACCGTGACGATCCGATCCCCCCTCCTACCGGTCCGGATGGTCAGCCGTGTCCGCAGACTCCCCCCTCTCGCCGCTGATCGCGGCGACCGCGTACTGGCTCACCCAGGCCTACCCCGCCGACGGCGGCGCCCTTCAGCGCGGCCTGGCCGAGACCCAGGCCCGCCAAGCCGTCACGGTCGCGGCATGGCTCTGCTATCCGACCGGGCTCGATGCGCAGCTGGTCGTCGTGACCGGCCCCGGCGGAGCGGATCGACTCGACTGGATCACCGGTACGGACGCCCGCGCCTCGACCGTCGGCGAGGGCGCCGGCGGTGGCGCTGGCGGTGAGGGGGAGCGGGAGGACCGGGAGGACCGGGCCTGGCGTTCGTGGGTGGACGAGGTCGTGGCCAGCTGGGCGGCGTGCCTGCTGAGCCACCCCCACCTGGCCGACGCGGCGACCCGGGCCCTGGCCCGCACCGAGCACGGCAGCGCCGTCCCCCTGGCCTTCCACCGTCTGACCCGGCCGGGGGCGGCCGACCACGGGGCGGCCGCCCTGCTGCGCCACCCGGACCTCCTCGCGCCCATAGCCCAGCTGCACCGCTCCCGGCTCCTGGCATGTCTGGACGCTGACACCAGCCTGGCCGGGTAGCGGAACCCGGCACGGACGGCCCGCGCCCCGGCCCATCCGCCCCGGTGGGGAGGGTCTCAGGTGCCGGCGGTCCGGTCGGCCAGCCCGTCGACCACGTCCCGCAGCCGGCCGGTGCGTTCAAGTGCGGCACGCTGGCGGTCCGCTCCGGTGCCCTTCCTGCGCAGCGCGTCCAGCAGACGGCCGACCTCCGCCTCGTCGCCCGCCGCCCGGAGCCCCGGGCCGGCCGTCCTGACCAAGGCGTCGATCAGCGCCCGGGCCGGTACGCGCTCACCGGTGAACGGGTCGAGGGCGAAACCGGCGGCTCCGTACCGGGCCGCGTAGCGGTGCGCGTCGCTCAGCAGCGCGAAGGACACGTCGGGCGGCGGCCGACCCTCGCCGGCCCGGGCGAGGAACGTGGCGCACAGACCGCGCAGCAGCAGGGCGACGAGGAGAGTGGTGTCGAGGTCGGCATTGGTGTCCGTGACCCGGAACTCGATCGTCGGCTGGTGTTCCGACGGGCGGGCGAACCAGTAGATCATCCGGCGGTCGATGAGGACGCCGGAGTCCACCAGCGCCTCCGCCATCTCCTCGTACGAGGCGGGGTCCAGGAGCGGGGAGGGGCCCGCGGTGGGCCACCGGCCGAACTCCAGGGCCCGCCAGCTCGCGAAGCCGGTGTCCAGTCCGCCCGCGAACGGCGAGTTCACGGCGAGGGCCTGGAGCGCGGGAAGCCAGGGGCGCACACGATTCGCCAGGAACAGGGCTTGCGCGCGGTCGGCGGTGCCCACATGGATGTGGCATCCGCACACGATGCCCAGCCTGCCGTCGACGAGCGCGCCGAAGTGCCGGGCCATGCGGCGGTAGCGCGGGGTGTCGGTCACCGGGATCGGAGCCGTCGGCGGCACCACGGGGGTGCCGGAGGCGACGAGCAGGCAGTCCGAGGCGCGCGCCGCGGTGGCGACGGTCGCCCGGAGGAAGCGGAGCTGGGCCCGTAGATCGGCGGCGGTCGTCGCCGGCCGGGTACAGGTCTCGACCATGCAGCGGTAGAACTCCGACTGCACCAGGTCGCCGAGCGGGTACGAAGCCGCTTGGATCACCGGATCCGCCCGTGCCACGGGAGCTCTGGTCAGCCGGTCGACGAGAAGGAACTCCTCCTCGATCCCCACGGTGGACACCACCGGGCCGCCGGTGGGGGCGAGCGCCGGGCCCGGGCCGAGACCCGGAGCGCCGGCCGGAAGGCTGCGCGGCTCGGTAGCTGTCATATGTCACGTTTACCCTAAAAACGCCCCAGAAGCAGCATGGGGCCCGATGAGCCCGGAACGACCGGTGTGACGACCGCCTGTACGGGAAAGCGCACAACGCACGCGGAACCACCACTGCGCGCTCCGACGGCGCGACGGGTACGTGCCGGCCCCGACCGGGTGTGCCACGCCCCGGACGCTTCAGCCCTGGCCGGGAACGCGGATCCCCGGGGGCCACGCCACCTCGCACCAGACGCGTTTGCCGTCCGACCCGGATTCCGAACCCCAGCGCCGCGCGAGGCGCTCCACGATCAGCAGTCCGTGACCGCCCGGCTGCTCGCGTGCCTGCGGCCCGCGGGCCGGGACGCGCACCGGCGGGGCCGGGTTGCCGTCGGTGACCTCGATCCGCAGTCGCTCGGCCGAGCAGTCCAGGACGAGCGCGCGGGGGCCTCCGCCGTGCAGGCAGGCGTTGGCCACCACCTCCGAGACGAGCAGGAGCACGTCCTCGGCGGCCTCGCGGCCGCTTTCCCCCCTCCCCGGGAGCCAGTGCCAGGCGGTCAGCGCCCGGCGGGTGAAGTCACGGCTGCGCGAGACGACGTCGGTGGTTCCGGACAGCCTCAGGCTCCAGGTCCGCTCGGACGGCCCGCGCTGCTCCATCGTGCTCAGGCTCCTCCGCCGTGGGGCGTCCTCAGGGCTTCCGTCACATCGGGGTGGATGGGGAACACGCCGTCCGCACCGGTGATCCGGAACATGCGGGCCACGGGCCCGTGCAGGCCGACCAGTTCCAGGCTGGCGCCCGCCTCCCGCGCCGCGAGCCGGCTGTTCAGCAGTACGTTCAGCCCGGTCGAGTCGCAGAATCCGAGCGCGGCCAAGTCGACCAGCAGCCGGCGGCCCGGGGTGAGTGCCGTGTCGAGGGCATCCCGCAGGGGCTGCGCCGTGTCGTGGTCCAATTCCCCCGCGAGCGCGAGGATGACGGCTCCATCCACGGCCTCCACCGCGACGGTGAACCGTGCTCTCTCCGCTTCCGGCACCATCCGGCATCACCCTTCCGTCGTGCTCTTCTGCACCTGCCCGGGTTCGAGCGCAATATACCTGTCTGTCCGGTGCGAACGGCGGAGCGGGGGTGCCTCAAGCCGGGTCGGCCTGCGCCTCCTCGGCGAGCAGTCCCTCCCTCAGCCGGCCCAGGATGCGGCCCAGTAGCCGGGAGACATGCATCTGGGACATGCCCAGGCGCTCGCCGATCTCGGCCTGGGTCAGCTCCTGACCGAAGCGGAGGGCGAGGATCGTCCGGTCCCGTTCCGTCAGCTCCTCCAGCAGCGGCTTGAGCGATTCCAGGTCCTCGACCGTCTCGAACCGCGCCTCCTCGATGCCGAGGCCGCGGGCCAGGGTGCCCGGAGCGTCGTCCTCCTCCGTCACGGGGAGGTCGAGGGAAAGGCTCGTGAAGCCGTTGGCCGCGATCCGGCCCTCGCAGACCTCCTCCGCGGTGATGCCCAGCCGCTCGGCGAGCTCCCGCGCGCTCGGAGCGTGCCCGAACTCCTGCTCCATGGCGTCGTTCGCCCTGGCCAGGTCGATGCGCAGCTCTTGGAGCCGGCGCGGCACGCGGACGGCCCAGGTCGTGTCACGGAAGTACCGCTTGATCTCGCCCACGATGGTGGGCAGGGCGAACGACATGAACTCGAACCCGCGCTCCGGGTCGAACCGGTTGATGGCCTTGATCAGCCCGATGGTGCCGACCTGCATGACGTCTTCCCACGGTGCGCTGCAATGGCGGACGCGCGTCGCCGCGTACTTCACCATGCTCAGGTTCAGCTCGACCAGCGTGTTGCGCACGTACGAGTACTCCGCGGTGCCTTCCTCCAGTGCGTGGAGCCGCCGGAAGAGCGTCACCGACAGGTCGTGGGCGTCCGCCGTACTCACCGACTGAGGATCGGTGATCTCCGGGATCTCGGGAAGGACCGGAGGTACGTCCGGCTGCGGCGAGGGGGCGGCCTGGATACGCAGAGTAGTGGACATGAGGCCTCCTTGGGAGTTCCCTCAAGCCACATACCCGCTGCCGCCCGGTTGAAGCGGTACGGGTCGTGGCCGCTCGTCACCCTCCGTGAGTTTCCGCGCCCTGATCGGCCCCTGTCGCGCAGGCGGTGCGGCGGATCGGGGGCCGTAGGCGTTCCCTGAGCGGCTACCCGGCCGTCGGGCGTTGATGTGGCCCCCGCGGCGGGTGGGCCGGGATCCCGGCAGCCGCTCAACTGCCGGGTCGGATCACCACCGCCACCACCAGCACCGGCGCGCTGTGGCGGAAGTGGAGGACGAACGGCAGCGTGTCGCCCGCCTGCCAGCCGGTCTTCGCACGCGCCATGACGCTCACGTCGGACGGGGACATGGTGACGGTGCCGCCCGCCGGGATGCTCACCGATCCCGTCATCACCATGGTGTCCGCCCCGAGGCCGGAGCTCCGGTGCCGACTCAGCATCGCCTTCTCGACGCCCGGTGACGTCACCCCCGTCAACTGGTCCTCCGCACCGCCGATGTTGGTGATGTCGAAGAAAGCGGCGGTGTCCCGGCTGTTGCCGTACGGCAGGAAGACGCGGCCGTTGCCGGCCGCGATCTGCGGCGGGGTGCCCGCGGCACCGGACGAGGTCCAGGCCGCCAGACCCGCCAGACCCGCCAGCGCCACCGCGCACGCGATCACCGGGACGGCGGCGGCGCGCACCGCATCGCGCACCCGCTGCCCGGTGGGGAGCCACTGGTCCGGGGACTGTTCCGAAGCCGACTGCGTCATCGCCCTGCACCTCCCGTCCGCAAGCCCGTACCGGCCCGGCGCGTATGCGGCGCCGGCTGCCAGGTGCGCAACCGGAGACTGTTGCCCACCACCATCAGGGAACTCGCCGACATCGCGACCGCCGCGACCATCGGGTTGAGCCACCCCACCGCGGCGAGCGGCACGGTGACGGCGTTGTAGCCGAAGGCCCAGGCCAGGTTGGCCCGGATCGTCCCGAGGGTCTGCCTGGCCAACTGGACGGCGTCGGCCACCGCCTCGATGTCGCCGCGCACCAGCGTGACGTCGGCCGCGCCGATGGCCACGTCCGTTCCGCTCCCCATGGCGACACCGAGGTCCGCGCAGGCCAAGGCGCCGGCGTCGTTCACCCCGTCGCCGATCACCGCGACCCGGCGCCCCTGCCCGCGCAGCTCCTTCACGAGGCGCGCCTTGTCCTCGGGCGAACACTGGGCGTGCACCTCCGCGATCCCGAGCGCGGCGGCGACGCGGACCGCGGTGGCCCGGCGGTCGCCGGTGGCCAGCACCGGCTCCACCCCCAGGCGCCGCAACCGGTCGACGGCCCGGTAACTGCCCGGGCGCAGGACGTCCCCGAGGGAGATCAGAGCCTGGTCGGCGCCGTCCACCCGGACCAGGACCGGCGTGTGCGCGACCGCCTCCGCCTCGGCCAGCGCCCGGTCCAGCGACGGGTGGAGGTCCGCTCCGGCCGCGCGGACCTCCACCCGGTGTCCCTCCACCAGCCCGGCCACGCCGATCCCCGCCGTGGCGCGGAACCCGGTCACCTCGGACAGGGGCCGATGGCGCAGGTCCTGCCGGGCGTACGCGACCAGGGCGCGGCCCAGCGGGTGCTCGGAACCCTGTTCCACCGCCGCGGCCAGCCACAGCGCCCGGTCCCGCCCGATCCCGTGGGGTACCGGTGTCACGTGCGCGACGGTCATCCGGCCGCTCGTCAGCGTGCCGGTCTTGTCGAGGACCACGGTGTCGACATGGCGCAGCGCCTCCAGCGCCCGGGGGCCGCTGACCAGCAGCCCCAGCTGAGCGCCCCGGCCCGTGGCCGCCAGCAGGGCGGTGGGGGTCGCCAGGCCCAGCGCGCAGGGACAGGCCACGACGAGCACGGCCACACAGGCCGTGACGGCCGACTGAGGATCGGCGCCGGCGCCGAGCCAGAAGCCGAGCACGGTGGCCGCCAGGGCCAGTACCACCGGCACGAAGACACCCGCGACCGTGTCCGCGAGGCGCTGCGCACGGGCCTTCCCGGCCTGCGCCTCGGTGACCATACGGGTGATGCGGGCGAGCTGGGTGTCCGCACCGACCGCGGTGGCCCGGACGATCAGCAGACCGCCCGCGTTGACCGCGCCGCCGACCACCGCCTGCCCGGGGCCCACCTCGACCGGTTCGCTCTCGCCGGTGACCAGGGAGAGGTCGAGGGCCGAACCGCCGGAGGCCACCTCCCCGTCCGTCGCGACGCGCTCGCCCGGCCGGACGATGAACTCCTGCCCCACCTGCAACCGCTCGATCGGGAGGAGCCGCTCGCGGCCGTCCTCCCACAGGGTCACGTCCTTGGCCGCCAGTCCGGCCAGCGAGCGCAGTGCCTCACCCGTGCCGCGGCGGGCCCGGGATTCGAGGAAACGCCCGGTCAGGACGAAGAGCGGAACGCCGACGGCCGCCTCCAGGTAGATGTGGGCGACCTCCCCGCCGGCCGAGGGCAGCAGAGTGAACGGCATCCGCATCCCCGGATCGCCCGCCCCGCCCAGGAACAGCGCGTACGCCGACCAGGAGAAGGAGGCGACGACGCCCAGCGACACGAGGGTGTCCATCGTGGCCGCCGCGTGCCGCAGCCCCCGCAGGGCCCGGGAGTGGAACGACCACGCACCCCAGACGGCGACCGGCGCGGCCAGGACGAAGCACAGCCACTGCCAGTTGCGGAACTGAAGGGCGGGCACCATCGACAGGACCAGAACCGGAACGGACAGCAGGGCGGTGACAAGCAGTCGCTGCGCCTCCTCCCGGCCGGGGGAACCCTCGTCCGGCGCCGGCGGCGTCCTGTCCTGCGCGGGAAGGATGGGCGCGGGCAACTCGGCGGTGCAGCCCGCCTTCTCGACCGCGGCGACGAGGTCCCGCGTGCTCACCTCCGAGGGGTGGCTCACCCGGGCCCGTCCGGTGGCGAGGTTGACCGTGGCGCGCACGCCCTCGATCCTGGCGAGCCGCTTCTCGACGCGGTTCACGCAGGCCGCACAGGTCATCCCGCCGACGATCAGGTCCGTGGTCACCATGAGGGTGCCCGTCCGCTCGGCCGTCACCGCGCGCCCTGCGTACCGCTGCCGCCGCTGTGCCCGTGCGGCCGGCCCAGGTCCCCGTCGAATCCCGGGCTGTCGATCTCGGTGGAGTGCATGCCGGGAGCGACCGGTCCGGAGGCGGAGCCCACCGCGTACGCCGCGCCGAACATGGATATGAGGAGCGCCACGAAGCCGACGAGAGCCGGCGGCGGAGCCCACTGCTTGAGGGTGGTGATCGCCGCGGTCGGGTACGGGGGCCGGTCCGTCATCGTCACTCCGGATTCTTGTACTCGGTTCCAGGCGGACGAGGTGCCGGTCACGCTGCGCCGGAGCCGGGACGGCACTCCCTCCGGCGACGTAGTCGCGCGGAAGCGGAAGGAAGTTCCCGCGAAGTTCCACGACTTTTTCGCGGGAGGGAGGTCACAGTGTCGGGCCCTTATGGACCTCTTGCTCCGTATGTCACTCTGGCCGGGCGCACCGGGCCCTCCGCCTGCCGCATGCCCCGGCCGATCGACCGACACGGAAAACGCCCATGTCCCTGCCGTTCCCGTACCGAGCCGTCCCCGCTGTGCTCGCCGGTGCCGTGACCGCCCTGCTGGTGGCGTGCGCGCCCTCGGTCGCCGCCGGTCCCGCGGTACCCGCCTCCTCCGCGGCCTCCCTGCCCTCCGCGCCCTCCGCACCCGCGCGGGCGGCCACTTCCGCCGCCGCCCCCACCCCTGCCCCCGCGCCCGCCGTCGTGCCCGTGGAATCGACGCTGTCCATACCCGCCGCGGGTGTCTTCGGGCTGCGCGTGGTGCCGTACGAGGGCACCACCGATGACGTGCCGGGGACCCGTATCCAGGACCTCGGCGTGGCCGCCAGCCCGTACGGGCAGCGGGGCGGAGCGGGGCCCGGTCAGGTGGGCAACTTCCTGGTCACCGCGCACCGGCTGTCGGCCGGTGGCCCGCTGGGGAAGCTGCCCTCGCTGGGCCCGGGGGACACGGTCCTCGTGACCGTGGGCGGGGTGGCGTACACCTACGAGATCACCGCGACCCGAAAAACGTCCTTCCGGTCGGAGCGCTCGCTCAGCGAGCAGCGCGCGGCCGTGCCGGGGGTGCCGGGCGCGGCCCCCACCCAGGCCATGATCACGATCTCGACCTGCGCCACGCCGGAGGATCACGCCGAGGGCAACTTCTGGAGCGATGCCCAGGGCAACCCAGAGCACCGGATCGACAAGATCGGCGTGCTGCGCAAGACCTCGGCGGCCCCGCCCGCGGGCTGATCGATGCGGGTGACGGACGCGTCAGCCGGGGAGTGGTCGTCCTGCCCGGCCGGGCGGAACAACTCCCTCTGGGGGAAGGCGCCTTCGGTCGTACTCGTCCTGGCCGACCGTGGATTCACCGACCTCGCCTTCACGCCTCCGGGTGCTCGCGGTCGACAGCGCGGGCCATTTCGGCGACGACCCGGTCGGGGTCGTCGGTGTAGTGCAGCACCCAGGCCGGCCGCCCCGGCCTCGCCCAGCTGTGCGAGGCCCTGCTGCCGGCGCTGCGGGACCACTTCGCCACCGGGACCTACCGGTTCAACGATGACGCCGTCATGCTCGTCGCCCGCCGCCGGTGGCGACTTCGCGCCGTTGGCGGGCGGCTGCCTGCCCCGCGCGGCAGCCGTACGCACCCAACTGTACGGATCCGCGGACCCGTACCCGGTCACACGGAGAGATCACCCGCCGACCTCGAACTCCAGGGAGCGCGGGAGCTGCCCGTCGCCCGGTGGGCCGGGCGCTACGGTCTCTCTACGGAGTGATGCGGCGGTGAGCGGCACGAGCGTTGGTGAGGCGGGCCACGACGGTGCCCGTGCTCGCCGCCGCGAGCAGGCAGGTGAGGCGCACGAGGTCGTAGGGGGCGTCCCAGGTGAGCTCGCCGATGGGCGCGGTCGCGTAGGCGTTCAGGACGAGCCAGCACAGCAGGGCCGTGCCCGGGGCGGCGGCGAGGCGCGCGCCGGTGCTCACCACGGCCACGGCGAGGGAGAGCGCCATCAGGTCGACCAGGGGGTCGCCGGGGCCGTCCAGGAAGTTGAGCGCGGCGACCAGCGCGACGGCCGCGACGGCCGCCGCGGCCCAGACCGAGCCGGTCGCCGCAGGCGTGGGCACGGGACGCAAGCCCGAGCTGATCCGTTTCCACTCGAGCATGCGACGCCTCCTTCACGCGGTGCCCCGCCGTTGGGGCCTTCCGAGATGATGCACCACCGGGCGTGCGCGCCCGCTGCCGTTCATCCGCCCGCGGGTGTGATCCGCTCGCGCGGACACCACCGCAAGTGGGGGGCACAGCAGCGCTGTTCACCCCTGCTGTCACTCGGAACGCGCGTCGCTACAGTGGCTGTCGGAGGGGCGCCTCATCGCCCGCCTCCTTCGGCGACAGCACACACCGGGGGGTTTCCGTGCCCGTTCCAGGCCTGAGCAGCACCCCCATACCGGGCATCGGCGTCCGCTACGACCTGACGACCCGTGAGCACCGCCGCATCTCGATGGTGGCGCACCGGGACGGAAGCGGACCCCGAACGCGTATCACCGTGACGATCCGGACGAGTGCGCGCTGTCCGCGAAGTTGATTGCGAGGGAGGCTGGGGCGTTGATCGACGCACTGATGCCGTCCCACCACAGCCCAACTCTCGCTGGGCGTAGGGGCGCTGAGCAACCGGTCGGTACGTGTCCACGCCCCGACCGGGACCGCCCCGACCGACCCTGCCCACCGGCACGCGCTCCGGACCGCCGTCATCGGCGCCCGCCCGCCTGCCCGCACGCCCGCCTGCGGGACCGGCCCTTGTGCGCCCGTTCGGCTCCGTGGGCGGGCAGGGCCGCGGAGCCGGGAAGGCGTGCGCCGCGCGCGGGAGCCGCGGGGGATACTGGCCGCATGCGTCAGACGCCGCCGCCCGCAGCAGTCCCGGAGCCGATAACGGCCGACCCGCCGCACCCGGTGGACCGGCCCCTGCTCACCCAGTCGTGGCTCGACCTCGCCTTCCTGCACTGGGCCGCCGACCCGGCCGACGTCGCCCCACTGCTGCCCGCCGGTACCGCACCGGACACCCTGGACGGGGTCACGTACGTCGGCCTGGTGGCCTTCCGCATGCACCGGGTCGGCTGGTTCCGCCTGCCCGGCGTTCCCTACCTGGGTTCCTTCCCGGAGACCAACGTCCGCCTCTACTCGATCGACGCCCAGGGCCGCCGCGCCGTGGTCTTCCGCTCCCTGGATGCCTCCCGGCTGGTCCCGGTGGCCATCGGGCGGGCCGCATTCCGCATCCCGTACGTCTGGTCCCGGATGACGCTCCGTCACGACGGCGACACGGTCACGTACGCCGGGAGCCGCCGCTGGCCCGGCCCGCGCGGCGCGTACAGCCGGATCGCCGTCCGGGTCGGGGAGCCCGTCGCGGAGCCGACCGACCTCGAGCACTTCCTGACCGCTCGCTGGGGCATGCACACGGAGTTCCGCGGCCGGCCGCTGTACCTCCCGAACACGCACCCCCGCTGGCCGCTGCACCGCGCCGAACTGCTCGACTGCGACGAGAACCTGGTGGCGGCGGCGGGTCTGCCCGCCCCGGTCGGACCGCCGGTGAGCGTGCTCTACTCGCCGGGGGTCCCCGTACGGTTCGGGCGGCCGCAGCTCGCAAGGCCCTGAGCGCCCGACCCGCCCGCGGTGTCGGAGGGGGGCCGGGCGGCCGCCGCGTCCGGCGGGCTGCTTCACACGGGCGCCGACGACGGAGCCGGTGACGCCGTGCGCAGTGTGATCGAGCCCACCGGGCTGCGCGAACTGACCGCCTTCGTCGGAGCGGACGCGGCCGCCCTCCGGCTCGCCGTGTCGGGCGGGGTCCTGCTCGTCCTCCTCGCCGGATGGCTGGCCGTGGCGGTGCGGATGAGGGCCGGCCGTGGCTGGGCCCGTACGGTCCTCGGTATCGCGGGCGTGGGAAATCTGCTGTTCCTGGCCACCGACCTCAGCATGAGCGGTACGCAACCCGGCCTCGGCCCGGCCCTGGCCTCCCTTCCGGAGCTGCTCACCGCGGCGGCCGCGGTCCCGATGTTCCTGCCCGAGGCGCGTGCCCACTTCCGGGCCCGCCCGCACGGGGTCTGAACCCCACCGGGGACTACACCGCCGCGCGGGGCTCGCTGTCGCCGGGCGTGTCGTTCGTCACCTCGGCGGCGGCGGGATCCGTCGGTACGCCCAGCGGACCGGCCAGGTAGGCCAGCAGGCCGGCGATCTCGTGGCCGGCCTCGGCAGGGTGGCGGAAGCGGGCGCCGGGCGCCACCACGTAGCGGTTGCGCCGGCCGTCCCGGGTCCTGGTGAGGTACCCGTCCGCCTGGAGGTCGGTGACGATCGCCTGCACCGTGCGCTCGGTGAGACCGCAGTCCACCGCGATGTCACGCAGACGGATGCCCGGATCCCGCGAGATGGCGATGAGTACCCGGGCGTGGTTCGTCAGGAAGGTCCAGCCGTTGCGCCGGTGACCTGTGTGCTCGCTCTCCACACCCGCCATTCTTGAGGGATAACTCACGAAAAGCAATTCCAGAACCAGCTTTCCGGTATTACTTGACGTCTGTCCTCGACCCCGACAAGGTGCAGGGAAGCGGAGGCAGACTTCCGCACGACCCGAGCTATCGAGCGCACCGCAAGCACACGTGCCCAAGGAGCGAAGACGATGACCTTCACGGCCACGGCCGAGGCCATGACCCCGACGACGACCACCACGGGTGGAGCCGCAGGTGCCGCAGACGCCGCAGGACTGGGCGGGCTGCCGGACGTCCCCTGCCCACGGGAGCTGTCGACCAGCGATGCCCGGGAACTGACCCGTATCTTCTTCGAACGGCTGCAGAGCCTCGAAGAGGGCACTCACGCGTACCAGTACGTGCGCAACACGCTCATCGAGATGAACATCTCACTGGTGCAGTTCGCCGCCCGCCCGTTCCGTGACCGCCCCGGCGGACCCGAGAACGAGGACATCATCCAGGTCGGCGTCATCGGCCTGATCAAGGCGATCGACCGCTACGACCCCGAGCGGAACACGCAGCTCACCACGCTCGCCCTTCCGTACATCACGGGCGAGATCAAACGGCACTTCCGCGACACCACCTGGGCCGTGCGCGTTCCGCGCCGCCTCCAGGAGCTCCGCCTGGAGCTCGCGAAGGCCACGGAGGAGCTGACCGCCGAGACGGACCACGCGCCGACCCCCGCGGAACTCGCCGAGCGGCTGGACCTCACCGAGGACGAGGTCCGCCAGGGCCTGGTCGCGGCCAACGGCTACTCCACCCAGTCCCTCGACGTGCCCCAGGACAACGCGACCGGCGGCACCCAGGCGCCCACGGCCGCACGGGCTGCGCGCAGCCTCGCGGAGACCATGGGCGACATCGACCCCGCCCTGGAGGCGGTCGAGGACCGGCAGGCCCTCGCGCCGCTGCTCGCCGACCTGGACGAGCGCTGCACCCACATCCTGGAGCTGCGCTTCGGCCAGGAGATGACCCAGGCGGAGATCGGCGAGGAGATCGGTCTCTCCCAGATGCAGGTCTCCCGCCTGCTCACCCGCACTCTGGGCACCCTTCGCGCGGAGCTGCTGCACGACTGATCCGGGCGCGGCCGTCCGCAAAGGTCGGGCCGCCCCGGCCCGGTCCTCCCGACCGGGCGGGCTCAGGCGTGCCCGGGCGCCGGCCGCCACAGCCGCTCCGCGTCGAACTCGGCCCAGACGACCTTGCCGTGCGCGATGGCCTCGGCGCCCCAGCGGTCGGCGAGCCTGCGGACGAGCAGCAGGCCGTGACCGCCCGGAATGCCCGGAGTGCGCAGCCGCGCCCCGGGCGCCAGCCGCCGCAGGTCGCCGAGGCCGTCGTAGACCTCGACGCGGAACGCCGCACCGCCGCGGAGCAGCAGCTCGTGGCAGCCACCGCCGTGCAGGTTGGCGTTGGTGACCAATTCGGACACGACCAGCAGGGCGTCCTCGGACGCTTCCTGACCGACCCACCCCCAGTCCTCCAGCGCCTCACGCGCGAAGGCACGCCCCCGTGCGACCTGCCGGCGGGCGCCGTGCAGGGCGAGCCGACGGCGTTGTGCAAACGTCGGCCCCCGTGCGTCGCCCGATGTGCGCTCGCCGGTGTCCACTCCGATGGTCCGCACTGCGCCCTCACCTCGTCCTCGGCTCTGATGTCCCGCTATGTCGTGGTGCGCTTGTACCCACCCTCGCGCGGCGGACGCTCCCCTCCCACCCTCTTGCCCCACCCTCTCGCCCGTTCCTGTTCCCGAGACCCACCTCAGAGGAGTCATGAACAGCCTTCTGCGACTGCTTGCCGTCATCGGCGGCTCGATCGTGCTCACCCTCGTCGTGAGCCGGCTCACCGACCTGCTGCTGCGGCGCGCGGCGGCCCGCCACCCCGAGACACCGCTGTGGGACATGCTGCGCCGCTGCCGCACCGCGGTCCGGGTGCTGCTGTTCACCGCGGTGCTGCGCGGGGTGTACCGGCAGATCGAGTGGCAGCCGCTGCACGATCACGAGGCGTCCGTGGGCCGGATCCTGACGCTCGTACTGATCGGGGCGGGTGCCTGGTGCGTCGTCCTCGTCAGCTCCGCCGTCGTCGAGTCCTCCTACGCCCGCTACGCGCTCGGCACGCGCGACCCCTCCCGCCTGCGCAGGGTCCGTACCCAGGTGACGCTGATCATGAGGATCGTCACCGCCGTGGTCATCGTGGTCGCGGCCGCCGCGATGCTGCTGACCTTCCCGGACCTGCGCGCCGTCGGCACCTCGCTGCTGGCCTCGGCCGGCATCATCGGCATCGTCGCCGGTGTGGCCGCGCAGTCCACCCTCGGCAACCTCTTCGCCGGGTTCCAGATCGCCTTCGGCGACATGGTGCGCATCGGCGACACGGTCGTCGTCGCCGGCGAGTGGGGTGTGGTCGAGGAGGTCACGCTCACCTTCCTGGCCGTGCGCACCTGGGACGAGCGCCGGATCACCATGCCCGTCTCCTACTTCACCGGGCGGCCCTTCGAGAACTGGTCGCGCGGCGGGATCCAGATGACCGGCACGGTGTTCCTCCACTGCGACCACACCGCCCCCGTCGCGCTGATGCGCGAGAAGCTCAAGGAGGTCCTGGACGCCTGCGAAGCGTGGGACGGCCGCGGCTGGGACCTGTCGGTCACCGACACGACCGCCTCGACCATCGTGGTGCGGGCGATCGTCACCGCGAAGGACCCGGACGACCTGTGGACCGCCCGCTGCACGGTGCGCGAACAGCTGGTCGGCTGGCTGGCGGAGAAGCACCCGTACGCCCTGCCGAGGGTCTCCACGTCCTCGGCCGTCTCCCCGCCGACGTGGGAGGACGGAGTTTCGAAACGGTCACCCGGGTCAGACGCGTGAGGGAGAAGTCCAGCGACATGCGCAACACGGATGAGAGGAGTTCGCAGATGTCCAAGGTGGCACGCCTACCGGGCCGTGCGGAGCACCTGTGGCAGTGGCAGGAGGACGCGGCGTGCCGGGCGCTCGGTACGGACCGCTTCTTCCACCCGGCGGGGGAGCGCGGCGAGGAACGCTCGGTGCGGGAGCAGGAGGCCAAGGAGGTCTGCGGGCAGTGCCCGGTGCGGGCGCAATGCCTGAGCCACGCGCTGCGGGTGCAGGAGCCCTACGGTGTGTGGGGCGGCCTCACCGAGGACGAACGGCGGGCGCTGGGCGCCCGGACCCGCGCGCGCAGGGCCGGCTGACCGACCGGGCGCTCCGCGCCGTGCGCGGAGATCCACCCGGTCGGCAGGCCGGCGGACGGCCGGCGGACTGATCAGGGGCGCGCGTTGAGCTCCGCGACGATCGATGCGGGGGTAGGGCCGCTGCCGTCCGAGAGGCGGTGGAAGTCGACGGAGACGAAGTTCGGGTCCCGCCCCCCGGTGGCGGACCGGCACTGCTCGGCGATGCGATTGCGCAGCTTGCTGCCGTTGTCCAGAGCCGCGGTCAGGACGGTGGGGACGTTGCGGTGGTGGCTCATCGTGAACAGGCGGCGGAATCCGGGCTCCTGGCGGTCCAGCGGTACGTCGGACCAGCGGCTGACACAGGTGAGGTCGTTCCCCAGGTCCCCCAGGCTCCAGAAGTTGCTCACGGTCCAGGCCTTGTCGTACATGACACCCAGGTGCTCGCGGTCGGACCGGTCGGAGAAGATCAGCAGGCGTTTGCCCGCGGTGACGAGGTCGGCCACCTTGGGCCAGCCGTGCTGCCGTACGCCCCACTCGTCGGGCCGGAACACCATCTCCTGCAGACCTCTGACCCGGCCGAGGGACTGTTGCAACTGGTCTGCGCCGACGTAGTCCTCGAGGAAGACGGTCACGACCTCCTGCGGATGGGCGGCGAGGAAGTCCACCACGGTCTGCATCGTGCCGTGGAACGACTGCCGGGGCAGGGCGTAGGTGGCACCGGCGAAGGTCTTGCAGTCCCCGTGGCACAGGTACACGTCGCTGGGGTAGCAGTCGCTGCCGAAGCTGATGACGCACAGCCAGGTGCTGCGTTCGTACCAGTGGGTGTCGAGGCTCAGCCCGCGGACGCCGTTGTCGAGCTGGGCGCGCACGGACTCGGACTGGTTCACCGAACTCCAGCGGGAGTCCTCGTAGTTGGTGAAAGCGTTGTGGGTGGTGAGGAAGGCGACCTCGTCGAGCCGCCGGTCGCCCCAGCGGGCCGCCGCGGCGTCGGCCGACCCGGCCGCAGGAGCGGCGGCCGCCGTGGTCGCCGTACCCAGCAGGGCCAACAGGAGGAGTCCGACCAGGAGGCGCAGTCGCCCCCGTGGCCGCCTTGGCTGCATGTCCATGTCAATCATGGCGCGGAGGATAGCGCTCGGGGCGCCGATCCGCTGCACCCGGGACGCGAGCGGCCGAATGGTGGCGCCCCCTCGACCCGCCCCCTCACTCCGCGGCCCCGGCTCGCGCACGCCGCCGGATCGCGGTTTCGTGGAGACAGGGGCGTGTACCGATCAGGCGGAGGAGGGCGGATCATGCCCAGGCTCGGCCCCGTGACCGGCCGCCGCCGCTGCGCGACGGTCCTCGTGGCGGCAGCGATCTGCTCGTCGGCGCTCACCGCGCCGGTCCTGGCCGCCGACCGCGCCGAGCCGTCACCCTCGGCGACCGTCCCCCGGTTGGACTGGAGCCCCTGCAAGGCCGGCAGCCCGTACGACTGCGCCACCGCCGAAGTGCCGCTGGACCACGCCGCCCCGGCCGGCCGCGCCATCGATCTGGCCGTCGTGCGCCGCAAGGCGGGCGACCCCGCGAAACGCGTGGGCACCCTCTTCGTCAACCCGGGCGGCCCCGGCGGCCCCGGCACGGTGCAGGTGCCGCAGAACTACGACGGGTTCCCGAAGGAGCTGCGGGAACGCTTCGACATCATCAGCTGGGACCCGCGGGGGATCGGCAACAGTACGGCGGTGAACTGCTTCGACAGTCCCGAGGAGGCGAAGGCCTGGGGTGCGGGCAAGCCGGGCGGCTTCCCGGTGGGCGACAAGGAGCGCACGACCTGGATCGACGCCTACGAGGACCTCGGCCGCCGCTGCGAGAAGCGCGACCCCGACCTCCTGCGCCACGTCTCGACCGCCGACACCGCGCAGGACCTCGACCTGCTCCGCCGGGCGGTGGGGGAGCCGCAGCTCAACTACCTCGGCGTCTCCTACGGCACCATCCTGGGCGCCACCTACGCCAACCTCTTCCCCGGCAAGGTCCGGGCCATGGTGCTCGACAGCAACATCGACCCGCTGGCCTGGACGAACAACGCCTCGCCGAACGAACCACGGACCACGACCCTGCTGCGCATGGGCTCGGACCGCACCGCGGCGGCGACCCTCGACAAGTTCCTCGAGCTGTGCGGTTCCGCCACCACCGCCCGCTGCGCCTTCTCCGCCGGCAGCCCGGAAGCCACCCGCGACAAGTACGACCAGCTGATGGCGCGCCTGCGCGAGCACCCCGTGGGCCCGTGGACGTACGCCAACGCGGTCGCCGACACGGTGAGCGGCCTCTACATCGTCGACCCGGGCTGGGCCGATCTCGCCGCCCGGCTCCAGGACCTCTGGCAGGGCCGCACCCCGAAGCCGCCCCAGTACCCGCCACCGCCCCCGGTCGCGAACCCGAGTCCGTACCTGGGCGAGGAGCAGGCGGGGGCCGTATGGTGCGGCGACAGCCCCAACCCGCGCGACCCGGCCGTCTACGAGGGGCTCGCGCAGGAGAGCGCTCGGCGCACGGGCGACGCGGGGAGCTACTGGACGTGGTCCGGCGAGCCGTGCGCCACCTGGCCGGCCCGGGCCGCCAACCGGTACGACGGCCCGTGGGACAAGCCCACCGCGCACCCCATCCTGGTGATCGGCACCACCTACGACCCCTCGACGCCCCACTCCGACGCCCAGGCCATGGCTGGGGAACTGGCCGACGCCCGCCTGCTCACGAACAACGGGTACGGCCACACCGCACTCTTCAACAACAACAGCGCCTGCATCAACACGTATGAGAGCCGCTACTTCATCGACGGCACACTCCCGCCGCCCGGCACGACCTGCCGGCCGGACAGGATCCCCTTCTCCTGAAAGGGCCGACGGCCGCGTCACGGGACGAGGACGACCTTGCCGGCGACCGTGCCGGACTCGGCCAGGCGCATCGCCTCGGCGGCGCGGGCCAGCGGGATCTCGGCCGCCACCTTGGCCGTGATCTCACCCCGCTGCAGGGCCGTGAGCACCTGGGTGAGGTCGGAGCGCAGACGGGCCCGGAAGCGGCCCTTCGCAAAGGCGCGCCCGGCCCACACGTTGTAGAAGTACGCGCGGCGGCCGTTGGGCAGGGCGTTCCACACCCACACCCGGCCGAGCAGCTTGAGCACAGGCCACGAGCCGGAGCCCTCGTCGTCGCGGGTGGCGGCGCTGCCGTAGGAGACGAGCGTGCCGCCGGGGGCCAACAGCCCCCAGGACTCGGTGATGCCTTCGCCGCCGACGTGGTCGAAGACCGCGTCCACCCCGCCGGGCGCGAGAGAGCGTACCCGCGCGGCGACATTCCCGGACCGGTAGTCGATGGGGGTCACGCCGAGCGCGCGCAGCGCGTCGTGATGGCGGGTCGAGGCGGTGCCGATGACGTGGGCGCCCGCGGCCAGCGCAAGCTGGACCAGGATCGAGCCGACCCCGCCGTTGGCGCCGTGGACCAGTACGGTGTCGCCGGCGCGCACCCGGGCCTTGCGGTGGAGCATCTGCCAGGCGGTGATGCCGTTGACGACCGCGGTCTCCGCGTCCACCGGGCTGACTCCGTCGGGAACCTCCACCACGTCGTCGGCGGCGAGGGCGATGTGGCTCGCCCAGCCCCCCGTCTTCGTCAGGGCGGCCACCCGCTTGCCGACCAGGCCGGAACCCACCCCCGCGCCCACGGCCAGGACCGTGCCGACCAGGTCGTATCCGGGGACGAAGGGAAACGGCGGCTGGTCGTAGTAGCGGCCGCGCCGCATCTGCTGTTCGGCGAAGGACACACCGGTCGCCTCCATGGCGACGACCACCTGGCCGGCCGCCGGCGCCGGGACCGGTCCGCGGTGGAGCTGCAGGCCTTCCGGCTCGACCTTGCCCGGCAGGACGATCTCGACGCGCTCGACGGTGTTCGTCATGATGACCTCCGAAGTGTTTACATTTCTCATGTTCGTTAGAAGCTGTAACCAGAGTGAGTGCCTATCTCGCCGATGTCAAGGGAATGTCCCGCCCGGCCGTGAATGGATGTGCCGATAGTGATAGCTTCTAACTAAATGGCGTCGACCGGCGAGAGGTGGCGGGTATGACCGGAACGACGAAGACCCCGCGTGAGCGGTACCGGCAGTAGGTGCGCGAGGAGGTGAAGGACCGCGCCCGGCGGCTATCGCCGGTTCCGGCGCCCCCGCGCTGTCCCTCAACGCGATCGCCCCACCCGGACGCACCGCCGTCGGCGCTGCGCCGGGCCCTGACCTGCTGGAGCCGCCTGCACGGCGTACTGTCCCTGGAGCCATGCCGGCCACTTCACCGGCATGGACCTGGACCCGGCCCCTGCTCTTCGAGGCCGAGGTCGAAGCCCTCAGTGCCGGGTGAACCGCCTCTCGTGCGGCCCTGTCAGCGGTCGGCCGGTCGCGGGCGCCCGCTCGCTCACAGCCCGGTGACCTTGGCGCTCGCCGACAGCTCGTAGACCAGCGTGACCGTCTGCCGCCCGCCCGGGGCAAGCGCCACGTCCCAGCGGACAATGCCCTCGGCGTCGACCCCGTCCGGCGCCGGCGAGCAGGCCTCCTTGCGCAGGCGCACCTCCACCGCCGAGACCTCGGAGACCGGGATCCGCTCCCGGACGGCGATCACCCGCTCGCCGACGTCCCCGGGGGCCGAGAAACGCGACAGGTGCAGCCGCACCGTGCGGGTGACCACCGTCCGCTGGGTGAATCCGGCCGAGTCCCGGGACTCCTCGGCGTGCCGGACCACCCGGTGGTCGTCGCGGCTGCCGAAGGCGAGCTCGACCGGGGCGCCCGGAGCGGCGAACTCCAGCGTGCCGCGACCGCCGAATCCGCTGCCGCGGACCAGGTCCACCGGACCGGCGAGCAACGCATGGCCGGACCGGTTGTCGAAGGACACCACCTGCGTGACCAGCGGGGACAGCTCGGGCGAGCAGGAGTACTCACTGCCCGCCGCCGTGCTGAAGGCGGACAGCGGCACCCGGTGCGCGCGGCCGTCCCCCCGGACGGACACCGGGACGGGGGAGTGCAGCACCCGCGCCTCGCCGCCGTCGTCCACCCCGGGCAGGCCGAGCACGGGGGCCGCCGGGCCGAGGTCCCCGATCTCCTCCTCGCGCAGTTCGACGTCCACCGCGCGGCGCTCCGCCGCCGTACGGTCGACCAGCGCCAGACGGTCCTCGCCCAGCCGCGGTGGCTCGGTGGCCAGCGCGGAGCGTGCCGTGGACAGGGTCAGGCGTACGTCGGACCAGTCCTCGCCGGTGCGCTGCCAGACCATCGCGTCGGTCTCCAGCGTCAGCGAGTCCCCGTCGAGCACCGCCCGGTAGGCGGGCCGCCACAGCGCGCACGGGGTGAGGTGGCTCAGCCGCAGCCCGGCCGGCCCGGCGGCCGCCGCCTCCACGGTCAGCTCGACATGTCCGACCAGCTCGGCGGGCTCGGTCTCCGCCAGGTCCACGGCCTGCCGGGTCTCCCCGAGTTCGACCGCGAGGGCGGCCAGCCGGGTCTCCACGGTGCGCAGTTGCTCACCGGACGCGTCGCGTTCGCCGTCCACCCGGTCCGTCTCGCGGACCCAGCGGGCCCCGTCGCCCTCCCCGCGGCCGGCGCCCTCGCCGATCTCCCGCAGCAGATCGGCGGCCAGCCGGCCGAGCACGTCGAGGCGGGCGTGCAGCCGCTCGCGTTGCCGCCCCAGGGCGAGCTGCTCCTCCTCGAGGGCGTGCACGCGAAGGCGCAGGACGGAGTCCTCGTCGGCGGAGGGCAGCGGGCCGCGCGGCTCCCAGGTGCGCACGATCCGTACGTCGAGCACGGTGGCGGGGTGGTCGGCGGTCAACTCGGCGTGCAGGGTGCGGTCGACGGCCAGCGCGCTGACCGGACCGAGGCGCAGCCGCTGGACCCCTGCCTCCAGGTCCAGTACGACGCTGCGCTCGATGTGCGCGCGGTCCTCCAGAGCGGTGACGGCGGTGACGGGAAGGGCGATCGGCTTCGGGGCCGTGGACATGAGGGGTGTCAGCTCCTGCGGTTGCCGCCGACGAGGGCCTTGCCGGCCGGGATTCGGATCTCGTAGCCGCCGTCGAGGGCGACCTGCCCGCCCGCGGGCAGGTCCACCCGCCAGACGCGGATGCCCGGGGCGTGGTGTTCCGGGCCCGTACCGTCCTCGGGGGTGGTCCAGGTGGCGCGTTCCTCGACGCGGACGTCCGGTTCGCTGGAGACGGGCACCCGCTCGTGGACCTCTACGGTGACGGGCCCGGCGAGCCGGTTGGCCAGTTCCACATGAACCTGGTGGTCGAGCACGGTGGTGTTGTTGCGCAGGCCCGCGGTCGACTCGCGCAGGTTCGTACGGCGGGTGACCCGAATGCCCTCGGCGGGCCCGAGGCCCACCCGGCGGACCCCGCCGGGGGCGAGCGTGGGCAGCGCGGCGGTCAGCAGGAACTCGTCATCGACACTGACCTCCACCGGGCCGGCCAGCAGCGCCTGATCGGTGGCGTTGGAGAGGACCAGCGTCGCATACACGGTGGGTTCCACGGACGGCACGCAGACGTACTCGGTGCGCAGACCGACGGGGATCTCACCGACGGTGACGGTGTGCCAGGTGCCGTCCGACGGAATGTCGGCGCGGGCGGCGGCGTCGAAGCGGTGGTCGAACGAACCCGCCGACTCGCGGGGCCGCACGGCGTGCCCGGGCAGCGGTAGCCTGCCCACCGCGTCGGCACGGCGGCGGTGTTCGGCCGCCACGGGGTCGAGGGCGGAGTCCGGGAACAGCCGGCCCCTGCGACCGCCGTGCTCGTCGGGGCCGCACAGGACCAGGGCGGCGTAGTCGAGCTCGGCGCCGCTCGGCTGCGGCGGTCCCGCCGCCGGTTCGGGCGCGGCGGGTGCGGCGGGCGCCGGGGGCGCGGCCCGGCCGGGGGCCGCAGGTGCCGGAGGGGCCGCCGCCGGGGGCCCGCCGAAGCCCATGGCGCCGGCGCGCGACCGGGGAGCGGCCGGGCGGGCGGCGACGGGCTGCGCGGGCGCCGACTGGGCGAAGTCGGGCATCGGACCCCCGAAGGTCTCGGGGGAGCCGCCGTACGCGCCACCGGGCGCCGGGGGAGCGGCGTAGCTCTGCGGCACCGGCACGAATGCCGGTGCGGGCGGTGGCGGCGGAGGCGGTACGGGACCGGCCGCGGAGCCGACCCGGACGCCGGCGGGCAGGGCGGTCGGCGCGGGGCGCCGGGCGCCGGCCGCCTCGTACCCGGCGAACAGGTCGGCCAGACCCGCCGGAGGCTCGCGCCAGCCGGACGGCGCCGGGGCGGGCTGACGGCGCCCGATCCGGACCGATCGGAGCCTCGGCAGGTCGGTGCGGCGCCGCAGGTCGGCGGTGGCCAGTGCGATGCGCACACCGGTCCAGTCCTCGCCGGTGCGCTGGGCGACCGAGGCCCGCAGCACCAGGCGGCCGTCGCCGTTCCCCTGCCCGTGGATGAGCCGGTAGGCCGGAACCCAGACGGCGCCCGGAACCCCGTACTCGAGCTCCAGCTCGACCTCCCCGCCGCCCGGCCCGCCACCTTCCGCGTCACCGTCACCGTCACCGGCGCCGTCGAGGGTCAGGAGGGCGGAGACCGTGGTCTCCACGTGCGCCGACGGTGCGGCGGTGGAGGCGCGGGAGAGCCGGTCCGTGGCCACGCCGAGTTCGTGCTCGACATGGCGCAGGGCCTCATCCAACTCGGCCAGGCGGGCGTGCAGTCCCGTCAGCCGCCCGTCGACGAAGTCGGCCAACTCCAGCCACACGTCGACCGCGGTGCGGCGGTGCGGGTCCTCGGGATTGCGCTCCGGCGGCACCGGGTGCAGGGCCCTGATCTCCTCGATCAGGCCCAACTGGCGGTTCCGGCGGCCCTGCGCCGCCGCGTGGGCGTCCCGCAGTCGCTCGACCTCGCGCCGCAGCACGTCGGGTGCGCCGGCGCCGAGCGGCTCGGCCTCGACCTCCACGCGGGCCTCGGTGACGCGCACCCCGGCGGCGGCGAGAACGGTGGCCCGCAGCGAGGCCGGGTCCAGTGACCGGGGCAGTCCCGTCACGCGCACGCGGCCGTCCGTCGGCACGGAACCCCGGACCAACCGGCGGCAGAGCGCGCCCTGCGCGTACACCACGACCGAATCGAGGGTCGAGTCCCACCTCGGTGCTGTCTCCGCCGTCATGTACCGCGCCCCCTGCTCTGTGCGTGCCGATCGAAGCCTACGCCCGAGCGGACTTGGCGTCCGCGTCCCGGCCCACTCTTTCGGATCAGGCCCGATGTCAGTGGCCTGTCGTACGGTCAGGGGGTGTGCACGTCCGAAGAAGTCCGTGAAATCGCCCTCGCCCTCCCGGAGACGACCGAGAAGGAAGCCTGGGCGATGCCCACCTTCCGGGTTGCCGGGAAGATGTTCCTGACCCTGCCCGACGAGGAGACCTCGCTGGCCGTCCGCTGCCCCAAGGAGGAGCGTGACGAGCTGGTCCGCGCCGAACCCGGGAAGTTCTGGGTCGCGGACCACGAGGCCTCCTTCGCCTGGGTGCGGGCCCGCCTCGCGGCCCTCGACGACGCCGAAGAGCTCCGGGCGATCGTCCTCGACTCCTGGCGGCAGGCCGCCCCGCCCCGGCTGCTCCAGGACCACCCGGATCTCGGGCCCCCCGGCCCGGCCTGAGGCCGCCGCCGGATCGCGCTACGCCGCCGGGGGGCCCGCGTCGGCCCCGCGCGGGCTCGCCGGGACCGGCGTACGCGGGACGGGACGGCGGATATGGGGGGAACATGGTCATGTGCGAAACGTTCCGGGGCGCGATGAGAAGGCCGACCGGCGTGCGCTGAGCGAGGCACTGGTCGCGGCCTGCGCCGACGCGGGAGCGTCCATCGGCATGCTCTACCTGCCCGATCCCGACCCCGCCCGGCGCGTCCTGCACCTGACCTTGGCCTCCGGACTGTCCCGAGAGTTCGCCGCACCCTGGTCCCGGGTCGGCCTGGAGGACCCCATCCCGGTGGCCGACGCGGTCCGCGAAGGCCGCCTCGTCTGGCTCGGCGGCCAGGAGGACACGGCCCGCCGCTACCCACGGCTGGGCCTCGTCCTCCCGTACGACTTCGCCCTCGCGGCCGCCCCGCTGGCGCCGGAGACCCCGACGGGGGCGGGCCTGGTCCTCCTGTGGCCGGGCTCGCACGGGCCCGACCTCGACGAGCGGGAGCACAAGGCCCTGGAATCGGCCCTCTCCCACCTGACGCACGTCCTGCTGCGGGCCGTCGAGAAGGGCCTGCCGCTGCGCCCCACACCGCGTCCGGTCATCCTGCGACCACTGCCGCCCCCCACCCCGGGACCGGCCGAGGCGGCGGCCGCCATGGCCTTCGTACGGCGCCTGCCCGGGGGCAACTGCGCACTCGACCTGAACGGCACCATCACCTTCATCACCCAGGAGGCGGCCGACCTGCTCGGCGCACCCGTCTCCCACCTGCGCGGAGCCCTGCCCTGGGAGGCCCTGCCCTGGATGGACACGCCCGCCGTGGAGAACCACTACCGGGCCGTCGCGATGAGCCGACTGCCGCGCAGCTTCACCACGCCCCGCCCCACCGGAGAGCAGGTGCGTTTCGATCTCTACCCGGACAACACCGGCATCAGTGTCCGCATCACCACGGGGAGTGACCGGACCGACCCGCCGGCTCCCGTCCCGCCCGGATCCCCCGACCAGTCCGCGCCCAGCCGGGCCACCGCGCTCTATCCGCTCATGCTGCTGGCCGCCACCCTCACCGAGGCCGCCCACGCCCAGGACGTCGTGGAGAAGGCCGCGGACCAGATCGTGCCCTCGCTCGGAGCCCACGCCATGGCCCTCCTGGCCGAGCGGGACGGCCGGGTCAGGGTCGTCGGCCACCGCGGATACTCTGCGGCGCACATGGCGGACCTCGACGGCACACCCGTCTCGGCCGACACCGCCACCACCCACATCCTGCGCACCGCCACCCCCCTGTTCTTCGGTGCGGTGGACGAGCTCCTGGCCGCCCACCCGGACGCGCCGATCGAGGACGGCATGGCCGCCTGGGCGTTCCTTCCCCTGATCGCCTCCAACCGTCCCGTCGGCTGCCTCGTCCTCGCCTACACACACCCCCGCGCCTTCGCGCCCGGCGAACGCGCCGTCCTGACCTCGATCGCCGGACTGATCGCGCAGGCCCTGGACCGCGCCCGCCTCTACGACGCCACCCACCAGCTCGCCCGCAGCCTGCAGACCGGTCTCCTGCCCCACAACCTGCCCGGCGTTCCCGGACTCGAGGTGGCCGCCCGCTACCTGCCCGCCAGTCACGGCCTCGACGTCGGTGGCGACTTCTACGACCTCATCCGCATCGACGACACCACCGTCGCGGCCGCCATCGGCGATGTCCAGGGCCACAACGTGAACGCAGCCGCGCTCATGGGACAGGTCCGCACCGCCGTCCACGCCAGCGCCGGCGCACCCCCGGAGGAGGTCCTCGCCCGTACCAACCGGCTCCTGACCGACCTCGAACCGGGGCTGTTCACCAGCTGCCTGTACGTTCACCTCGACCTCGCCGGCCACACCGCCCGCCTGGCATCGGCCGGCCACCCGCCACCCCTGCTGCGCCGGCCCGGCGGTCCCGCCGAGCTGCTGGGTCTGCCGGCCGGACTGCTCCTGGGCATCGACCCCAAGGCCGCGTACACGGCCGTCGAGATCCCCTTCAGCCCCGGCGCCTTCCTCGCCCTCTACACCGACGGACTCGTCGAGGCCCCCGGCCGGGACATCGAGGACGCCATCGGCGCGGTCGCGACGCGCATCACCGAGGCTCCCGAGCGCCACCCGCTCGGCGACCTTGCGGACGAGCTCATCGAGCACGCCCACCGTGACGCCCCGCGCACCGACGACATCGCCCTCCTGCTGCTGCGAACCGAGGGCACCGGTCCCTCCGGGGGGCAGCGCCACCGCTGAACCGCCGAACCCACCCCACGGACGGCGGCGGCGGTGCGCGGCGGTGCGGCCCAACGCCCTGCGTCGGGACGAACCAGCGTCTTGCCGGCCCTGTCTCGCGGCGGCCTCGCGCAGCTGCGCCGAAACACCGAGGCCGGAGCCCGGCTGTTCGAGGAACTCGGCGACCGGTGGGCCGGGCGCAGCGGGGGTACGTGGCCGAAACGCGCGGGGACGCCGCGTCGCGGAGGCCCGTCACCGGGAGGGCCGGGCTGCGGCCCGCCGGTCGGGGGACCCCAGGGCCCGCGCCCTGGCCTTCGAGGCACTGGCCGGCGCCGGGGCGGTGGCCGGCGACCGCCTTTGAGGTGGCGCGCGCCGAGGCAGGTATTTCCGGCCATTTCTCGGTACGGTGCTGACATGCTCCTGACACTTCAAGGTCGCTGTGGGACTCTCCCGGCACGCACTCCGCACACTCTGTGAGGCCGCGCGCCTCGCCCACCCCCACCAGTACGTGGCATGGAGGAGCGAACCATGAGGCACATCACGCACAGCAACCGGAACCCCCGCACCACCCACATCGCACGTCTCGCCGGGATCGCGACACTGGTCGTCGCGGCGGCCTTCGCCGGGACCGGCGCCGCACTCGCCCAGGGAGCCGGCGCGTCGGCCGTCGACCAGAAGGTCGACGGCGTGATGGTGGTCTCCGGCAACAGCTGCAGCTGGACCAACGCGAACACGAGCTCCGTTCCCCCCAACGCCCTCACGGTCGACCGCGCGAGCATCAACACCCCGGGCGGCAACCTGGCCTGCGGCGGCGGCATCGTCGCCTCCCTCAACAACAACCCCGCCTTCACCTTCGACGACGCCGCCGGCACGGCCCGGACCGATCTGATCGACATCACCGGCAGGCTGAGCTTCATCTCCTGCCGCTACAAGGCGACGGACATCGTGTGGGACCGCGACGCGACGAGCCGGAAGTACATCAACCGGGCTTTCACGGCCGCCAAGACCTCGGGCAGCTTCCTGTGTCCGGGCTCGGTCACCACCCCGGTCGGCGACGCGTCGATGCTGTTCCACTGAACCGGAAACGGCCGGCCGGACGGGGCGGCCGGGGGGCAGGGACGCCCCCCGGCCGCCCGGTCGGCGAGGACGGCCTCGCGGTCCTGGCCCGGCCCGAACCGGCCCGGGCGCTTTTTCCGGACCCGCGGAAGGAACCGGCCGCCGTCGTCGCCGGCCTGCCGGAGGAGGACCTGCGCGAACTCAGGGTCTGCGGGCGGATCACCAGGCATGCGCGGCCCCCGAAGAACGGTGTGGGCGTTGACATCCGGCGCAGGGGACAACTCCCGCGCGGGCGGCATGCGGTCGCCCGGCCCGCATTCCCCTTCGGCGATGGCGCGCCGCATGGCCCCGGCCACCTGCTCGTGCAGAGGGCGGTTGTCCGCGATGTTCAGACGGAGAAGCAAGATGTGAGTGACGCTGGCACTATCCACTCCCTTGGATCCGGGTGGTGGCGAAAATGCCGGCTCCGACGGTCGAACCGGATCGCGGGGCCCCTCGTGTGAGGGGCATGAACACGCCTTCCGCCGGCCTCCGCGCGAGAGCCTCCGAGCACGCACTCCTGCCGCTGCGCCTCTTCCTGGGCGTCACATTCGTCTACGCCGGTCTGGACAAGCTGACCGATCCGGCGTTCCTGTCAGTCACCGGTGACGGCTCGATCGGCCAGCAGATGGAAGCGGTGCGGGACGCCGCGGCGGTGCCGGGTCTGATCGATCTCTCCCTGAACAACCCGGTCGGCTTCGGCATCGCCATCGCCGCCGGGGAACTGGCCGTCGGACTGGGCGCCCTGGCCGGTCTGCTGACCCGGCTCGCGGCCCTCGGCGGCGCGCTGATCTCCCTCAGCCTGTGGTTGACCATGAGCTGGTCGACGAACCCGTACTACTTCGGCGCGGACCTGATCTACCTGCTGGCCTGGACCCCGCTGCTCCTGGCCGGCGCGCCGACCCTGTCCCTCGACGCGCTGCTCCACCGGCGGCGCGGTGCGACCGGGCGGGGGCGCACCGACTCGGGCCCCGTCGCGAGAACGGGACCGAGTGCGGGCCTGAGTGCGGGGCCGGGCGCGGGCGGCCGGCGGGCCCGGGGACGGGCCCGCGCCCGGGTCAGTCCGTGATCCGCTCCAGCGGGCGGCCGCGAGCGGCCATCGACGAAGCCCCCTCTCCTGTCGGACAGGAGAGGGGGCTTCGTCGATCAGGGGCGGTTCACAGGGCGCTCTTCGTCGCGCTGGAGACGACGCACTCCCTGTACTCGCTGCCGTCGCCCTTGCCTGTGTACGGCGTGGTGGCCTCGGCCTGCTGGGACGCACCCGCCTTGACGCTGAGGTCGGTGACCTTGGCCTGGGCGGAGGCGGCCGCCGAGGCGGTGTCCCCGCGGAACTTCATGGTGATGTTGTAGGTCTGGTCCAGCGAGCCGGAGTTGGTGACGGTGATCTTGGCGACGAGGTTCTTGCCCGCGTCGTCCATCTCGCAGGCGTCGATCCTGATGTCGCGCTCGGCCTTGTTCTTGCCGGATCCGCCGGTGACGGACGAGCCGCCCGAGGTGCTGGTGCTGCCGCTCGTGCTGTCACTGTCGTGGCTGCCGCCGCTGGACCCCGAGCCGGAACTGCCGCAGCTGGCGCCGTGGGAGCCGCGGGCTCCGGTGAGTGCGAAGATTGCGATGCCGAAGACGGCAACCGCGCGGACATGGCGAAGCTTCACGTGAACCCCGTTGGAATAGCAGTGCGCGAGAGGCCCGACTTGATGGGCGCATGTCACGCCACAGAACGTGCCGCCACCGGGCCCACCAGCGGGTGGGCGGCAGGTCCCAGATCGCTTCGTAGCCGCTCTGCAGCATGGTTGCGAAGGACAGGCCGAACACGGTCAGCACCGCGAGCCCGAAGGCCGTCGTGGTCCGCCACGCCTGGCCGGGCAGGGTGAACAGCCGGTCGATCTCCGCCTCGGCGGCCGGCGATACGCCGAGCCCGTCCCCCAGCCACTGCGCGAAGCCTTCGCCGGTAGCGGTGTTCGCCGCCGACACGACGATCAGCAGCGGTACGAGCGTCAGGAACCCGAGCGCCGAGAAGCTCAGGGAGCGTTGCCACAGGTCCGCGTCCCGGATCCGCGCCCAGCGGCGTCCGGCCCGCGCGCGGCGTATCGCACTGCGTATCCGTCCGACGGGCGACAGCCGACCCCGTCCGCCCGACCCGGTCATGTGTCCGGAGCCGGGGGAGAGGTGACGAGCATGGCCGCTCCAGATGTCGCTCCCACGATAGGACGCGGGCGCCACGGAAGCCATCATGCGGAACGTGTGGGAGAGGGGATGCGGCCCGGCTCGCCGTGACGTCCGGTCGCAGAGGTCAGGCCGGCCGGTCCTGAGGTGCCACCACCGTGAACAGCGCCCCGTCGGGATCGGCGAGCACGACCCACCGGCTCACGGTGGACGTATGGACCGGCGATGCGGTCCTGCCGCCCAACCGGGTCGCTGCCTCGATGACGGCCTCCAGGTCGGGCACCCGGAAGTGGACGTGCCAGCGGGGACGCACCTCGGGGTCCGGCGCCGCTTCGAGCGCACCGCCGCTGATACGGGCCACCGTGTCGTGCCCGTGGCGCAGGACGACATGGGCGTGCTCGTACGAGACCGCGCAGCAGCCGGGACGACCGCCGGCCCAGTCGAGGACCTCCCCGTAGAAGATGGCGGCCGCGAACGCGTCCCGGGTCCGCAGCTCCAGCCAGGCCGGCGCGCTGCCGCGGCCGACCGACCAGTCGGGCACGACCTCGCCCTGCCAGAACCCGAAGACCGCCCCCGCGGGGTCCGCCGCGAGGGCGATGCGGCCGGTACCGAACGCCACGGGGCCGACCGCCATGGTGGCGCCGCGCTCCAGGATCCGGGCGGCGGTGAGGTCGGCGTCCTCGACGGCGAAGTACGGCGTCCACACCACCGGCGCGCCGCCGCGCGTGCCGCCGAGCGTGCCGATGCCGGCGACGGGCGCCCCGTCGCGGAAGGCGACCAGAATTCCGCCCCCGAGGTGGGTGGGACGGAAGTCCCAGCCGAGCGCGCCGGCGTAGAACCGCTGTGTGGATTCGAGATCCCGGGCCATCAGGCTGACCCAGCACGGGGCGCCGCAGATCTCATGGCTCGATGTCGACACAGCTGTCAGCCTCATCTGCCGTTCACGGGGGACGGGACCCTTCCACCGTAGTCCCGGGGACGGCGCCGGGCCGCGAGGCTGTGCCAGGCGACCGGCTGGATTCCGGGGGTCCGGGCCGCGGTGTTTGGCCGGTGGCAGGGCGGGCACCCGCGTCAACACATACGGAAGGGCCCCACGGATTCACCCTGCCGGAGGAGTTGTTTCGCGTGACTGAGCACGTGTGGAGCTACGGTCCGGCCTCGGGCCACCTGGCCTGGGCGGACCTCACCGGATACGGGGTCGAGGCGAGCGACGGCCATATCGGGAAGGTCGACAAGCACTCCTACGAGGTCGGCGACGCCTACCTGGTCGTCGACATCGGTGTGTGGATCTTCGGCAAGGAGGTCCTCCTTCCGGCGAGCACCGTGTCGCGTATCGACCTGGAGGACGAGAAGGTCTACGTGAACACCACGAAGGACCAGATCAAGAGGGCTCCCGAGTTCCACCGGGACAAGCACCTGCAGGATCCCGGCTACCGGGAGGAACTCGGTACCCACTACGGCATCGGAGGGTTGCCCGGGCAGGGCCCCTCCGGCAGCCACCGCGCCTGAGACCGATGCGGCGGGATTTCCGCCGCTGAAAAAATAGGCACGGCACTGATAAAGATGAATTTCGAGGGTACACGCCTCTCGAGACGCCAAGGCGGAGCCAACTGGTCCGCCGAATTCCGAAGTGGGAACGAGGGCATCATGATTCTTGTCGGTCTTATTCTCCTGCTCGTCGGATTTCTGACCGGGATCTCCATCCTGTGGACCATCGGGATCATCCTGCTCGTGGTGGGCGCGGTGCTGTGGATCCTGGGCTCGGTCGGGCATGCGGTCGGCGGCCGACGCCACTACTGGTAGCCGACCGGCACTGCGCCGCGAGAGGCGTGGCCAGTTCCCATTTCTCTTTCCATCTCCAGGGAGTGATCAGCTGTGTCGGACAAGGAGAAGAGCCGGGCCAAGGTCGAGCAGGCCAAGGGAAAGGCCAAGGAAACCGTCGGCCGCGCGGTGGGCAACGAAAGCATGACCGCCGAGGGGCGCGCCGAAAAGGCCAAGGGTGACGCCCGGCAGGCCAAGGAAAAGGTCAAGGATGTTTTCAAGCGCTGACGCGCTCCGGAGTTCCGCCGAGGTCCCGTTCCCGTGTGGGTGCGGGACCTCGGCATTTGAACGGCGCATCTTCCGTGACGACGGATCCTGTGGGGCATCGGGGCACGATGGGCGGCGGCATGCGAAGTGTGGGCGTGGAAGAAGAGCTGCTGCTGGTGGACGCCTCCACCGGTGAGCCGCTGGCCCTGTCGGGCGCGGTCCTCGCGGCGGCCGACCGTTGCGCCGGGGAGTGTTCCAAGGGCCGGGAGGAGCAGGAGCACGTCTTCGAGATGGAGCTCCAGCGGGAGCAGGTGGAGTTCGCCACCAAGCCGGTGACCGAGATGGGCGAGCTCCAGGAGGAGATCGTCCGCTGGCGCGCGGAGGCGTCCCGGCACGCCGCGTCCGCCGGAGCACTCGTCGCGGCCCTCGGTACCTCCCCCCTGCCCGTACGGCCCTCGCTGAACGCCGGGAAGCGCTATCGATGGATCGCCGAGCAGTTCTGCCTGACCGCGCAGGAGCAGCTGACGTGCGGGTGCCACGTCCATGTCGCGGTCGAGTCGGACGAGGAGGGCGTGGCCGTCCTGGACCGGATCCGCCCCTGGCTCCCCGTACTGACCGCGATGAGCGCGAACTCCCCCTTCTGGCAGGGCGCGGACAGTGGGTACGCGAGCTACCGGAGCCGGGTGTGGGACCGGCTGCCCTCGGCCGGGCCGGAGGGCGTCTTCGGGTCCGCCGACCGCTACCACGAGCACGTCCGCGCGATGGTGGACACCGGCGTGCTGCACGACCAAGGGATGATCTACTTCGACGCCCGGCTGTCGGCCGCCTACCCCACCGTGGAGATCCGGGTCGCGGACGTGTGCCTGGAGGTGGGTACCACGGTGCTCGTCGCCGCCCTCGTTCGCGCGCTGGTCGAAACGGCCGCCCGGGCCTGGCGTGCCGGGGAGCCGCCCGCCCGGATCGGCACGGGCCTGCTGCGCCTGGCGGCCTGGCGGGCCGGAAGGTCGGGGCTGGACGGACCGCTGCTGCATCCCCGCACGATGCGGGAGACCGCGCCCGCCGAGGCCGTACGGGCCCTCTACGAGCACGTCCGCGAGGCCCTCGTCGACCACGGCGACCGGGACCGGGTGAGCGCGGCGATGGCCGTGCTCCTGCAACGGGGCAACGGTGCCCGCGCCCAACGTGCGCTGCTGGAGGCGCGCGGCGATCTCGCCGGCGTCGTCCTGGGCTGCGCGGGCATGACCACGGCCGCGCCCGCCTCCTGAGCCGGCACGGCCGCGCCCGCCCTCGGGGTCCTGCGGCTCAGTCCGCCGCGGTGTAGCGCACACGCGCCCACAGGGGGAGCACGAACCAGCACAGCAGGTACCAGGCCAGGACTGCCGCGACCAGCCACGGGACGATCGCGTTGTGCGTGGCGACCCGCAGGACCAGGAGCAGGGCGCACGTGCAGGTGGCCAGGAGCAGGATCAGGCCGGCGAAGGTCAGGCGCGAGGCCCACGCGACCGCCTCGGACTTGATCCGGCGGCCCGAGACGATCCGGTGGAAGGAAACGGGCCCGATCAGCGCCCCCGTCGCCAGTGCGCCCAGCACCACGGTGACGATGTAGATCACCTTGTCGGTCTGCGGGAGCCCCTGGAAGTGCGGGGTGAAGGCGACGGTCAGCAGGAAGCCGAAGAGGATCTGCACGCCCGTCTGCGCGACCCGGATTTCCTGGATGAGCTCCTGCCACTGCCGGTCCGCGCGCTCCTCGACGCTCTCGCTCCGCCCGCCCCGGGCATCCTGCCCCTGGTCCATGTGGCCTCCTTCTGTCCGTTGCGGCGGTTTGTGCGTGCGTCCGACCCGGAGGTCACCGCCAGGGGTACCCGGGCGGTGACCTCCGGGAAACGTCCACTCCGCCGCCGTCACCGGGGTTCCGTCTCCCGCCCCCGCGCCCGTTCGGCATTGAACTGGGCCCCGGTCAGCAGGGCCAGATTGGCCAGCCACAGCCACACCAGGAAGACGACGATGCTGGCCAGCGAGCCGTAGAGCCGGCCGTAGGTGTCCAGCTCCGTGTACAGCGTGAAGAGCCCCGTGGTGGCCAGCCAGAGCAGTGCCGCGAGGACGCCGCCGGGCAGCCCCCGCCGGGTGCCCCGGCTGCGGGACGGGCCGGTACGGAAGACGATCAGTACCAGGAGCGTGACCACCACCACCTGCACCGGCCAGCGCAGCAGCGCGACGACGTCCGGGCCGGGCCCGCCGGTCGTGGCGTGCGCGACCCACCGGGTCAGCGGCCCGGACACGACCAGTCCCAGTGCACCGACGAAGAGCAGGACGAGCAGCAGGGCGTTGATGACCAGCGTGTGGGCCGCACGCAGCGGAGGCCGTGTGTCGGGCACCCGGTGCATCGTGTGCAGGGCCCGCCGGAACACCGCCAGGTAGCTGCACGCCGACCACAGCGCGCTCAGCACCCCGCTGATCAGCAGGGCCCAGATCGAGGACCGGTCCGCCGAGAGACTGCCGAGCGCGTCACTGAGCACCTGCGCCGACTGGGGCGGTGCGTACGAGGTGATCGCGGCGATCAGCCGGTCCCGCGTCGCCTCGCCCAGGAGCCCCACGAGGGAGACCGCGATGACGAGCGCGGGCAGCAGCGCCAGTACGGCGTAGTAGGTGAGGCCGGCCGCGTGGTCGGCCAGGTTCTCGGTCCACACGTGGACGGCCGTACGTCGCAGCTGGGCGCGGGTGCGCGCCGCCGGGGCCGCCGCGGCGGGCGGACCGCCGGGGCGCAGGGCGGTGCGGGGGATGTCGGTCACGCTGTTCGCGTGCCCGAAAGTGCAGGTGAACATGCGCAGTTGGCGTCCGGCGTACCGGGCCGCCGACGGGGTACACGCGCCCGCATGACATGGAGCTACGCGCGGTGGCGCGGTGCGGCGTCGGAAAAAGAGCTCGTCGAGCCCACAGGACGGCAACGCCGTCCGGTACACCCGGTCGTCCGGGCGCTGGCCATGGTCGCGGCCTTCGTCGGGACCGTCCTGTTCAGCGCGGTGCTGGCCCGGCTGACGTTGGAACCGTCCGCCGCCTCGGCGGCCCTCGTCCACAGCAATGTCCAACCCGGCCATTCGATCAGGGCCTACCTGGACGGGACCTCGACGATCGAGGCGGTGCGCCAGCTGGGCGGGAACGTGCTGCTGGGCGTGCCCTTCGGGGTGCTCCTGCCCGTCCTGCTGCCCCCGGCCCGCGGACTGCTCAGGGTGGCCGCCGTGACGGTCGTCATGATGACGCTGGTGGAGCTGACCCAGGGCGCCCTCGTCACGGGACGCGTCTTCGACATCGACGACGTCATCCTCAACACGGCCGGGGCGCTCCTCGGCTACCTGCTGATCGGCCTGCGGCTCGGCCGTGCCGTACACCCGCGCCGCAGGCACTGGTGGCACCGCTGAGCCCGCCACCGCAGCGGGCTCACGGCCGGATGCCGGGGCCCGCTGCGGGTTCAGACCTCGCGCCACCGGGCCATCGCCCAGGAGAACGTCCCGAAGAGCATCAGCCCGACGGCCACCGCGACCAGCAGCCACGGTCCCGCCGGCGTACTGGTGAACGACCTCAGGGTGTCGTCCATGCCCTTCGCCTGCGCCGGGTCGTAGCGCACCGCGGCGTACACGACGAAGCCGCCGGCCACGGCGAACACGGTTCCCCGGGCCAGGCCGCCGGTCACCCCGAGGAACCCGACGGTCTTGCGCACCGGCTCCGGGACCCCGCCCATGGCGAGATGCTTGTGGAAGCTGCCCCGAGCGGCCTGCACCGCGATGACCACGCCCGCGACGGCGATCCCGAGCCCGGCCGCGCCCACCAGCCACTGGCCGGCCGGCAGCTCCAGCGCCCGCGCCGTCGCGTCGCGTGACTGCTGGTCACCGGAGCTCCCGCCGCCGCCCGCCGCGAACGACAGGACGGAGAAGGCGACCACCGCGTAGAAGACGGTCCGGCCCGCCGCGGCCAGCCGCTTCACCGGCTTGCCGCCGTCCGGCCCGGCCGCCCCGAACACCGCCTCCGACAGGCGCCACAGCATCATCCCCACGAGCCCGATGCCCACGGCCCACACGAGGACGTTGCCGAGGGGCTTGCCCGAGAGCTCCTGGAGGGCGCCCTGCCGGTCGGCCTCCTTGCCCCCGGAGTCACCGAAGGCCACGCGCAGGGCCAGCACCCCGACCAGTACGTACAGCACCCCGCGGGCCAGCAGCCCGCACCGCGCCGTGACCTCGCGCGCCCCGCCTCCGCGGGACGCGGCCCGTATGCCCCTGCGCGCTTGCCCGCCGCCGTTCACAGCGGTCAGACCTCTCCCCGCCAGGCGCCGGTCGCGACTCCCCGCGACTCGATGTACATCTTGAACCGCTTCAGGTCGCCGGCGACCTGGCGCTTGACGAAGCCGAGCTTGTCGGCGGCGCTCTCGGCCAGCCCCTCCGGCACCCAATTCATGTGCAACACGACCTTGGTGGTGGTCGCGTCGATCGGCTGGAAGACGACCAGCCCGGCCTGGCGCGTCTCCCCGTCGACCGTCATCCATGCGACGCGGCGGTCCGGGAGCTGCTCGGTGATCTGCGCGTCGAACTCACGCTGCACACCGTTCACGTTGGTCACCCAGTGGGTGAGTGTGTCCGTGCGCTGGTCGATGCGTTCGACCCCCTCCATGAACGCGGGGAACTCCTCGAACTGCGTCCACTGGTTGTAGTCCGTCCGTACGGGGACGTTGACCTCGACGTACTCCTCGACGTGCGACATGCGTATCCCTTCGGTACCGTCGGCGGCCCCCGTCCTGCGAGGACCCTTCAGGGCCCGGCTACCCCTCCCCGGGCGGCGCATGCGCCGTGGTTGAGCGCCGATGGGCAGGGAAGAGGACATCGGCCCCGGACATCCCGCCAGACCCGCCGGTTGTGTCGACACGGCGGAGGCAGGGCGCAGCGCGCAGGACCGCGGCCGCACGCGGTGCCCGGGGGGACGGAACACCTGCGTGCGGCCGCGGATCTCGGCGGGTCGCTGCCCCGCTCGAAACGGCGACTCGCCGACATCACGCGTATGACCGCGGATCGAGGTCTCAAACAGAACCGATGAAACTTTTCGGTGCGCCCTCGCCGGGCGTCGGGGTCAGCGCCTTCGGGGCCGTCCCGCTCCCCGCTCTCCCGGCCGCTGCGACAACGCCGGCAGCAGGAGCGGCCCCGCCCGTTTGGCCCGGCGCTGGATCAGGGCGCTCTCCACCCGCCCGATGCCCGGGAGCGCGGCCAGCTCACCGGCCAGGTAGTCGTACAGGGCGCCGGTGTCGCGGCACTGGACCATCGCGAAGACCGACGTCCGGCCCGTGGTGACGGCGGCGAAGGCGACCGCGGGGTGTCCCGACAGCGCCTGCGCGACCCGGGCCAGCGCGGCCGGTGTCACCTCCAGCCACAGCAGTGCCTCCAGGGGAGAACCGAAGTGGGCCGGGTCCACGTCCACCTCGAAATGCAGTACGAGAGGCAGACCATGCTGACCGTCCTTCCCATCAGGTACGTGGCCGACGTCGAGGCGTCCCGGGAGTTCTACGCCGGGCTGGGGCTCGCCGTCCGGCAGGAGCCGGGCGCTGCCGTCCGGGTGCGGCTGGGCGCCGGAGCGGGCGCCGTCGGGATCCACGCCGCCGCCGTCTCGCAGGGCCGGCCGCCCGCCACCACCGAACTCGGTTTCACCACCGACGAGCCGCTGGAGGACGTCGCGCGGCGGCTCGAACGCGGCGGCCACCCGTGCGAGATCGTCGAGGAGAACTTCGGCCGCAGCGTCCGGGTCACCGACCCGGAGGGGGTCGTCGTCCAGATCCAGCAGATCGATCCGGACGTCGTCGGCAGGTCGGCAGGTCGGCAGGTCGGCAGCGGCAGGTCGGCAGCGGCAGCGGCGGCGGCGGCTGCCGAAGCGGCCGAAGAGGCACTGGCGGCGGAAGCGGTGTCGGCGACCGTGGCCGGCGACCGGGCCTGATCGCCGGCCCGTGGAACCGCTCATCGCCCTGATCACCGTCACCGGCCTGCTGCTGCTCGCCCGGGCACTCGGCATCGGCCGCCCCCGCCGGCCGGCCGCCGCGCTGAGGGGCGGCCTGGCGGCCATGTTCACGCTCACCGGCAGCGCGCACTTCGTCGGGATGCGCGAGGAGATGATCGCCATGGTGCCGTCGGCGCCGTGCCCTGGTGGGACCGGCTGGGCCCCGGACCGCCCTGCAGTGCGTCTTCCTCGCGGCCACCGCCACCGTGGTCCTGCGCCACCGCGGACCCGGCGGGGCTCCCGCGGCGCCGGGCCGCGCCCCTCACCCGTAGCTGATGTTCACCGTGCGGAAGCCGAGGGAGTGCAGCAGACCCTCCAGCATCGCCGTCGTGTTCTTCTCGGCCCGCTCGGCGAGACCGCTGTCGCGGGCGGCCTCGTCGATGTGCTGGGCGGCGAGCCTCAGGACGGCCTGCTCACCGGCCGGGTTGTCCGAGAAGAGATCGCCGAGCCGGTCCAGCAGGCCGCGCTGCTTCGACACCGCGTACGAACGGTTCGGATCCAGCGCGGCCGCCCCGAGCACCGGTCGCGGCAGCCGGATCGTGGCCTGCGTACGGTCGCCGTTCACGGTGACGCTCCGCTCGCCCAGCCCGCCCAGGTCCACATAGCCGCTGACCGAGCCCGCTCCCACATACAGGGTGCGGGTCCCCCGGATCGCGTCCGGCAGGAACGCCGCGTCCTTCTCCAGGTCCACGACCACCTGGAAGTTGCCGACGGCGGCTTCGTAACGGTGCATGTCCTGAAGCGACTTCAGCAGCGCCGGGCCGGAGCGGTCGTGCGTCTCGTCACCGAACAGCGCGCCGAGTCCCGGAATCGGGAGGAACCGCTCCACGAGCACGATCAGCACCACGACCACCGCCGCACCCACGGCGACCCTCGCCCACCACGGGCGCCGCACGGCGCCCGGCCGATCCGAAGAGGTTTCCATACCCCGCGCATACCCCGTGGACGCGGCTCCAGCGCCCGAGTCCTACGGGGTGAGGCCGGCCCGCAGGGAGGCCGTGTGCTCCCGGACCTGTCCGGGCGTCAGATAGGCGTCCGTGTGCTCGAACCCGCGCAGCGTCGGCGGTCGCCACGCCTGGAAGCCCGTCCTGACGAAGTCGTCGCCCGCGACCGCGTTGAGGAGCCAGGTCGTCGCGACCCTCGCCTTCGCCACATTGGTGCGCAGCGCCGCCCAGTGGTACCCCCGGGCCACGGCTTGCGCGGGCCACCCGCGCAGCTCGATGCCGAGCGGCCTGGAGACGCCGTCGTGTCCGCCGAGGTCCACCACGAGCCCGAGGTCCTTGTGCCGGTAGGGCCGGAGAGCCTGGTGGCGCAGGGTCGCGATGAGGTTGTCGGCGGCCGTGCGCCCCTGCCTCTGGGCGTGCTGGGCGGTGGGCGGGCAGACCGCCCCGTCCCGCTCCGCGGCGAGGTCGGGCACCGCGGCCGCGTCGCCGAGCGCGAGCACCCCCGGCAGGCCGGGGACCGTGAGATCGGGGGCGATCACGAGCCGGCCGCGATCGGTCTCGGCCCCCAGAGTGGCGATGAGCGGGCCGGCGGCCACCCCGGCGGTCCAGATCGGGGTGTGGCTGCGCAGCACGCGGCCGTCGGTGAGCGTCACCTCGTCCGGTCCCGCTTGCCGGGCCAGACTGCTGACGAGGACGAGGAGGGCGAACGCGATGACGAGCAGGTGGAGCCAGGCGGGGCCGGGCGCCGGGGTCAGGGCCAGGGAAGTGAGCGCATGAGATGTCATACCGCGCGCCTGCCCCCGTACCGCGGGATGAAGCTCCCGTACGCGGCCGGGGGCGCGGGGCGGACCGGCCGGGTCACCGGCCCGTGGACCTGCCCGAGGTCAGACGGGACACGTCGATCTCGGCCCAGACGGCCTTGCCGTGCTCATGGACGCGGGTGCCCCAGCGGTCGGAGAGCCGCTCCACGATGTAGAGGCCGTGGCCGCCCGGGAGGCCGCGCTGCGGCGACGGGTGGCGGCGCGGCAGGGTCGTCGTGCCGTCGAAGACCTCGATCCGCAGGACCTCACCGGCCGAGACCACGAGCTCGACGCAACCCCCCGCGTGCAGTGCCGCGTTGGTCAGCAGCTCCGACACGAGCAGCAGGGCGTCCTCGGACGTCTCGCTGCCGTCCCACCCCCAGTCCAGCAGGGCCTGGCGCGTGAAATCGCGGCCCTTGGCCACGTGACCGCGCACGCCGGAAAGGGCCAATCGGCGGCGCTGCCCCGCGATGGAAGGCCCGCCAGGCCGTCGATCGCCGGTTTCCGGCCCGATCGTTTCCACTGTGGTCTCTCACCCCCACCGTTGACGCCGGTCTCCGTTCGTGGGACCGATCGAGGCCCCTTGGGGCCGAGGACACCCGAGCATGTCCGTGACAGTCTAGGGGACCGCCGGTCCCTCAGGACGTGGTCATGTGCAGTCTCAGGGTGAGACCGCTGTCCGACGCGCGGACCTCGACCAGGTCGCACAGCTGGTGGATCATCCACAGGCCGCGTCCGCCGTTGACCGATGCCAGCGCCGGGCGCCTGCGCCCCGCCAGCGGGTCCGTCAGCCGCCCCGCGTCGCGGATCTCGGCGACCACCCCCGAGGGGGCCCCGGCACCCGCGGCGGGCGTGCTCCACAGCCGCAGCGCTCCGTGCCCGCCGCCGTGGGCGAGGGAGTTGGCGGCCGCCTCGCTGACCGCGAGGACGAGGTCGCCGCGCCGCGCCGCGCTCAGGTCGCTACCGCGGGCCCAGGCCTCGGCGTACGACCGCACCTCGCCCAGCTCCCCGTGGGCGTACGCGAACCAGGGCGCGCCGCCGTGGGGCTCGGGCAGGGGCCGGTCGCAGTCGGCGCAGACCGCCGAGGCGTCGGCGTACTCCGCGCTGAGCAGGACCTTGCCCTCCTCCCTCACCACCGGATGGGTGCGCCGGGCGTCGGACACCACCCCGGCGGGCAGGCCGAGGACGTCGTACGGGCACAGGATGGTGGCCCGGCGCCCCGCGAAGGCTGTGTTGATGAGCGCCTCGTGTCGGGTCGCCTCCAGCACCTCGGCCCGCGAGCGGCCGGGCCAGATCGGCTCGCCGACGATCCGGGCGGGCCGGTCCGGGTGCCGGTCGGCGAACTCCTGCAGAGAGGCCAGGATGCGGCCCGGGTTGCGGCCCAGCTGCGTCATAGCGGTCCAGGTGACCTGGGACGATATGACGCCGAGGCTCTCGCGCAGCGCGTCCAGCCGTCGGCCGGGCACGGCCACGAGCACCGGCTCGTCGGCCGTCAGGGCGGCCTGGACGAACCCTCCGACGCCCGCCAGGTAGTCCGCCTCGCCCCGGTAGAAGAGGGCGGGGTGGACGAAGGCCCCGGGGGCGTCGGCAGCAGGATCGTTGATCATGCTGCGACCTCCAGCGCGGCACATTCGTCCGGGAACATCTCCACTACCTTGCGCAGTGAGTATGGCGGGTCGTGGAGCAGCAGGCGACGCCCCTGACCGGTCACCGTGGCGTTCGCCTGCACCAGGGCCGCGACAGCGGCCGCGTCGAGGAAGGCCACCGCGGAGAGGTCGAGGTGGACGACCGGGCCGGGTATCCGGGTGACGACGCCCAGCGCCGCGCTCAGGATCGGCCGGGTGTCGAGGTCGCAACTGCCGCTCAGGAGCGCGCCGGGCCGGTCGCGCATCGGCAGGGCGGTGAGGGTCGGCACCGCGCCCGCGCCCGTTCCCGTACTCGTGCCCGTACCGACGGCCGCGCACCGTACGACGGCGTCCGCCCACACCACGTCGGCGCCGTAGGGCTGCTGGACGCCGACGGGCGGGACGCGGCCGTCGTCTCGGCGGGGTGAGGGCGGTGAGGGCATGCCGCTGCCTAAACCGTGAGCATTCCGGCGCGCAGCCGGGCCAGGGTCCGCGACAGCAGACGGGAGACCTGCATCTGCGAGATGCCCAGTTGGGCGCCGATCTCCGCCTGGGTCTTCTCCTCGCCGAAGCGCATCCGGAGGATGATCCGATCGCGTTCGTCCAGCTGCTCCAGCAGGGGGGCGAGGGTGTGGAAGTCCTCGAAGAGCTCCATGGCGGGGTCGACGTCGCCGAGCCGCTCGGCCAGCGGACGCATCGTCCGGTTCGCCGCCGAGGGTTCGTCGCTGTCGGCGCCGGTGTCCAGGGAGCCGCTCGTGTACCCGTTGGCCGCGACCAGCCCGTCGATGACCTGCTCCTCGGTCAGTTCGAGGTGCTGGGCGACCTCCTTGACCGTCGGAGCCCGGCCCAGGACGTCGGTCAGCGACTCCTGGGCCTTGGCGAGCTCCGTCCGCAGCTCCTGCAGCCGGCGCGGCACGTGCACGGCCCAGGTGGTGTCACGGAAGTACCGCTTGATCTCACCGATGATGTAGGGGAGGGCGAGGGTGGAGAACTCGACCCCGCGCTCGGTGTCATAGCGGTCGATGGCCTTGATGAGGCCTATGGTCCCCACCTGGATGACGTCGTCCATGTCCAGGCCCCCGCCCAGCACGCGGGCGCGGAAGCGCCGCGCCGCGAACTGCACGAGGGAGAGGTTCATCTCGACCAGGGTGTTGCGGGCGTACTGGTACTCGCGGGTGCCCTCCTCCAGAACGCGGAGCTGTTCGAAGAAGAGCTTCGAGAGCTCACGCGCGTCGGAGGGGGCCATCTCCCGCGCGTTCTGCACCTCGGGCAGTGTCCCGTCCTGCGCCCGGGCCGCCACGGTGGCGGGCGCAGCGGGCGTGATCTGCGCGTCCGTTGTACGAACGAGGCTGACGGCGGTGGCCGAGTGAGACATGTGGCCGTTCCCTCCCGATTGACTGACGGCTGCTCGGTCGCTTGTGCCCCGACTTCGCGGCCTTATTCGCCCCAGGCGAAATCTTTCTTCTCCGGCTGCTGCCGGGAGGTGGTGCGCGCCGCCCGGCGCCCGTCCCAAGACTGCGGCGTCCACGTCCGGCTGACGAACAGGCATACTCCCTTGCGGAGGCCGTGCAGATGACGATCCGGGGAGGCGGACATGACCGGAGCAGGGGACGCGTACCACCACGAAGGTGTCGTCGGGGACAGTTACCCCGCGGGGTCCGGGTGGGTGGTGACGGCACACGGGGAGTTGGACCAGGACACGCTGGCGCCGCTCGAGACGGCGCTCGCCTCCGCCGCGGACCGGCACCGGGTGGTCGTGCTGGACGCCGGCTCCATCACCTTCGGCGACTCGTCGTTCCTGAACCTGCTGCTGCGGCTGCACCACCTGACCACCCTGCGGATCGCGGCCCCCGGCGAGCAACTGCGCCGTCTCTTCGCCCTGACGGGCGCCGATACGGTCCTCTCCCTGCACCCGACCGTCGAGGACGCCGTCAGCGGATCCTGACCGCCGAAGGAACCAGTCGACTCAGTCGGTCTCTCCCGGACCGGTCGGTGGGCCGTGGTGAGGACCGGTGTGGGGGGCGGTATGGGGCGACACCGCGCCCGGCGGGCGGAAGCACGCCGTGATCGCCTTGCCTCCATGACATGCGTGGACGTCCCAGGAGTCGGCGAGGACGGTGACGATCCCCAGCCCCCGGCCGGAAGTGGCGCCCGTATCGCCGTCGGCATCGGCCCCGCGCGGGCGGGGCAGATGCGGGTCGGAGTCGGCGACGCTCACGTGGAGGCAACTGCCGTCCCACGTCAGTACGAGGTGGGCCGGGCCGACGGCGTGCAGATGGGCGTTCGTGACGAGTTCGGAGACGCTGAGGAGTACGGAGTGCACCGTGTCCGCGGCCGAACCGCCCCACGGGAGCGAGGCGAGGTGGGCTGCGGTCCACTGCCGTGCCGCCCGGACTCCTCTCGAAACCGGGAACGAGCGGGCCCAGCCCACGGCCTTGACCGCCAATGTCCTCACCCCTCTTCGGTCGCGTTGTTCGTGTCGTTCGTCACGGTTCGCCTACCCGCTGCCCGCCCATGAATCCGCCGGTCACCCGGCGGTGTCCGCACACGACGCTACGCACTGATCGGGGATCAGGTGATCAGACGTGCCCGGGTCGGCGATAGCCTTCTCCATTGGATGTACGGCGAGAGACGGATCCCCCCCGGCCCGTCCGGGGGATCCGGCGCGTTCCCCTGCCGTGTCCTGTCCCGTGCGCCGGCACGGTCGTTGTCTAGAGTGAGGTTGGCGGATGGCTGAGCGGACGGGTTCCGAGGCACTGGGCACGACACCGGCGCTTCCCGGCGATGACAGGATCGGCGAATCGGAACTGCGCCAGCTGCTGGCGGGGCTCACGGCCGTGCGGGACGGAGACTTCCGTACCCGGCTGCCCGACACGGCGGACGGACTGCTCGGCGAGATCGCCACGGTCTTCAACGGGATGGCCGACCAGCTGTCCCTGTTCACGTCCGAGGTGACGCGGGTCGCGCGCGAGGTGGGCACCGAGGGAACGCTCGGCGGTCAGGCGGACGTGCCGGGAGTCGGCGGCGCCTGGTTGGACCTCACGGATTCGGTCAATTTCATGGCCGGAAACCTCACCGCCCAGGTGCGCTCCATCGCCCAGGTCGCGACGGCCGTGGCCAAGGGCGACCTCTCGCAGAAGATCAACGTCACCGCGCGCGGCGAGATCCTGGAGCTCAAGGAGACCATCAACACGATGGTCGACCAGCTCTCCGCCTTCGCCGGAGAAGTGACCCGGGTGGCCCGTGAGGTCGGTACCGAGGGCCGGCTCGGCGGCCAGGCGGACGTCAAGGGCGTCTCCGGAACCTGGAAGGACCTCACGGAGTCGGTCAACGTCATGGCCGACAACCTGACCGCCCAGGTGCGCTCGATCGCGGAAGTCACCACCGCGGTGGCCCAGGGCGATCTGACGCAGAAGATCCGGGTGGACGCCCGCGGCGAGATCCTGGAGCTCAAGGAGACCATCAACACGATGGTCGACCAGCTCTCCGCCTTCGCCGACGAGGTCACCCGGGTTGCCCGCGAGGTCGGCACCGAGGGCAACCTGGGCGGCCAGGCCACCGTCCGGGGGGTCTCCGGCACCTGGAAGGACCTCACCGACAACGTCAATGTCATGGCGTCCAACCTGACGGGCCAGGTGCGGTCCATCGCCCAGGTGGCCACCGCCGTCGCCCGTGGCGACCTCTCGCAGAAGATCATGGTGGAGGCCAAGGGTGAGGTCGCCGCGCTGGCCGGCGTCATCAACACGATGGTCGACACGCTGTCCGCGTTCGCCGACGAGGTGACGCGCGTGGCCCGGGAGGTCGGCACCGAGGGCCGGCTCGGCGGCCAGGCCCAGGTACCCAACGTCGCGGGCACCTGGAAGGACCTCACCGACAACGTCAACTCCATGGCCAACAACCTCACCGGCCAGGTCCGCAACATCGCCCTCGTCACGACGGCCGTCGCCAACGGCGACCTGTCCAAGAAGATCGACGTGGACGCCCGCGGGGAGATCCTGGAGCTCAAGACCACCATCAACACGATGGTCGACCAGCTCTCCGCCTTCGCCGCCGAGGTCACCAGGGTCGCCCGGGAGGTCGGCAGCGAGGGCCGGCTCGGCGGCCAGGCCGAGGTCGAGGGCGTCTCCGGGACGTGGAAGCGCCTCACCGAGAACGTCAATGAGCTGGCCGGCAACCTGACCCGCCAGGTCCGCGCCATCGCCGAGGTCGCCAGCGCGGTCGCCGAGGGCGACCTGACCCGCTCCATCACCGTCGACGCCTCGGGAGAGGTCGCCGAACTCAAGGACAACATCAACTCCATGGTCGGCTCGCTGCGCGAGAGCACCCGGGCCAACCAGGAGCAGGACTGGCTCAAGTCGAACCTGGCGCGCATCTCGGGCCTGATGCAGGGCCACCGGGACCTCGCCGTCGTCGCCGAGCTCGTCATGGACGAACTCACCCCGCTGGTCGCGGCCCAGTACGGCGCCTTCTATCTCGCCGAGGACGGCCCGCACGGCACCGTGCTCACCCTGGTCGGCTCCTACGGCCGCCCCGCGGGCGCCGCCCTGGGCGTCGGCTTTGCCCTCGGCGAGTCCCTGGTGGGGCAGGCCGCGCGCAGCCACCGGATCATCGCCACCGACCGGGTCCCCGGTGACTACGTCATCTCCTCGGGCCTCGGCCACACCACCCCCGGCAGCCTGATCATCCTGCCGATCGTGGTGGAGGACCAGGTCCTCGGCGTGATCGAGCTCGCCTCCTTCTCCGCCTTCACCCCCGTGCACCGGGACTTCCTCGGCCAGCTGATGGAGACCATCGGCGTCAACGTCAACACCATCGTCGCCAACGCCCGGACCGACGAGCTCCTGGAGGAGTCCCAGCGGCTGACCGGGGAACTCCAGGCCCGCTCGGAGGAACTCCAGGTCCAGCAGGTGGAGCTGCAGCGCTCCAACGCGGAACTGGAGGAGAAGGCGGCCCTCCTCGCCAGCCAGAACAGCGACATCGAGGCCAAGAACCTGGAGATCGAGCAGGCCCGGCAGGAACTGGAGGACCGCGCCCAGCAGTTGTCGCGGGCCTCCACCTACAAGTCCGAGTTCCTGGCCAACATGAGCCACGAGCTGCGGACCCCGCTCAACAGCCTGCTCATCCTCGCCCAGCTCCTCGCCCAGAACCCGACCCGCAACCTCTCCCCGAAGCAGGTCGAGTACGCGGGCATCATCCACTCGGCGGGCTCGGACCTGTTGCAGCTGATCAACGACATCCTCGACCTCTCCAAGGTCGAGGCGGGCAAGATGGACGTCAACCCCGAGCGGGTGGACCTGCCGCAGCTCCTGGAGTACGTCGACGTCACCTTCCGCCCGCTGACCACCCAGAAGAGCCTCGACTTCACCGTCACCACCGCCCCCGACGCCCCGGCCGACCTGCTCACCGACGACGCGCGGCTGCGCCAGATCCTGCGCAACCTGCTCTCCAACGCGGTCAAGTTCACCGAGCGCGGCGGCGTCGAGCTGCGCATCGAACCCGCCGCGGCCCCCGAGGTCCCCGCCGGGCTCCCCGGCCGCGCGCCCATGCTGGCCTTCCGGGTACGGGACACGGGCATCGGGATCCCCGAGCAGCAGCTGGAGTCCGTCTTCGGCGCCTTCCAGCAGGCCGACGGGACCACCAGCCGCAAGTACGGCGGCACCGGGCTCGGGCTCTCCATCAGCCGCGAGATCGCCCAGCTCCTCGGCGGCGCCGTCACCGCGGAGAGCACACCGGGGCAGGGCAGCACCTTCACCCTCTACCTGCCGGTCAGCCGCGCGGACTACGAGGAGGAACCCTTCGCCGACGCCCCCGCGACCGCCCGGCACGCCGTCGGGGGGCCCACCGCGCCGGCGGGCGGTGGCCGCGGCCCGGCCGTACCTGTTCCGCCCCAGCGGCAGGCCCGTAGGCTCCTGGTGATCGAGGAACGCCCCAACGGGCTGCTCTCCCTCGTCGCCGAGAGCGCCGACCGGGACTTCGCCCCCGGCCACCAGCCGCCCGGGGACCACCGCGAGGGCATCCAGGTGGTCAACGCCACGAGCTCAAGGGAAGCCGCCGCGGCCCTGGCGTCGGACTCCTTCCACTGCGTCGTCCTCGAGCTCGACATGCCCGACGGGGAGGCCGTGCGCTTCCTCGACGCGCTCGACGGGGACCCGGCGCTCTCCTCCCTCCCGGTCCTCGCGCACAACAACCCCCGCCTGAAGACCGGCCAGGAGAGGGCCCTGCGGGAGCGGGCCGCGTCGCGCCGGCTGGAACTGCTGTCGAGCCTGGACGAGCTCCGCGAGCGCATCGTGCTGCACCTGTCCGCCGACCGGCCGGGGGACGTACTGCCCCTCGTCCGCGAGGAGTCGGAGCGCCGGCCGAGCACGCCGCTGCTCGACGACGACCTGGCGGGACGGACCGTCCTCGTCGTCGACGACGACGCGCGCAACCTGTTCGCCCTCAGCGGCGTGCTGGAACTGCACGGTGTGCGCGTCCTCCACGCGGAGGACGGGCGCAAGGGCATCGAGACGCTCACCCGCAACGACGGCGTCGACCTGATCCTGATGGACGTGATGATGCCGGAACTGGACGGCTACGCGGCGACCGCCGAGATCCGGCGGATGCCGGCCTACGCGGGGCTGCCCATCATCGCGGTCACCGCCAAGGCCATGCCGGGGGACCGGGAGAAGAGCCTCGCCGCGGGAGCCAGCGACTACGTCACCAAGCCGGTCGACGCCGACGACCTCATCGCCCGCGTCCGGCACTGGCTCACCGGATGACCGCCGCGCCGTATCCACTGTCCGTCCCGTCCGCCGAGTCCGGACCCTTCGCCCTGTCCGCCCGAGCATGCCCCCCGCGTCCCCTCCCGCAGGGCCACGATCGCCCCGACAAGGAGCCGGCAGCACGGTGAACACCCCCGACACACAGCAGTACGACGACGCGCGGCGGCCGGAAGCGGTGGCCGCGGAGCCGTCACGCAACACCATCCCGCACCAGACCGCCACACCCCTGGGGCGCCTGGTCGCCACCGTCGAACGCCTGCGCCGCGAGGTGCGGGAGGCGCATGCCGCCGCCGACGGCAGGGCCCTGGTCGAACTGGCCAAGGGCATCCTGATCGGACAGTTGAACTGCACCCCCGCGGCGGCGGCCCGCCAGCTCGACGAACTGTCGCGCGAAACGGGGCTGTCCCCGCTCGAACTCGCCGCCGACATCGTCAACCAGGCCGCCCGCGACCACGTCAGCGAGGTCGCCGCCGAGTTCGTCGAGCGCACCGCCACGCCGGAACCGGCCTCGGCCGAACCGGCGTCGCCCGAACCGGCCGAGCGCTCCACCACGCTCGCGGTACGACTGCGTACCGCCGAGAGCGGGGTACTGGCCGCCGCCGACGACACCCAGGCCGTGGCCGAGTCCCTCCTGACGAACGCCCTCGGACCCCTGGGAGCGGTCGCCGTCGCCGTGTGGAGCGCGGCACCCGACGGCTCCCTGGCCCTCGCGGGGCACGCCGGGTTCGGGCCCGGGGAAGCCGCGCGCTGGCGCCACGTACCCCCGGGCGTCTCCACCGTCGCCCGCCGGGCGCTGCGGGAGCGCCGCCTGGTCGCGCTCGCCCGTCTGAACCGCGACGGTCTCCCCTCGATCGGGCACTTGCAGTGGCCCGAGGGCGGCCGCATGGCCGTACCCGCCGGGACCGGCGGGCGGATCCACGGCGTCCTGGAGATCTGCTGGCCGCAGCCCCTGGCTCCGCAGCCCCCGCAGATCGAGCGCCAGGTCGAGGCCCTCGCCGAACTGTGCGCCCGGACCATGGACACCGCACCCCCGGGCGACCCGGGCGTCCTTGAAGCGGTCCTCCCGGACGTCGCGGAGCTCATCGACCTCTCCGAGGGCCTGCACGACCCCGCCGTGGTCCTCACCCCGGTGCTCGATCCCGACGGCAGGCTGACCGACTTCCGCATCCGCCACGCCAGCAGCAGGTTCGTCGACCCCGCCGGGCGGCAACGCGGCGACGTGAACGGCGCGCTGCTGCTCGAGGCCTATCCGATGGCCGCCGGCGAGCGGGGGCTCTTCGACATCGTCGAGCGGGTCCACGCGACGGGCGAGCCCTTCCGCGCCGAACGCATGAGCCTGACCGCGCTCGTCGACCAGATCCCGCTCACCTCGGTCGCGGACATCAGCGTCAGCCGGCACGGCGCGGCCGTCCTGCTGATCTGGCGCGTCGAGGACGAGACGGCACGCCTCGCCGACCTCCTCCAGCACGCCCAGCGCCTGGGCCGGATCGGCGGCTTCGAGGAGAACCTCGTCACCGGCGAGATCACCTGGAACGCACAGCTGTACGCGCTCCACGGACTGCCGACCACCGCCCAGCCCGTACGGCTGCGGGAACTGCCCGGCTACGCCCACACCGACGACTCCGAGGCCCTCGGCCGATTCCTGCGGGCCGTGCTGCGCTACCGCCGTCCGGCCTCCGTCAACCTGCGCCTGCTCAGGTCCGACGGAATCACCCGGCACATCCGCGTCGTCGCCGAGCCCGTTCTCGACGCCGACCAGCGGCTGCACGCCGTCCGAGGCGCCTACCAGGACATCTCCGCGCAGCACTGGACCGAGGTCGCCCTGGCCGCGACACGGGACCAACTGGCCCACAGCGAGGCCGAGTCCGCCGAGCGCAACCGCCTCGCCCTGCAGCTCCAGCACGCCATCATGCCCCCGACCCCGCCGGCCATCACGGCACCAGGCCTGCGCGTCGCCGTCCGCTACCGGCCCGCGGAGACCGAGTCGCTCGTCGGGGGCGACTGGTACGACACCGTGGTCCTGCCCTCCGGGCTGATCATGCTCTCCGTGGGGGACGTCGCCGGCCACGGCATCGAGGCCGCCACCGGCATGGTCGTCCTCCGTAACGCCCTGCGCGGCCTCGCCGTGACCGGAGCGGGCCCGGCCCAGCTGCTGTCCTGGCTCAACACCGTCACCCACCACCTTGCCAAGCACGTGACGGCCACCGCGGTCTGCGGGCTCTTCGACCCCGGCACCAGGGTGATGCGATGGGCGCGCGCCGGGCACCTGCCGCCCGTACTCGTCCGCGGCGGCGAGGCCGAGGCCTTCCCGCTGATCGAGGGCCTGCTGCTCGGCGCGCTCCCCGAAGTCACCTACGCCGAGCGGGAGGTGCGCCTCGAACCGGACGACACCCTGCTGATGTTCACGGACGGGCTCGTCGAGCGGCGGGACTCCTCGGTGCAGGACTCCCTCGGCCACCTCGTGCAGGCGGCGGCCGCCTGCTCCGGGGACCTGGACCGGCGGCTGGACCGCCTCCTGGCCGCGAGCAGGTCCGACACGGACGACGACACCTGCGTCATCGGCATCCAGGTCGGCTGAGGGCCTAGGGTCCTCCCATGATCGCCGATCGCCTCGTCCGGACCTGGGAGATCCTCCCCGCCGGGGGGTACTCGACCGCCTGGACCGAGCTCACGGGACGTCGGCTCGCCGCACACGGGCGCGCCGTCGGCCTGGTGCCCGAGCCCTACTGGCTGACGTACACCCTGGAGACCGGCGAGGACTACGTGACCTCCCGCCTGCGCGTCACCACGCAACCCGGGACGGGGAGCGGGACCGGGGCCGGGACCGGGACGCGGACCCTGGACCTGCGCAACGACGCCGGCCGCTGGATCGTCGACGGCGTGCACCGCGCCGACCTCGATGGCGCGCTCGACTGCGACCTGGGGCTGTGCCCGCTGACGAACACCATGCCCGTCCTGCGCCACGACCTGCACCGAAGTCCCGGTGCCGGCCCGCACGAGTTTCTCATGGCCTGGGTCTCGGTACCCGATCTGGAGGTCAGCGCGAGTCGGCAGACGTACACCCCGCTCGCACCCGACGGGCACGGCACACGTGTCCGTTTCTCGTCGGGAGACTTCCACAGCGACATCGAGTTCGACGAGCACGGGCTGGTCCTCGACTACCCGGAACCGGCGACCGCGCTCACCCGTTGACGAGCGCGTCCGGGGCCGCCGGCGGCCGGGTCGGCGTCAACGGCGTCGTCCGGCGCTGTCCGGGCGCGCGCAAGGTGTCGTTCGCGCCGATGGAGACGGCCGTGGAGCTGACGGGCATGGAGTACGGGGGCATCACCCCGATCGGCCTGCCGGCCGACTGGCCGCTCCTGGTGCACGCGGCTGTCGTCCGGGTCGGTGTTCGGGTCGGTTTCAGGCGATCCCCACGGTGTACGCGGCGCGGTACCCGTCGCCGGCGGGGACGGGCGCCAGCGTCATCGAGGCTCCGGAGGCGCGGTAGCGGTCGTCGCGGGCGTTGGGGTGCTTCGGCGCGCGGCGGTCGGTGTACGGCGGGCGCGCGTACACCTGGAGCAGGAGGGGCTCGGGGAAGAAGAACTGCGAGGTCGTCTCGGTCCGGCGGTCGGGGCGCACCTTGAAGTGGATGTGCGGTGCCAGTCCGGCGTACCAGCCGGGCACGATCGTGCGGAAGGTGCTGCGGCCCGCTCCGTCAGTGACCTGCGTACCGCGTAGGAAGGCGGCGCCCCCGGTGGAGTAGGCGCCCGAGGGGTCGGCGTGCCAGACGTCGACGGCGGCGTCCGCGACCGGCCGGCAGCCCGCCGACACCCGCACCACGGTCAGGTCAAGCCGGAACGGCACCCCGGTGCGGCCCTCCGTGATGTCCGACCGGACCTTGTCCAGGTCCAGGTAGTAGGGGCCGGCGCCCGCCCGCACGGCGAGGACCCAGGCCGGCGTGCTGCCGCCGGGCGAGGGCGGGAGGGAGGGGGATGCGGACGGCTGCCCCGCCGCCCCGCGGGTCCCGGTCGGCCCGGAACAGGCCGCCGTCAGCGCCGTGACCCCGACCGACCCGGCGGCCAGCAGGAGGGCGCGGCGGCTGGTCGGGGAACTGCCGTTCTCGGTCATACGAAACTCTCCGGCGCGCTGTACGACCGCCGCACCGGACGCGACGGCCACCGACCGCGCCCACCGTGCCGGACGCGGGGCGCCCGGGCCATCACCGACACGTCACGGATCCGCACCCCAAGTAGGACGGGTCCTGGCCTCATTCGTACCTACGGTGGCGATGTCACGAGGAGCGACCGCAGCAACAGCTCCAGCAACACGCACGCCGGGGGAAGGAACGAGACCGATGGACCACTTCGCCCCCGAGGGCTACACGAGCGTCGCACCGTGGGTCGTCACCGACGACACGGGCGCGCTGCTCGGCTTCATCACGGCGGCGTTCGACGGTGAGGAGATCGTGCGCGTGGCGGTCGAGGACGGCAGCATCGGTCACGGCGAGATCCGGGTCGGCGACACGGTCGTGCTGGCCTTCGACCGACGGCCCGACTGGCCGGTGACGCCCTCCATGCTGCGGGTCTACGTACCGGACGCGGACGCCGCCATGGCCGCGGCCGTCGCCCACGGAGCGCGGGTGATCACCGAGGCGGACGACAGCGCGTGGGGTGACCGAGGGGGCCGGGTGCGGGACCCGTTCGGCAACATCTGGTGGGTGGTGAGCCGGGTCGAGGAGGTCGCGCCGGACGAGGCCTGGCGGCGCATGGGCGAGCCGAAGTACGCCGCCTCGATGCGCACGGCCCAGCAGACCCTGGACGCCGACCTCGGCGGCCGCGCCGCCGGCGTGGCCAGTGGCCCACAGCGACCGCCCCGCTAGGCCGAGTTCCGGGCCGGCGACGGGACGACGGTCCACGGCCCGGCCGGGGTGCAGAGCGGGAGCGGGAACCTCCAGGTCAACGTCCACGAGCACCGCGTCGGCATCCTGTCGGCCTGCGCCGTCGCCCTGGTGTGCGTGGCCACGGTGATCGCTGTCCGGGTGGGCGGCGGCCCGGGAGCCGAGGCCGACGTGCCGCCCGCCGCGGTCCCGGCCACGACCCCGGGCGCGGCCGGGGAAGACACATCGGTGCTCACCGGACGGCTGGTCAACATCGGCAGCGGGCTGTGCCTGCGGGTTCCCGGTACCGGCGACGACCTCGTGCCGGTGCAGGACACTTGCAGCGCCGACGCCGACCGCACCTGGACGCTGGCCCAGCAGGACGGCGGCGCCACCCGCACGCTGCGCAACGCGTCCAGCGGCCGGTGCCTGACCGTGGCCGGCGAGGAGCAGCTCGCCCCCGTCCGCCAGTTCGCCTGCACGGCCGGCCGGGCGGGGCAGCGCTGGGAACTGCTGTGGGGGACGGGGACCCGGGCCGGACAGTTCGTGCTGCGCAACGCCGGAAACGCCAAGTGCCTGCTGGTCCAGGGGCGCGAGCGGACCCGTCCGGCGGCGCAGACCTCATGCGGCGAGGAGTACAACGACCAGTGGTGGCACCTCGCGCTCCAGGGGCGGGCGAGCCCCGCCGGATCGCTGCCCGAGATGCCGAGCGCGGGATAGGCGACTAGCGTTCCTTAGTGAGAACCGCAACTGTGGGGAACACACTCAGCCCGCAGTCGTGCGCCCAAGCACCACGCTTGAGGAATCGCGCGTCGGACCGGATGTCCGCAGCCCCAACCGGGCGGCGTTGACGGGGGATACGCGCACTCGCATCCATGCGGTGATCCACGCACCCGCGCTCCACCACATCGCGCGAGGGGGCGTCTTCGGCACGCCCCGAATGCGTGGCACAACAACGAAAAGAAGGGTTCGAAATCATGCAAGCACTGAGAGTGAAGCGACTCTTCGCGGTGTCCGCCATCGGTGTCCTGATGGCAGGCGGCGCTGCCCTCGGAGCCGCAGGCACGGCCTCGGCGGCCACCCCCACCCACGCACCCACGTACGTCACCGGCGGCGGCTGGGGCGACGGTGACCACGGTTACGGCGGTCACGGCGGTCACGGCGGTTACGGTGGCCACGGCCACGGCTACGACGACGATGACGACTGGGGCGGCTACGACGACGGCGACTGCTGATCGGGCGGCTTCCGGCACGGACGGCCGGCGCGCGGACCCTCGCGCGCCGGCCGTCCGCGCGCCGCTCCAGAGGGCGGGCACAAAAATTTCACAATTCGGTCCGGCGTGCGCCCAGTAGGCCGTCGGGCCGCTGGTACGAGCGTCACCGGGCCCCGGGTCCGGCGTGGTCGGGTCGAAACCGGCACGTCCCTTTTGGCGTGAACGCGTTCGGTCGGAGCGGCTCGGTCGAAGCGCCCCTGCGGCCGGGCCACCGGAAACGTCCCAGGCGGCCGCCGCAGGCACCCGTACCACCGTAGGGAGACCGGTGCGAACGCCGTCCGGCATGCCGGGCGGCGGTCCGGCGTGAAATCGAGCTCCCGGGGTCCGCCGCGGCCCGGGCCGCGCCACGCGCCCGTGCCCGCGTCATGTGCGGCGCACCTTTGCTCAATCATGACTGGCACATGGCAAGGATGTTACGCGCCCGTTGGGCTCTTGTGGGTGAGCGAGGGGTGGGTCAACCTTTCGAGGGCGGCAGCCCGTTGGCCATTTGATTGTCATGCGCATGGCTATCGAGCTGCGCCTCGTCCCCGCAGTGCAGCACCCATGAGGAGGACCCCCCACATGTCCGTCATGCGTCACACCCGCCGGAAGCTCGTCGGCATCAGCGCGACCGCCGTCGCCGCGCTCGCGCTCGGCGCGGCCGCCGCCTTACCCGCCTCGGCGGCCGACAACGGCGCGCAGGGCGTCATCGAGAACGCAGGCGCCGCCGGAACCATCTCCGGCAGCTACATCGTGACCCTGAACGACACCGCGGCCCGCTCCACCGCCGACAGCGGCAAGGCCGTGGCCAAGCGCTACGGTGCGAAGATCGACAAGACCTACAGCGCCGCCCTCAACGGCTACTCCGTCGAGGTCTCCGAGACGCAGGCCAGGAAGCTCGCCGCCGACCCGTCGGTCAAGTCCGTCGTGCAGAACCGGGTCTTCACCGTCGACGCGACCCAGCCCAACCCGCCGTCCTGGGGCCTCGACCGCATCGACCAGAAGGCACTCCCGCTGAACCAGAGCTACACCTACCCGGACAAGGCCGGTGAGGGCGTCACCGCCTACATCATCGACACCGGTGTCCGCATCACCCACCAGGACTTCGGCGGCCGCGCCTCCTACGGCTACGACGCCATCGACAACGACAACACCGCGCAGGACGGCCACGGCCACGGCACCCACGTCGCCGGAACCGTCGGCGGTGGCGCGTACGGCGTGGCCAAGAAGGCGAAGATCGTCGGCGTCCGCGTCCTCGACAACAACGGCTCCGGTACGACGGCCCAGGTCGTCGCCGGCATCGACTGGGTCACCCGCAACGCCGTCAAGCCGGCCGTGGCGAACATGTCGCTCGGCGGCGGCGCGGACTCCGCGCTCGACACCGCCGTGCGCAACTCCATCGCCTCCGGCATCACCTACGGCGTCGCCGCGGGCAACGAGTCCACCAACGCGTCGACCAAGTCCCCGGCGCGCGTGGCCGAGGCCATCACGGTCGGCGCCACCACCAACACCGACGCCAAGGCCAGCTACTCCAACTTCGGCACCGTCCTGGACATCTTCGCGCCGGGCTCCTCCATCACCTCCTCGTGGGGCACCGGCGACACCGCCACCAACACCATCTCCGGTACCTCGATGGCCACTCCGCACGTGGTCGGCGCGGCGGCTCTGTACCTCGCGCAGAACACCGCGAGCACCCCGGCCCAGGTCCGTGACGCCCTGGTGGCCGCCGCGACCCCGAACGTCGTGACCGGCCCCGGAACGGGCTCCCCGAACCTGCTGCTGTACGTCGGCGACGGCGGCACCGTCCCGCCCGGCAAGCGCTTCGAGAACGCCGCCGACTACGCGGTCAACGACAACGCCACCGTCGAGTCGCCGGTCACCGTCAGCGGGGTCGCGGGCAACGCCCCGGCGGCGCTGACCGTTGCGGTCGACATCAAGCACACCTACATCGGTGACCTCAAGGTGGACCTGGTCGCGCCCGACGGCAGCGTCTACACCCTGCACAACCGCACCGGCGGCAGCACCGACAACATCATCAAGACCTTCACCGTCAACGCCTCCTCCGAGGTCGCCAACGGCGTGTGGAAGCTCCGGGTGAACGACAACGCGAACATCGACACCGGCAAGATCGACTCCTGGGCGCTCCAGTTCTGAGCACCGGGAACGGCGCGTGACTTCTGAGCCGCGATGAACAGGTGGGGGCGACCACAGGGCGGTCGCCCCCACTGCGTCGTCCGCCCGCGATGGAGGCTCCGCGGCGCGAAACGGTGCTGCAATGGACGCATGTACCTCGAAGAGCTCCGCACCCTGCTGGCGCGGCACGCCCGCTCCGACTGGAGCACGGCCATCGACGGCGTCAGGATTTCCCGGGTCGACCGGGCGGATCCGCCGACGCCCTCCATGTCGGGTACGGTCCTTGCGGTCATCGCCCAGGGAGCCAAGCGGCTGGCGCTGGGCGACCGGGTCTACGAGTACGGCGCCGGGCAGTACCTGGTGGCGTCCGTCGACCTGCCGGTCACCGGGCAGTTCACGCAGGCCGGCCCCGAACAGCCGGCCCTCGGCTTCGGCCTCGCGCTCGAACCCTCCGCCGTCGCCGAACTCCTGATGCGGGCCGGCCCCGCAGACACCCCCCGCTCCGGTTCGGGCGCGCCCTCGGGGATCGCCGTCAGCGATGCCCCGCCCGCCATGCTGGACGCGGTGGTCCGGCTGCTGCGGCTGCTCGACGAACCCCGCGACCGGGCCGTACTGGCCCCGCTGGTCAAGCGCGAGATCCTGTGGCGGCTGATCACCGGCGAACAGGGGGCGGCGGTGCGCCAGCTCGGCCTCGCCGACAGCGGCCTCAGCCATGTCTCGCGTGCCGTCCGCTGGATCCGCGAGCACTACGCCGAGCCCTTCCGCGTCGAGGACGTGGCGCGTCTGGCCGGCATGAGCGTCTCCGCCTTCTACCGGCACTTCCAGGCGGTGACCGCCATGAGCCCCATCCAGTTCCAGAAGCAGATCCGGCTCCAGGAGGCCCGGCTGCTGCTCGCCACGCACCCGGGTGACGTCACGGGCGTCGGCCACCGCGTCGGCTACGACAACCCCTCGCAGTTCAGCCGCGAGTACCGCCGCCAGTTCGGCGCGCCCCCGAGCCGGGACGCGGCCCGCCTGCGGGACGGCGTGGGCGCCCCTGCGGGTGTCCTTCCCTGAGCAGATCCGCCGGCGGAGGAGGATCGTGCAAGAGGTGGCGAGGATACTTCTACTCTTTGTGCAGGTCAGAGCGATTCAATGGGATCAGAAGTTCTTCCGCGGAGCAGGCAAATGCCTGTCGCTCCGTGGATCTCCGATCCCACCACATCGCAAGGGGCACATTGTGAAGACCGTTCTGATCACCGGCACCTCCTCCGGCTACGGACGGGAGACCGCCCGCTACTTCCACGAGCAGGGGTGGAACGTCATCGCCACCATGCGGACGCCGCGAGCCGGCATCCTGCCCGAGTCGGACCGGATCCGCGTCGTCCGGCTCGACGTGACCAGTCCCGAGAGCATCACCGAGGCGCTCGAGGCGGCAGGACCCGTCGACGTCCTGGTCAACAACGCGGGCGTCCCCTCCATCGGCGTGTTCGAGGGCACCCCCATGGCCCGGGTACGGGAGGTCTTCGAGACCAACACCTTCGGCGTGATGGCGATGACCCAGGCGGTGCTGCCCGCGTTCCGCGAGCGCGGCTCCGGCGTCGTGGTCAACGTGACCTCCAGCGTCGTGCTGGGCCATATGCCGCTCACGGCCGTCTACAAGGCCAGCAAAATGGCCGTAGAGGGGTTCACCGCCTCCCTCGCGCTCGAGCTCGAGCCCTTCGGCGTACGGGCCAAGTCGGTCGAGCCGGGCGCCTGCTTCACCACGAACTTCGGCAACAGGGCGACGAGCGAGGGCTCGCCGGACGAACTGGTCCCGCAGCCGTACGCCGCCTTCACGAAGAAGGTCCTGGCCGACTTCACGAGCCAGGACCTGTACACCACGGAGCAGGACGTGGCCGAGACGGTGTGGCGCGCCGTCCACGACACAACCGGCCGGCTGCGGTTCCCGGCCGGAGCCGACGCGGTACGGCTCGCCGAGGCGAAGTGATCACACGGTCAGGAAGCCGGCGCGGGCGGGCTCCAGTGGGCGTCCGCGGGCAGGTCGCGGGGGACCGAGGCCGCCCCGCCGGCGCGTACGGCGTCCACCACGGCCTGGTGCAGGAGGCGGCTGCCCTCCTCGGACTCGCAGGGCACCGGACTGCCGGTCACGGTGAACCAGTCCGAGCCGCCGCTGTACTGCACGGCCACATTGGCCTCCGGCGCCGACCATGTGGTGTGCACGGTCAGGTCGCCGCTGAGGATCCCCGCCTCGTCGGTGCTCACTCCGCCCCGTCCGGCGAAGACTCCTGTCGTCGTCCACGAAGCCCAGGTCATGGCGCATCGCCCCTCACCGCGGAGTGCCTCTGATGCTTCCACGCTACGGCGGGAGCGGGGTTCGCGCGCCCGCACGGCCGGATCAGTGGCCGGCGGCCGCCTTGACCAGGGCGACCGCGGTGCCGATGGCCGCGTCGAGGGTCCCGGCCAGCAGGGCCAGGCCCGTACCGCCGCCCATCCGGACACCGCCGTACCAGCCCCAGGTGAACAGCCCGGCGACGCTCACCCCGGCCGAGATCAGCAGGGCCGTCTCCACCGCCATCACCCCGAGCGCCGCCGAGGCGATCAGGACCAGGGGGCCCACGGCGGACAGCAGCAGCGGGCTGCTGACGTACAGCATGCGGCGCAGCTCGTGGCCGGTCGCCAGGCGGCCGTGGACGACCCGGTGGGCCTGCTGGTCCGCGACCAGCGCGGCCAGCCACAGGCCCACCGCGGCGGTCAGGACGGTCGCGGCAGCTCCGGCGGGGCTGATGTGGTCGGCGCTCCCGAGGCCGATCACCACCGAGATCATGGTGATGGTCGCGTACAGGCGCTCCTTCAGCCGCGCGGCGGCGAACCGTGGATCGCGGTCGAAGGCCTGCTCCTGGTCCGGTACGGGGGCGGCGCCGCCGGGGGAGGACCCGGCAGGTTGCGTCTCGTCAGGGGCCATGCGGTCCACCGTAGGGCCGGCCGGTGGCTGCGCCCCGCAGGTGAGCGGGCAGCGCGCCGTCCGCTCTGCGCCGGGTGGGGAAACCGCTGTCGCGGGGAACCGGTGACCGGGACGGCAACGGACCCGACAGCCGCGAGGCGCCGCTCGGCCGGGGCGCTGCATGCCGTTCACCGTGCCGGACGTCATGGCCGAGGAGATCCGGCGTATGCTTTAATAAATGAACGAGCATTTATTAAAGGAGTGTGACGGTGGCCGGACGTCCCCGAGGCGTGGAAGACCTCGTGATCCTGCGTGCGGCGGCCGAGGTGATGGGGCAGGTGGGTCCTTCCGGGCTCACCCTGGCAGCGGTGGCCCGCCAGGTCGGCCTGGTACCCGGCACGCTCGTGCAGCGGTTCGGGTCCAAACGCGGCCTGATACTGGCCCTGGCCGACCAGTCCGTGCGCGACGTGAACGAGCTGCCCACGCGGACCGGCGACGAGCACGGCTCGGCGCTCGGCGCCCTCGCCGCGCTGATCGCGAGCTGGACGGCCCCGATGGCGACCCCCGAGACGTTCGCACATCACCTGGCGTTCCTGTGCGCCGATCTCACCGATCCGGAACTCCATGAACGGGCGCTCGCCGTGCACCGGGCCCAGCGCCGGGCGGCGGGGACGCTGTTGGAGGAGGCCGTGTCCGCGGGCGAGCTCGATGCCGCGACGGATGTCGAGGAGCTCACCGCGACCGTGCTGGCCGTCACCTCCGGTACGGGCCTCACCTGGGCGCTCGACCGCCACGGCACCCTCGACCGGCGCCTGCGGCACGGACTCGACGCCGTGCTGGCACCGCACCGCGCCACGCACTCCGCCTGAAGCCGCCCGCAACCGCCGCGAGACCGGGAGAAGCCATGACGACACGAACACCTCAACTGGCCGGGAAGGTCGCGCTGGTCGCCGGCGGCACGCGGGGCGGCGGCCGGGGCATCGCCGTCGAGCTCGGCGCCGCCGGCGCCACGGTCTACGTGACCGGCCGCAGCAGCGGAGCGCGCCGCTCCGACCTCGACCGCCCCGAGACCATCGAGGAGACGGCCGCGCGGGTCACCGCCGCCGGAGGACTGGGCGTGCCGGTGCGGACCGACCACAGCGACCCGCAGGACGTACGGGCCCTGGTGGCGCGGATCGCGGCCGAACAGGACGGACGGCTCGACATCCTGGTCAACTCCGTCTGGGGCGGTGATCCACTCACCGACTGGGAACACCCCCTGTGGGAGCAGGATCTGGACCAGGGCCTGCGCCTCCTGCGCCAGGCGGTGGAGACCCATGTGATCACCAGCCGGTACGCGCTCCCGCTGATGGTCACCCGCAGGAGCGGGCTGGTCGTGGAAATCACCGACGGGAACACCGCCCGCTACCGCGGTTCCTTCTTCTACGACATGGCGAAGTCGGCAGTGATCCGCCTCGCCGTCGCACAGGCCGCCGAGCTCAAGCCGCACGGCGTGGCGGCCGTGGCGCTGACACCGGGGTTCCTTCGGTCGGAGGCCATGCTGGAGCACTTCGGCGTCACCGAGGCCAACTGGCGCGACGGCGCGGTCGAGGACCCGAACTTCGCCCACTCCGAGACCCCCGCCTACCTGGGGCGCGCGGTCGCGGCGCTGGCGGCCGACCCGGACGTCATGGCCAGGACCGGCCGGGCGCTGGCCACCTGGGACCTCCACAAGGAGTACGGGTTCACGGACGCCGACGGCAGCCGCCCCGACTTCGCCGCGCACTGGGCCAGAAACCTGGAGGCGGAGTACGGACCGCTCGGCGATCCGCTCTGAGCATCCGCTTCGTTGTGACCCCGCAGGGGTGTGCGGTGTTGATACGGGCATGGACGATGCAGGCGATGTGCTGGACGTGCTGGATGTGCTGCTCGACGGTGTGACGGAACCGAGGCTGAAGGTGATCAGCGGGGACGAGGCGCGGGCCTTGGTGGTGCTCCTGGGGCTGCTCGACAGCGACGAGCAACCCGAGGAGGTCCGCAGGGCCGCGGGCGAGATGCGGTTCCGCATCGCGTCCCGCCTCGGCAGACCGGACGGCAGTGGCGCCCGGCCCCTGCCCCGCTAGCGAGCCGGCAACCGGCCGCTTCTCCTTGCCGCCCCCGTGTCGTGGAGGCGGCGGACGGTCAGCGCATAGGAGGGCAGGAGGACCGCCCCGGGTCACCCCGTCGGCCGGCCGGTGCGGCGCAGGGCGGCGGGCGTGGCACCGTACCAGCGCTGGACCGCCCGGCGAAGGGCCCGGGCGTCGGCGTAGCCGCTGCGGGCGGCGATCGCGTCGATGCTGAGGTCGGTGCTGTGGAGCAGCCGGGTGATGTGGTCCCGGCGCGCGGTCTCGACCTCGTTGCTCCACGTGGTGTCGTGTTCGTCGAGGCGGCGTTGGAGGGTCCGGGTACTGACGGCCATCCGGCGCGCCACCGCGGGCAGCGTGGGAACGCTCTCGTCGTGGACGGAGGCCAGCGCGGTGCGGAAGAGGTCCAGCCAGTTGTGCAGCGGGATCGCGCCGGCGAGGGTCTGTTCGGCGTGCCTGCGCAGCACCGTCGACAGACCGGGCTGCGCGTGCGGAGCCGGCGCGGTCAGGTCGGCGGCGGGGAAAGTGATGGAGCTGGTCGGGGCCTCGAAGTCGATGGCCCGGGTTCCGTACAGCTCGATCAGGGCGTCGTGGCGCCGGGGAGCCTTGGCGGCCAGGGTGACGCGGAGCGGGATGAGGCGGCGCTGCGCGGCGTCGCCGAGGCGCCGCTGGTACAGCCCGAGCGCGTAGGCGCGGATGGCACAGGCAGCCTCGTAGTTCAGATCCGCCTCGTTGACATGGCTGATGACGACCTGCTCGCCGTCCTCGGTGATCCGCAGGGTGTCCGTTCCGGCGTCGGCGACCGTGGCCAGATAGGTGGCGGCGTCCCGGATTCCCTCGAGCGGCGTGGGCGCGGAGGTGACCAGATAGTCCCAGACACCGAGCGCGCCGATGGTGGACTGCTCCGTCAACTGCCGGGCCAGCTCCGTCCAGGGAGCGTGGACGGTCGTCAGCTCGGCGATGCGGATGCCCGTGGCGGCGGGGGTGCGGAGCGAATCGTCGTGGAGGTGCTCGGGCGCCAGACCCAGCAGGTGCGCGTACCCGTGGGCGGGTATGCCGAACCGGCGCGCCGCGTTGACGCTCATTCGGGTGAGGGCGGAGGAAGTCGTGCCCTGGAGTGCTTGCGGGATCACAGGGGCTGAGCATAGACGAGCGTGAATGACCAGCCCATCCGAGTGGCTTGGCGCCCGATGCCCCCAACTCGGCGTGTGCGGTCCCCCGGTGGCGCGCACGGTCCCCTGGCTGGCGCGAGCTGCCCTGGGCCGAGCGGTCGGCGCGCTCTAGCGTGGTGATCGTTCCCGCCGACGAGTCGTTGTCCGAACGCCGTTTCCCCCTCGACGAGGAGTGCCCATGGAGTTGACCCGAGACGATTTCGCGCTGGCCGCTCTGGTCCGGGCGCCGTCGTCGCCTCCCGACCCGGCCGCGTAGGACGGGCTTCGCCGAACGCACTGCCCCGGACGGGGGTCTGGGCAGTGCGGGGCAGCGAGGCATCGGTGCGTCGGGTCGACCGGGGCGCACTGACCCGCACGGGGATGGGGTCAGTGCGCAATGCTGTCGATCAGCTCCCGGGCGCCCTGCCGCAGGAGTGCGACGGCGACGGACGTCCCGAGGGTGGCCGGGTCCAGGCGGCCCGCCCACTCGTGGGCGTTCAGAACGTCCTTGCCGTCCGGAGAGAACACGCAGGCGCGCAGCGACAGGTCCCCTCCGCGTTCCGCTCGCGCGTACCCCGCGATCGGGCTGTTGCAGTGTCCTTGGAGGACGTGGAGGAACATGCGCTCGGCGACGGTCTCGCGGTGGGTGTCCGGGTGGCCGAGGGCACTGACGGTGTCGATGAGCGAGGCGTAGTCCTCCCGGCACTGGAGCGCGAGGACCCCGGCGCCGATGGGAGGCATGAGGGTGTCGACCGGGATGATCTCCGTGATGACGTCCGCGCGACTGATGCGGTGCAGGCCGGCGACGGCCAGGAGGAGGGCGTCCGCCTCGCCGGCGGCGAGCTTCTCCAGCCGCCGGTTGGCGTTGCCGCGCATCGGTACGCACTCCAGGTGCGGGTGGGCGGCGGCGAGCTGGGCGATCCGGCGCACGGACGATGTCCCGATCCGGGTGCCGGGCGGGAGCCGGTCGAGGGTGAGCCCCTCAGGGTGGATCAGCGCGTCGCGGATGTCGTCGCGTTCCAGGAACGCGGCGAAGACGGTCCCGGCGGGCAGCGGACGGTCGGCCGGGACGTCCTTGACGCAGTGCACGGCGAGGTCGGCCTCTCCGGCGAGGATCGCGGCGTCGACCTCTTTGGTGAAGGCGCCCTTGCCCTCGACCAGGGAGAGGTCTCCCATCCACATGTCCCCGGTGGTCTTCACCGGCAGGACGGTGGTCTCGATCCCGGGGTGGAGCGCGGCGAGCTCGGCGCGGACGCGCTCCACCTGGGCCAGGGCCATGGGGGAGTCGCGGGACACGATACGGATCGGATCAGCGGGCATGCGGGCACGATACGCCCTCGGGGCACCCCCGCGAGCATCCGTCCTCCAGGCACACCGCCCCTGCATGGAACGGGAGTTGCCGACTCGGCAGAATGTTCGGGTCGACCGGCGGGCGCCGTGGCCGGTCAGCCCTCGGGCACGGCCCGGGCGCCGTCGAGCCCGTCCAGCCCGGACGTAGCTCTCGGGAAGCAGGCCGGCGACGGGCACGCTCCGGATGCGGTCGCCCTCGCCGATGATGACCTCGATGGCGGCCGCCGTCGTGTGGTCCTCGCCCTGGCACGGGGTACGGGCGACGTGTGCGGCGGCCTCGATGAGCTCGTGGTCGACCGGAAGGGGATGTGTGGGATGGGTGGTCATGTTCTCTGCCCCCGTGCGCTGGTCGGTCGACGGTGGCCCGAGCGACGATGGGGGTGCAGACGACCAGTGACCGGCGCCGCCCTTCGATGACGGGCGCTGCCCTTCGATGACTGATGGCGCCCCCGGACACCCGTGGGGCGCGGCGTGCGTGCCTGTGACCAGTGCTCCTGCTGGAATGGCTGCTTCGGAGGTCCGGGGCGAGGAGGTCTGTTGCCGCAGCGTGACGGGAGGCCCACCGGGCCTGTCGGTGGGTACGAGGGGCTGCTGGCGCGTGTCCGGGCGGCCGAGGCCGCCGTCGAGCAGATCGGTACGACCCTCGACGCGGTGACCACGTGCGAGGAGCTGGCCCGGTTCCTGCTGCGGAAGGTGTGCGACGCGGTCGCCGTGGACCTCGTGGACGAGGACGGCGGCCCCTTCCGTGCGGCGACGGCCGGAGCCGTGGAGCTGCTGGCCGCAGGGGTCGGCGCGTCGCCCTCCGTACGGGCGACGGACGGCGGACACCGGATCTCGCAGTGGGCGACGGTTTCCGGCGGCGTACCGGTCCACGTCCTGTTGGTCCCGCTGCCGGACCGGTTCAGGGTCCGCGGGCTGCTGACCGCCGTCCGCGCCCGGGCGGCGTTCGGCGACCACGAGGCGGCCACGGTCCACTTCGCGGCCCGGCTGGCAGCGGTGCACCTCGGGCACGCGTGGCAGCTGGCCGCGACCGAGGACACCGTGTCGCACCTGCAGCGGGCGCTGGTGGCGGAACCGGGGCGGCCGCACCCCAACCTGGAGACGGCCAGCCGCTACCTGCCGGCCGGGCCCCGGGCGCTGGTGGGAGGCGACTGGTTCGAGACGGTCCGCCTCCACTACGGCCGCACCCTCCTCGTGGTCGGCGACGTGATGGGCCACGGGCTCGACGCGGCGGTGGACATGAACGCCTACCGCTCCACCCTGCGGGACGTGGCGTCGACGGACCTCGCCCCGCACCGCGTGCTGCGCCAGCTCGACGCACTGGCCGCCGCCGACGAGGGCCGCAGGCCGGCGACCTGCCTGCTCGCACGGGTCGACCCCGCGCGTGGCGTCGCGATGTTCGCCAGCGCCGGCCACCTGCCTCCGGCGGTCTTCGGCGCCGACGGCTCGGCCGTCCTCATCGACGTCCCGGTCGGACCGCCGCTCGGCACAGGTGTCGGCGGCTACGAAACCGTCACGCGCGCCGTCACCCCGCAGGAGACCCTGCTGATGTTCACCGACGGCCTCGTGGAACGCCGGGGCGAGGACATCGACGTCTCGCTGGCCAGGCTGGCGGCGGTGCGCCTGCCGCCGGGGGCCGCAGTGAGCGCGGTGGTGGACGCCGTGGTGGCGGCCCTCGACGCCGACCGCGCGGAGGACGACGTCGCCGTACTCGCCGCCCGGGCCCGTCCCCGCCGCCCCGAGGAGCCCGCAGACGCCGCCGGAACGTCCTGAAAGGGCCCCGGATCGACTCCGGCATGCCCGCGGCGCCGGGCGTGCCTACGGTGGAACGGTGAGTCACCGCCTCGCCTGCGCCGTCCTGGCAGGCACCCTGTGCGCGACTGCGTTGTCATGTACGGCGGCGAAGCCCGAAGCGGGCTTCCGGATCGCACCCGTGCCCGCGGCGAAGACGCTCTCCGCGCACGTCACGGCCGTCCCCCGGGAGAAGCTGGGCGCCACCTACCGACCGGGGTGCCCGGTGCCACCGGCGCGGCTCAGGCTCGTGACGATGAACCACTGGGGCTTCGACGGCACGGTGCACCGCGGCGAGCTGGTGGTCCACGAGGACGTCGTGGACCCCGTGGTGCGGGCCTTCGGCGGGGCCTTCGCCGCCCGCTTCCCGATCCGCCGCATGCGGGTGACGGCCGAGTACGGTGGCAGCGACATCGCCGCGATGGCCGACGACAACACCTCAGCCTTCAACTGCCGACCGGTCACCGGAGACCCGGGCCGACTGTCCCGGCACGCCTGGGGCGACGCCATCGACATCAACCCGGTCGAGAACCCGTACGTCGACGTCCGGGGCACCAGCCATCCGGCGAACGGCCGGGCCTACCTCGACCGCGGCCGCGCCCGCCCGGGGATGATCACCCCGGAGGGGGCGGTGACCCGGGTCTTCCGGGAGGCCGGCTGGTACTGGGGCGGCCGCTGGAGCCCACCCGACTACCAGCACTTCTCCGCCGAGGGCGGCTGAAGGCGCGCCCGCCGCGGGGACGGGGCCGTGCCCGGCTCAGCCGCCCGGTGTGAAGGTCACCGGCAGAGACTCGGGACCGCGCAGCCCACCGGGGCGCCAGGGGATCTCGTCCGGCGGCACCGCCAGGGCGAGCCCGGGAAGCCGGCGCAGAGCCGTACCGATGGCGATCTGGCCCTCCAGCCGGGCCAGCGGAGCCCCCAGGCAGTAGTGGATGCCGTGCCCGAACGCGAGGTGCGCGTTGTCCTGCCGGGTGACGTCCAGGCGGTCGGGGTCGGTGAACCGCGCCGGATCGCGGTCGGCGACGGCCGAGCCGATCAGCACGGTCGCGCCGCGCGGAATCCTCACGCCCGCGATCTCGACGTCCTCACGCGCGAACCGGGCGATACCGGGGCTGACCGGCCCGTCGAAGCGGAGGAACTCCTCGATCGCGCTCGGCAGCAGGGCCGGGTCGGACCGCAGCAGGTCGAGCTGGCCGGGGTCGGCGAGCAGCATGGCGATGCCCCCGCCGATCAGGTTGACCGTGGTGATGTAGCCCGCGACCAGCAGCAGGAACACCATCGCGACCAGCTCGTCCTCGCTCAGCCGCCGCTCCTCGTCCCGCGCGGTGACGAGGCCGCTGAGCAGGTCGTCGCCGGGCTGCGCCCGTTTGGCGTGGATGAGTCCGGTCAGGTAGGCGCGCATGTGCTGCCACGCCTCGTTGACCACGGTGGGATCCGGCGGCTCCGCGCCCCGCCTGATCATGCGGTCGGTCCACACCTGGAACTCGCGGCGGTCGTCCACCGGAACCCCGAGGAGCTCGCTGATCACCGTGACCGGCAGCGGCAGCGCGAAGTCCGCCACCAGGTCGGCGCGGCCGGACGGGACGATGTCGTCCAGCAGCCGGTCGGTGATGCTCTGGATCCGCGGCCGCATCCCGGCCACCCGGCGGGCGGTGAACGCCTTGGAGACCAGGCGGCGCAGCCGGGTGTGGTCGGGCGGATCGCTGCGGAGCATGTTGCTCAGCATCGACTCGCTTTCCGTTTCCGGCAGTTGCCGCATCAGTCGGGGGTCCGAGGCATCGCGTACGTCGCTGCTCAAGCGGGTGTCGGACAGGGCCGCGAGTCCGTCCTCATAGCGGGTCACGAGCCAGGCGTCCAGACCGCCCGCGGCGACGACGTGACGCACCGGGCCGTCCTCGCGCAGTTGCCGGTACAGCGGGAACGGGTCCGCGACGAAGGCCGGATCGGCGTAGGGAAGAAGGGCCGGCGGCTGCTCAGTCATGGTGCCTCCCGAAGCGTGTCGTCCTCGCTCTGGAGAGTGAGGTTATATGCCCAAGGCTCCCAATACGTCGCTTTCCGGCCATGCCGGTCGCCGCGGCGGCGCGGCCCTGGCGGGGCCGGGTCGGGGTCAGCGCAGCGATTCCTTCGGGGGCCGCTCCCGCAGGGCCCCGTAGGCGAGGAAGTAGGCGGGCAGCCGGTTCAGCCAGCGCGACTCGGTGACGATCTCGGTCAGCCGCTTGGCCCGGCGCGGGTTGCCGAACGCGACGCGGCCGGCCATCAACGGCTCGATGACCTGGGTGTGGGCGACGCGCTGGAGGCCCTGGGTCGCCACGGTCGTGGGCATGCGCCGCTGCTGCACCCGGCGTACGTCGTGCAGGCCCACCGTGCCCTCGCGCAACGGGCCCACGAGGTGGCGGGCCGCGGCCACCGCGTCCTGCACGGCCAGGTTGATGCCGATGCCGAAGACCGGTGACATCGCATGGGCGGCGTCGCCGATGCACAACAGGCCCGGGCGGTGCCAGCGGCGCAGCCGGTCGAGCCGTACGTCGAGCAGCTTGACCTCGTCCCAGGAGGTGACGGTGCCGGCCCGGTCGGCCAGCCAGGGGACGGCCTGCGTGAACTGGTCCATGAACGCCTCCAGGCCCCCGGCGCGACGCTGCGCGTCGGACCCCTTGGGGACGAGCGCCGCGCACTGCCAGTAGTCGCCGCGGTCGATGAGCGCGACGAAGAGCCGATCCCCGATGCCCCCGACGAGCCCGCTGGGGTCCTCCTCGCGGCGCGGCACCCGGAACCACCACGCGTCCATGGGGCACGGGAAGTCCTCCAGCCCGAGCTCGGGAAGAAGCCTGGCCAGCGAGCCGCGCCCGTCGCAGGCCACGGTCAGCCTGGCCCTGAGCTCGCCGACGGCGCCATCGGCGGTGCGGTAGCGCACGCCCGTGACCCGTCCCCGCTCGATCAGGAAGGACGTGGCCTCGGTGTTCATGCGCAGCCGGAAGGACGGCTCCCGGCCCGCCTCGTCGGCGAGCAGGTCGAGCAGGTCCCACTGCGGCACCATGGCGATGTAGTTGTACTTCCCGTGCAGCGCCCCGATGTTGCCGACCGTGACGAGGGACCGGTCGGGCCCGATGGGCAGCTGCACCGAGGTGACCCGCCGCTGCGGCAGTGCGGCGAACCGGTCGGCGAGGCCGATGGAGTCCAGCAGCGACAGGGTCGACGGGTGCACGGTGTCACCGCGGAAGTCGCGCAGGAAGTCGCCGTGCTTCTCCAGTACGGTCACCTCCACCCCGGCGCGGGCCAGCAACAGGGCCAGCACCATCCCCGCCGGCCCTCCTCCCACCACACAGCAGGTGGTTCGTTCCACGGCAACCGCTCCCTTCGCAGGCATCGGGCGCATCGGGCAGGCCCCGGGGGACCAACACACCTAGAACCCCACCGACGCGACCGGCGCCGGTAAGGGCGCGACCGCGCCGGGCGGGCCTCAGTAGCGCAGGGCCGTACCGGTCTGGGCCGACACGGTGCCGGACAGCTTGTGCGTGCTGCGGGCCGTGCCTTGCCCCGTGCCCTTGCCGGCCACGTCCGCGACCGTCACCACCACCGTGTCGACGAGGTTGCCGGCCTCGTCCTTGAACTCGACCTGCACGGCGAAGGACTTCGTCGCGTCGTCGGTGTTCTGCACCGTCACGGGAACCGTCGTGTAGCCGTCCGAGTCGGTCGCCACCGGGCCCAGGGTCACCTGGCCCTTGGCGTCGATCCCGTCCTTCACCTCGCCGAGCTTGTCCTGCGCCACGGCAGCCGCCGACTCCGCGGCCCGCTTGGCCTCGGCCGCGGCCGACGAGACCGCCTCGCCCGCCGACTTCACCGCCGACGCGGCGCTCGACACGGCCCCGGACGGGGTGCCGTCGCCGTCCGAGCAGCCCGAGGCGCCGAGCGCCACCAGTGAGACCGCCACCGCACCTGCCGCACCACGCATCCACGCGAGCGCCGTCACCATGCCTCCACGGGTGTTCGCAACCTCCGGACCCCCAGTCAACGGCGCGCCGGCCCGGATGCCCAGCGGACCGGGCATCCGGGTGAGACCTACGACCGCGCCGCCGCGAGCCGGTGTTCGTGGACGCGCAGCTGGAGGGCGGCTAGGTCCAGCAGGGGAGTGGCCAACCCCAGCTCGCGGGCGCGCACGGTGAGGTCCGTCAGGACGTGGTCGGCCTCCGTCGGCGCACCCGCGACGAGGTCGCGGTACAGGGACGGGGTGAGCGGGGAGCCCGGCGCCGTGACGGCCGACGTGGTGAAGGCGAGTTCCCGCTCGGTCACCGGGTGGCCCGCGGCCTGCGCCACCGCCGCCGTTTCGGCGATCAGGGCGGCAGCCAGATCGGTCCCGCCCGCGACCGCGTTCACCTCCCCGACCGTGCCGCGCATCAGGCAGGTCAGGGCGACGAGGGTGGAGATGAAGGCCCACTTGTGCCACATGGCGGCGACGATGTCCGCGGTCGCCGGCGCATCGATGCCGGCTTCGGTCAGCATGGAGCGGATCGTGTCCACGCGGGCCGACGGACGGGCGTCGAGCTCGCCGGTCAGGATGACCGCGGGCGGGGCCATCCGCAGGATGTCGCCGTCCTCGCCCAGCGTGGTGACCACCTTCGCGACTCCGCCGAGGACCGCTCCGGCCCCGAGGCGTGCGACGAGTGGGTCGAGGTGGGCGACGCCGTTGAGCAGGGGTACGACGGCGGTCTCCGGGCCGACGGCGGGCTCGATGTCCGCCAGGGCCGTGTGCAGGGCGGTGGCCTTCACGGAGAGCAGGACCAGGTCGTACGGCCCGCCCACGGCGCCGGCCGTCACCAGTTTCGGCGTGAGGTGGAGCTGCTCTCCCTGACCCGACACGCGCAGGCCGCGCGCCGCGAGGGCCTTGGCCCTTGCCGGTCGGACCAGGAAGGAGACGTCCTGGCCCGAGTCCGCGAGCCGGGCGCCGAAGAAGCCGCCGACGGCGCCGGCGCCGACCGTGAGGATTCTCATGGGGTGCTTGCCTTTCGGGAGAGGTGGTGTGGTCAGGTCCGGCCCGCGCCGAGCGGACTGCCCCCGGTGGGAGTGCGCCGCGAGCGTGGCGCGTACCGGGAGACCGCCACCCCGGCCAGGCAGAGCAGGCCGCCGAGGAGGGTCAGCCACGCGGGTACCTCGCCCAGGAGCGCCCAGCTGAGCAGGACGACGATGGCGGGGACGGCGTACGTGGTCGCGCCCAGCTTGCCGGCGGGCATGCGCGCCAGGGCGTACGTCCACGTGGTGAAGGCGAGAGCGGTCGGCACCACGCCCAGGTAGAGCATGTTCAGGGTCGCGGACACCGGCGCCTTGGGGATTTCCGCGAGCAGCTGAGCCGTGAACGGCAGGCAGGCGACGGTTCCCGTGAGGCAGGCGTAGGCGGTGACCTGCAGCGGAGCGCCGTAGGAGAGGGCGGGCTTCTGGGCGATGACGCCGGTCGCGTAGGCCACGGCCGCGAGCAGGCACAGGACGACCCCGAGCACCGAGGTCGAGCCGCCCTCCCCGGACGACATGGACAGGCCCACGACCACGGCTCCGGCGAAGGAGACGGCCATGCCCAGGAGGAGCCTCGGGGGCAGCGCCTCGCCGAGGAGCCGGGCGGCGAGGAGCGCCATCAGGATGGGCCCGGTGTTCACGAGCAGCGACGCCGTGCCGGCGTCGACCAGCCGTTCACCCCAGTTCAACGCGATGGTGTAGCCGCAGAACCACACCACACCGGACACCAGGATCCCGCGCCAGGCCTCGCGGGGCGGCAGGCCCTGGCGGCGTACGAGGACCAGGATCACGAGCACGAGCGACGCGGCCAGCAACCGGCCGAGGGCCAGGGCGCCGGGCGAGTAGGCGGCCCCCGCGCTGCGGATGGAGACGAAGGCGGAGGCCCAGGCGAACACCGTGAAGGTGACGGCGCCGACGGTGAGGACGCCGGGCGGGATCGGACTCGAACGGAACGTCATGGGCCCACCCTACGACCGCAACATTTCGGTGTCGACCGAATTAACCCTCCGGTCATGCAGGCGGTCGCGGCTCAGCTCCACGCCTCCGGAGTGAGCTCCAGCAGTTCGCCGAACGCCCGCTCCCCGGCAGCGGTCACCTCCAGGCCCCGCCCGCCGCCCGCCGGGCGCACGACCCACTGCTCGTCCATCGCCCGCGCGCACAGGCGCGCCCCGGCGAGGCCGCCCAGGTGGCGACGCCGCTCGGTCCAGTCCAGGCAGGAGCTCGCCAGGCGCCTGCGCCCCTCGTCGGCGAGGCCGATGCCCGCCTCGTCGCACCAGGCCCGGCCGGCCTCCGTCAGTTCGAACACCCCCTCCGTGCGCAGCAGGCCGCGCCGCTCCATCGCGTCGGTCACCGCCATGCCGAGTCGCCCGGCGAAGTGGTCGTAGCAGGTCCGGGCACGGGCGAGCGGGTCCGGTGCGGCGACCACGGGCACGGCGTGCGCGGCGTCCCGGTCCGGGATCGCGTGCGAGGCGAGGTCGTCGAGCAGCCGTGCGGTCGCACCGTCGGCGATGCGCACGTAGCTGTGGCGGCCCTGCCGCTCGGTCACGCAGATACCCGCGTCCAGCAGCCGGGTGAGATGGCCGCTGATGGTGGAGGGTGCCACCGAGGTGATCCGGGCCAGTTCACCCGCGGTCCAGGCGCGTCCCTCCAGCAGCGTCATGCAGATCGCGGCCCGCGTCTCGTCGGCCAGGGCGGCGGCGAAGGCGGCCAGGAGGGCGGCGGGGGCCGGTCCGCACGCGGGCGTCGACCCGGGATGCATCTCGTTCATACGTCCAGGATGCCCCATGATTTCGGCAAACAGCGAACAATTGGTACGGGTGACAGCTCGCATCCATGTTCACGACCGGGCGGAGGCGGGCCCTCTGTCGCGACCGGGGTCCACCGGCCACACTGAGTGCTCCGGGGCGGAACGCCCCCGTCACGGGGAGGTGGTGGGGTGGTGTTGTCGGGTGACCCTGCGGAGCGGCGGTCGCGGCCCGCTCCGGCCGTACGGCCCGAGGTGTGGGAGACGTACGGGCCGGCCGATCTCAGTGCCGTTCCGGTGTTCGCCGGAGGGTTCATCAACTTCGGCTACTGGGAGGCCGTCGATCTCGAGGGGCCCCTGTCGCAGGGCGACCGCATCCGCAGCGAACAGGACCTCTACCGGCACGTCCTGGACGCGGTGGCCCCCGCGGGCGGCCGCGCCGTCGAGGTCGGCTGCGGTCTCGGCCTCGGATGCGCCCTCGCGCTGGAGGAGTACGGTCCCGCGGCCGTCACCGGGGTGGACATCCACCCCCAGCAGCTCCAGCGGGCCCGCGAGGCCAACTCACCGCTCCTCGCGACGCAGCCGCACCGGCTGCGCTTCGTCCTCGGAGCGGCCGAGCAACTGCCGCTCGACGACGCGGAGTTCGACTGCCTGTACAGTGTCGAGGCGGCCCAGCACTTCCCCGACCTGCCCTCCTTCGCCCGGGAGGCGGCGCGGGTCCTACGCCCCGGCGGCAAGGTGGCGGTCACCAGCTTCTTCAGTGTCGGCGGTGCGCACGAGCCCGCGGAGCGGCTGGCCGCGCTGCTCGACTCGTTCGCGAGCGGTCTGGACATCGCCCGGCCCGTGTCCCGGCTCGCCGACGCCCTCGTCGAGGCCGGTTTCGCCGACGTCAGGGTCGCTTCCATCGGCCCGCAGGTCTGGCCGGGCTGGGACCGCTGGCTCGCCCGCCTGTGGGAGCCGGGCACCTGGCCCCGGAACTTCCTCGCCGCCTGGGAGCAGCGGATCCTGGACTACTACTTCGTGACCGCCACCCGGCCGTAGCCCGCTCCGGCCGGCCGCCTGCCTGCCCGGCACGCCCGCCGTTGGTCCGCCCACCGTCGGACCGGCCGTCCGCTTGATAGGTAGGAGATTCCCTCTTCGCCCTCTCGGGCCCGGGCATGGGGGATTTCACGCCCGGCTCCACCCCGGGGATCATGCAGCTCTGAGGACGCTCCTCACCCGGACGGATGCGCGGGCGGTGCGGGCGGGGGAGCCGGGGGCAGCGCCCAGCGGATCGCCCGCGTCATGGCGTGGCCACCGGCGCGTACGGCAACCGGGCGGCCCCGGCAGCGGGGGATCGGTCAGCAGGAACCGGGCGGTGTCGCGCGGTACGGTACGCCGTCGGCCGTCACCCATTTCGCTCAGTGTCGCTGGTGGTGATGTTGAGCGACGTCTGGGGCCTGGGGTGGGTTGTGACATCGGTTGAACGGGCCGCGTATCCGCGGTTCAAGCGGCTGATCACCGCGCATGCGTGGATTGGCTTCGGCAACCGCGGTGTCATTGCCGACAACGACCCCATCGAGGAGGAAAGGGCGATGAGGTTCAAAGCCCTGCTCCGACTGGACCTCGGTCAGTCGATGCCTTCGACGATGCGGAAGTCGCGCTCGACGCCGTCGGAGAGGGCGACCAGCGCCTCCTGGTACGCCGCACTCTCGTGCGCCGCGACGGCCTGCTCGAAGCTGTCGAACTCGATCAGCACGGTGCGCTCGGCGATTCCGGCGTCATGCGCCACGACCCGACTGCCACGGACGAGGACCCGACCGCCCCCGGCTTTGACGGCCGGAGCGGCCAGCTTGTTGTAAGCAGCCAGCTTCTCAGGGTCTGAAATGGTGCGGTAGGCGCTGACCCAGTAGCCCTTGGGCATGGAACCTCCAGTGTTGGGATGAGTGCATCTGACTTACGGGTTGGTCTCGGACGAGCGTCGGCGGGCGAGAGCGAGGCCTGTCAGCGTCGTGATCGCCATGGCGCCGATGCCGACCAGCGCCGCGGTGGTGTAGGCGCTGTCGTCGGGGAAGAGGTGGCCGGGGCCGGTGCCCGCGGCGAGGATCAGGCCGCCGATGGCGCTGCCCAGGGAGTACCCGACGCTGCGGACGACGTAGTTGAAGCTCATGGCGCTCGACATCTCGCTCTTGGGGGTGACGGCCAGGATGACGCCGGGTATCGCGGCTGAGAAGCCGCCGACGCCGAAGCCGAGCACGCCCATCGCCGCGAACAGTTCGGCCAGGTCCGACCGGGCCGCCGCGAACAGGGCGAACCCGCCGCCGACCACGACGGCGCTGCCGGCCAGGAGCAGGGGGTCGGCGATCCGTGTCCGGACCCGCGGCGTGAGCTTGCCGGCGACGAACCCCAGCACCGAGAACGGGATGAGGACCAGCCCGGCGACGACGGTCGTCAGCCCGAAGCCGTAGCCGGCGCCGTGCGGCGTCTGCGCGTACCGGGTGATGAGCGTGAGCAGGAGGTACATGCCGATCCCGCCGACGAACATGGCGAGGTTCGCCCCGGCGACCGCAGGGTGCCGCACTGCCCGCACACCGACCAGGGGCGTCGTGCTGCGCAGCTCGATGACGGCCAAGACGCAGAGCAGCACCACCGCGACGACGGCGAGGCCCGCCGCCACGGCGAGGTGCCGGGTCCACAGATTCCGTTCGCCGGCGAGGAACAGCACCAGGAGCAGCGCAGCGGCCAGGACGACCGCGCCTGCCACGTTCACGTGGGCGGAGCGGCCTTCGGGGGCTTCGGGCATGGAGCGCCACGCGGTCAGGAGGGCGGCGGCGGTGACGACCAGGCCGAGGCCGTAGGCGGCCCGTACCCCGCCGAGCTCGGCGAGCAGTGCGGCCAGCGGGTAGCCGACGCCGGCCCCGATGATCGAGACCACCGAGATCAGGGCGATCACGGCCGCGCTGCGCTCCTCGGGGAGGTGGTCCCGGGCCACGCCCATCATCAGCGCCGTCAACCCGAGCCCGACGCCCTGGGCCGCCCTGCCGGCCAGCAGCCACGCGAACGGCAGCGGCAGCACGGTGAGCACGCTGCCGGCGACGACGACCGCCAGCGTGGCGAGGATCGTGGCCCGCCGGTGCCGGCCGGCTCCGAGCCGGCCCAGGACCGGCGTGGCGACGGCGCCGCTGAGCAGCGCGACGGTCAGCGTCCACTGCGCGCTGCCGAGCGAGACGTGGAACGAGGTCGCCACGCTGGTGATGAGCGGCGTCCCTAGGCTGGCGACCGCCGCCACGACCAGAGCGACGAACATCAGGGCGGGGACCAGCAGCCGCGCCTCGGAACGCGCCACCGGGTACGCCTTCACCGCGACTCCGCCGACCGGCTGCCCGGTCACCGCTTCGGCCCTTCGCGGTCCTGGCTTTCGAGCTCTGCCAGATGCTTCAGCGCCGGAAGGGCCGCCACCAGCGCCTCGACCTCGTCGCCGGTGAGCTCGCCGATCAACCGCTCGAACGCGTGGATGCCCGCCTGGCGCCGCGTCCGGACGTAGGAGGCGCCGGCCTCGGTCGGGCACACCAGCGTGACCCGCTTGTCGGACGCGTCGCCCCGCCGCTCGACCAGGCCGGACTCCTCCAACACCCGGACCAGGGCGGTCATCGCGGGCTGGGTGACGCCCTCGACCGCGGCCAGATCGGTGATGCGCCGCGGGCCGGTCCGGTCCAGGGTGGCCAGGGTGGCAGCGGATGTCAGGCTCATGTCCCGGGGCAGGCGTCTCGCGGCCTTGGTGGCCAGGCCGTAGAGGGCTGCCCCGATGGCGGCGGACGCGCCGGGAGAGGTGTCTTGACGACTCACGCTCAAAGCATAGCATTTTTATATTCATCGTTTATGTAAATGGTGGACTGCGCGGGCGGCGCGCCCCTTGAGCAGGCCGGCCCGCCGGATCCGGGTCAGTGCCAGGCCCAGCAGCCGGTCGGCGCGGTCGCTCTCGGCGAGCCGGTCGCGGAAGTGGGACAGCGCCGTGGTGGAAGCCGGGGTCTTCCAGCTCCAGGCCGAGGGCGTTCGAGGCGGTCGTGGATCCACATCGCAGTGGTGCCGTGGGGTTGCGGCCCTCGCCGTATTTCAGAGGGATACCCGCGCTGTTCTGCCAGCGGCAGAACACCGGCCGGACCGGGCTCGACGATCACTACAGTCCAGTCTCATGACGACGATTACGACGCGTACGGTCGAGTACCCGGCCGACGGTTTGACGATGATCGGGCACCTCGCGCTCCCGGCCGGTGTCGACCGCCGGCCCGCGGTGCTGCTCGGACCGGAGGGCATGGGGCTCAGCGACGTCGAGCGCCGCCGGGCCGATGCTCTCGCCGAGCTGGGATATATAGCGCTGGCCTTCGACCTTCATGGCGGGCGCTATTTGGGCGACCCCGAGGAGATGCTGGCCCGTTGCCTGCCGCTGCTCGCTGATCCCGAGCGGATGCGGGGCATCGGCCATGCGGCGCTCGATGTGTTGTGCACCGAACCGCGGACCGACCCCGACCGGATCGCCGCCGTCGGCTATGGCACGGGGGGCGCCGTCGGGCTGGAACTCGGGCGCGGCGGCGTCAGCCTGCGCGCGATCGGGACAGTCAACGCACTGACCACGGGCCGACCGGGCGAGGCGGCGCGCATTCGCTGCCCGGTGTGGGCCGGGGTCGGGTCGGAAGACCCGATCATGCCGCCCGCGCAACGGAACGCGTTCACTGCTGAGATGCAGGCCGCGGGCGTCGACTGGCGCCTCACGGTCTACGGCGGCGCCTTGCACGCCTTCCACCACCCGCCGGTCGGCCACCCCGTGGTCCCCGGCGTCGGCTACCACCCACGGCACGCGCAGCGAGCCTGGCGCGACGTCGTCGACCTGCTCGCCGAGTGCCTGCCCGTGACGGAGGAGCCGGGGCATGACCCAGGCAAGCATGCTGGCCCCGGGCACTGACAGTCCACTCCCCTCCCCTCAAGCCCGCACAGCAGAAACGCATTCGGGCGGTCCTCGATCGCGGAGAAGTATTCACAACTACCGCAGTAGATACCGGATTTACTGCGGCAGTACCGGAAGGGAGGGACGGCGTGACGATCGAGCCGGTGACCGGACTCGAAAGCAGGGGCACACTTCGGTTGCCGCGCGCTCGGGTCTCACCTCTGTCCGCCCCGCCGCGGCTTCTTCGACCACTTCGTCGTCGCCGACTACGACCTGGCTCGCGCCGAGGCCGCCGTCGCGGCCCTCGGCGGTGAGGAGCAGCGCTTCAGCGCCTGCCGCGTCGACGCCTCCGACGAGGCCGCGGTCACGATCCTGCTCACCGAGCGCGGATGCGACGTCCTGATGAACGCCACCGACCCGCGGTTCGTGCTGCCGCTGTTCAACGCCGCGCTGGCGGCGGGCAGCCACTACGTCGACATGGCCATGTCCCTCTCCCGGCCGCACCCCGACCACCCGCACAGCGCTGACGCCGGTCGCGGCGGTCAGCTCGGAGACGATGGTGACCGCCGGAGGGCACAGGGTCACGGGGGTCGGGCCGCGGGTCGGGCCGCGGGTCGGGCCGCTGGTCACAGCCACCGGGGCGGGATGATGCCGTAGTAGCCGCCGAGCAGCTGCCGGTAGTCCGTGTCCTGGAGGTGGACGTCCCGGACGAACGCGGGAGCGTTCTTGATCTGCTCCTTCGTCAGCCCGACCTGGATCTTCTCTTCCTCCACGTCGATACCGGTGACGGTGCCAGCCGGGAGGAGGACCTCCCTGCCGAAGATCCACGGGCCGGTGTCCACGACCAGGTAGGCGGAGCCGGCCTCGTCGGAGTGCTTGTCGACCTTTCCGATGGCGCCGTCCGTCGCCTCCACCTTGAAGCCGGACAGGTCCACATCCGTGAGGCGGCCAACGGTGAGGTGGTAGCCCCAGACGTTCTCTGACATGGGGGAAACAGCTCCCTTGATCGATCCGTGTCCGTCACGGCGCGCCTGCCCCACGCCGTCGCGCCTACACGTCCCGCCCCCGATCCGGTGCGGGACGACCGCTCCGGCGGTGCGGGCTGACGGCGCGTAGGCCCGTCAGGCGCGTTCGATCATGACGACGCCGTACGCGACGAAGGCAGCCGCGGCGAGCACCAGCAGCGCGAGGCGGGCGGCCGAGAGACGCAGTGCGCGGCGCCGGGAGCGGTCGGCTCCGGCCCGGGCGAGCAGGGTCGCCGTCACGGCGAGGGACGAGATCAGCGCGAGGGCGGCCGCGAAGAGGACAAGAGCCCCGCGGGACAGAGGCCCGATGGCCGGAACCCGGTCCTCGACGATCTCGGGCAGCAGCAGGCCGACCCCGCAGAGGCCGAGGGACGCCAGGAGGGTGCCCACGAGATCGAAGGCGAGGACGATCGACCAGCCGACGGACAACCGCCGCACGGGCCGTACCGGTCGCGGCCGCTGCTTGGCTGCCATGTGTTTCTCCGTGGGTCCAGGAGCGGGGGGAGGGATCCGAAAGGCGTTCTGCCGGTTCGAGCCCTTGCGGCGCTGGCCGAAAACGGCCGGCGTGATGCAGAACCTAGCGCCGCCCCCCGGCGCCAAACCGGCATAGAACAGCCCATGCGATATGCGGACCTGAGCAAGAGTTACCGAAAGGTGAGCAAGCCGCTGTGCGGTGCAGGGCGCCGTCCCGCGGCTCCGTGGACATCAGCTCCATCTGCGCGCGGGTGTTGTCCAGCACGTCGGCGGCCACCGCGTGCCGTTCGGCCTCGTAGCTGTCGAGCAGCCCCTGCGGCGCCCAGCCGGCCACCTCGGCGGCCAGTTTCCAGCCGAGGTTGAAGGCGTCCTGGATCCCGAGGTTGAGGCCCTGCCCGCCGGTCGGCGGGTGGATGTGCGCCGCGTCGCCGGCCAGCAGCACTCTGCCTTACCGTGCGCGAGGAACCGCTCCAGCAGCCCCCGCTGGGCCATCACCTCGATAATGCGCCCGTGCAGGCCGAGCGCGCGGACGTACCGGGGCGGCTCCGGCTCCTTCTCCAGCACGAGCGTCCGCACGCCGTGCAGCCGCAACGCGGCGGCCAGCATCAGGCCGGTCGGCCCGCCGCCGACGATCACCACGTCCATCAACAAGATCCCCTATGGTCCACACACCGCATCGCGCCGGACTTCGGCCTCCCACGCCGCGTGGGAGCGAGCCGTGGGCCTGCTTCGAACGCAGATTGTGCAGCCGGGCAGGGGTCTTGCCGCAAGGCCCCCCGCGCGCTATATGTTGAAAGTGGCAAGGAGCGGTTACCTCCTTGCCCTTTCTTTTTTGCCGCCCGGGATCCGGGGCGCGGAGCTACGCTCCGCAGATGGAACGCGCAGAGGTACTCAAGCGGGTCATCGGCATCCTCACTGACGCTCAGGACATCCGCCGGGCCGCCGAGGCCGGGGAGGGCGTCGGGGAAGGCGACCTCCCGGAACCGACGGCCGGAGTGGCCACCCTGCTCCTGAACGAAATGCTGCCGTCGATCCGGGTACCGGCCGACGCGTCCCCGCAGCAGGTCGCCGCTCTCGTGGCGGAGGCACTCGGCCCGGCCCTGCACACGATGGTCTCCGGCTTCAGCCTGGCGTTCACCAGCCTCGCGATGGCGCACGACAGCGGGCGGACGGACATCTCCTCGATCGGGGTCCTCCAGGAGCTCGCCCTGGAAATCGAGGCGGGGACCTACGACGAGGGCTCGTAGAGCCCCGCCGACGGTCCCTGCCCCTGCTCCGTCCCGGTCTACGGCCGGACGCCGTTACTCCGCGTCGTCGTCGCCCGTTCGGGTCGTCTTCCGCTCCTGCAGCCGCCTCAGTTCCTCCGGGGTCTTGCCACTGACCCGCTTGCTGGCCTCCGGGTGGACCGGGTCCGGACCGGGGTGCTCCTGCACCTGCTCCTCACGACCCGTTCCCGGCTTCTGACGCTTGCTCTCCATACCGCTCATGGCTGCCGCTCCCTCGCAGATCTCATGGACAGGGAATCCGGACACCCTCCGCATACCCGCGAACGGCCCGGTCACCCTCCTCGCACCACCATCCTCAATCCCACGAACCCCGGCGGCCACGCCATGCGTCATCCGGCCCAGCAGCGGGAAGGCGCCCCGCATGACGGAAACGATCACCAGCCTGGCCACCCGTTTCGCACGCCGCCGCCGCGAGCCGGTCGCCGTCCAGGCCCTGCGTTCCACCGCCGCGGCCGTCATCAGCTACGTCGTCGCGCTCCGCCTGAGCAGCGAGCCGAACCCGCTGACCGCACCACTGACCGCCCTGCTCGTCGTCCAGGTCACCCTGTACTCCACGCTGACCACCAGCATCCGCCGGGTGAACTCGGTGGTCGTCGGCGTGCTGATCGCGATCGGCTTCAGCGCCCTGGTGGGTCTGACCTGGTGGAGCCTCGGCCTGCTGATCCTCGCCTCCCTCGTCGTGGGCCACCTGGTGCGCGTGGACGAGTTCGTCCCCGAGGTCGCCATCAGCGCCATGCTCGTCCTCGGCGTCACCCAGGTCACCGACACCGCCTGGGACCGGGTCCTGGAGACGATCATCGGGGCGGTGGTCGGGCTGCTCGTCAACCTGCTGCTGGCCCCACCGCTCTGGGTCGGCCCCGCGGGCGCCGCGATCACCGACCTCGCCCAGCGCATGAGCCGGCTGCTCGACCACCTCGGAGAGGATCCCGCCGGCCCGGCCCGGGTCGCACAGGCCGCGGCCCGGCTGCACGAGGCGCGCCGCCTCGACAACGACATCGCCCAGGTCGACGCCGCCCTCCGGCAGGCCGAGGACAGCCTCAGGCTCAATCCGCGGGTCAAGGAGGGGCTGCTCTTCCGGCTGGTGCTGCGCACCGGCCTGGACACCCTGGAGATCTGCGCGGTGGTGCTCCGCGTGGCCTGCCGGACCCTGACCGACCTGGCGAAGGCCCGCCCCGACGGCCCGCTCTTCGACGCGGGCACCGCGGCCGCGCTGCGGCAGGTGCTGCGCCACACTGCCATCGCGGTGGAGAGCTTCGCCCAGCTGATCACCGCGCAGGTCAGCGCCAACGCGGAGGAGGCGGAGGCCCGCCTGACGGGGGAACTCGCCGTCGCCCGGGCCTACCGGGACCGGCTCGCGGACCTGCTACTGGCCTCCGCCCGCGAGGATCCTGCGCACTGGCAACTGCGCGGCGCGCTGCTCACCGAGATCGACCGGGTCCTCGACGAGCTGGGCGTGGACAAGCGCTCCCAGCGGCTCTTGGAGGAACTCGACCAGCACACCCGCAGCCGCCGCAGGAGCTGGAAGCCGTGGAAGCGGCCCCGGCCGGACGGTGAGTGAGGGAAGGTGGGGCCATGGTGCACGTACTGGGCAGCAGGACGCTGCTGCGACCCACGGATCCCGAACGCTCGCGCGCCTTCTACGGCGACACCCTGGGGCTGGCCGTCTACCGCCAGTTCGGCACCGGCCCCGAACGCGGCACGGTCTACTTCCTCGGCGGCGGCTTCCTTGAGGTGTCGGGCCGCGCCGACGAGCCGCCGGCGCCCGGTCTGCGGCTGTGGCTCCAGGTCGCGGACGTCGAGGCGGCGTACGAGGAACTGCGCGGTCGGGGCGCCGAGGTGCGGCGACCTCCCCGACGCGAACCGTGGGGTCTGATCGAGATGTGGATCGCCGACCCCGACGGCGTCCGCATCGCCCTGGTGGAGGTCCCCGCGGACCACCCCCTGCGCTCCCGCCCCTGACCCGCTCAGCGCCGCCGCCGGGTACGGTCCGGGGCGAAAGGGCGAGCTAGCGGGCGCTGCCGAGGTCGCGGTCGGCGTCGGAGCCCTGGAGCATCAGAGTGGTCTCCTCGATGCGGCTGAAGCGGCCGTCGGCGGCGAACTCGCCGAACAGGTAGACCTCCATGCGCACCGTCGAACCGTCCGTCTTCGTGATGTACATGGTGTGCCGGTCGGCGTACGTGCTGCCGTCGTACAGCTCCTCGTGCACCTCGACGCGCCCGGACTCGACGACGCCGCGCAGGTGGGTGATGTGCTCGATGAAGCTTGCCCGGTCGGCCCACTCCCCGTCCGTGCGCTGGCGGTACTCCGGAGCGAAGTGGAGGTCGGCGGCTTCCTCGACGGTGAGGTCGCGCTTGAGGAGCAGGTCGGTGAGGGCGGCGGTGATACCGGTGCGCGTCATGGGACTGCCTTTCGGTACGAGGTGATGACCGGCAGTGCGTGCGCTGCGCACGCTCTTTCGTCACCGTAACACCGATGCGTGCGCAACGCACGCTATTCTTTTTCCGTGGACAACGAGATCGGGCACGAGATCGCGGACGCGCTGGGCATCCTGCTCAGGCGCACGACCCGCACGCACCTGCACCAGCAGCTCACGGACGGCATGGGGGAGGCGGTGGACGAACTGACGTACCCCGTGCTCAGCGCCCTGGCCCGGACCGGCCCCCGCAGTGCGGCCGACCTGGCCCAGGTCGCGGGGCTCGACCGCTCGGGCGTCACCCGCCGGGCCTCCCGGCTGGAGGCCGCCGGCCTCGTCCGCCGCGAGCCGGACCCCGCCGACCGGCGTGCCCACCTCCTCGTCCTGACCGAGGAGGGACAGCTCGCCGTGACCGAGCTCCGCGCGCGGCTGGCCGCCCGCATCACGGCGAGCCTGGCCTCGTGGCCGCCGGGCGAGGCCGAGACGTTCGCCCACCACCTGCGCCGATTCATGGCGGAAGGCCCCTTCGCCTAAGCAGCCCGGAGCGCTCCTCGTCGGGCTGTTCACGCAAGCCCGAGATACCGCGCGCAGGCGTCGCCGCTTCCCGTCGGTCCGATCCTTCAGACCGTCACGGGAACCCCGGCTCCGGCCAGTTCCGCCAACGCCTCCAGCCGCTCCCGGGTCTCGCGGTCCAGCGGTACGTAGGTCACGAGCCGCGGCCCGGTCCTCGGGCCGAGCCACAGGTTGGTGTGCTCCAGGTGCAGCATGCCCACGTGAGCGTTGCGGATGTACTTCGCCTTCGAGACCTGCCCGCCGACCACCTCATGGCGCGCCCACGCCGCCCGGAACTCCGCCGACGCCCCCTCCATCCGGGCCAGCAGCGTCGTCCACGCGGGCTCCGCCAGGTCCGCCGTGGCGATCGGCGTCGCCACGCTCGGCAGCCTCTTCCTCGCCCTGGCCCCGAAGGCGGGCGTGCGCGAGGCGGTGTCGACGACCCTGCTCGTACAGCTCGGCCTCATCGGGCTGACCGTCCTGCTCAGCCTGCGGCTTCCCCGTATGCGGTGAACCGGCGGCGGGTCGTATGAGTACGAAGCACAGGGCGGCTGAGTGGGTACGCCGAGGCGCCGCGCGCGGCCGGTCGATTCACTGGGTCCATGACCGAGACCAACCGCACGCGGGCGCCGGGCCCGCCCGCACGCCGCCGCACGAAGCCGTGCCAGTGGTGCGGGCGTCCCGTACCGCAGCCCTTCCCGGTGGTGCGCAAGCTGCACTGCAACACCCGCCACTGGATCAGGGACGTGCGCGAGAACTTCTGGCGCAGAGTCCGGGAAAACCTCTGAGCCGCCGCACCGGGAGGCTTTTCCGGCCCGGTGCCGCGGCTCAACCTGCGGCTCGATCTGCGGTTCAGCCCGCGGCGAGCAGGGTGAGGGTGTCGATCACGCGGTTCGAGAAGCCCCACTCGTTGTCGTACCAGGCGACCACCTTGACGTGGCGGCCGTCGACGCGCGTGAGCTCCGAGTCGAAGATCGACGAGGCGGGGTTGCCCGTGATGTCGGAGGACACGAGCGGGTCGTCGGAGTACTCGAGCACGCCGGCCAGCGGTCCCTGCGCCGCGGCGCGGTACGCCTCGAGGATCTCCTCGCGCGTCACCTCGCGGGCGACCGTGGTGTTGAGCTCGACGATCGAGCCCACCGGGACCGGCACGCGGATCGAGTCGCCCGACAGCTTGCCCTCGAGCTGGGGCAGCACCAGGCCGATCGCCTTCGCGGCTCCGGTCGAGGTCGGCACGATGTTGACGCCGGCGGCGCGGGCGCGGCGCGGGTCGCGGTGCGGGCCGTCCTGCAGGTTCTGCTCCTGCGTGTAGGCGTGCACCGTGGTCATGAAGCCGTGCTCGATGCCGGCGAGCTCGTCCAGTACGGCGGCCAGCGGGGCCAGCGCGTTGGTCGTGCAGGACGCGTTCGAGACGATCGTGTGCAGCGCCGGGTCGTAGGCGTCGGTGTTGACACCGTAGGCCAGCGTGACATCGGCGCCGTCGGACGGCGCGCTGACCAGTACCTTCCGCGCACCCGCCGTGATGTGGCCACGGGCGGCCTCGGCCGAGGTGAAACGGCCGGTCGCCTCCAGGACGAGGTCGACACCGAGCTCGGCCCACGGCAGCTGCTCCGGCTCGCGCTCGGCGAGCACCGTGATGCGGTGGCCGTCGACGACGAGCACGTTGCCCTCGACGGTCACCGGGCGGCCGAGCCGCCCCGAGGTGGTGTCGTAGGCGAGCAGTCGCGCGAGGGTGGCCGGCTCCGTCAGGTCGTTGACGGCGACGACCTCGAGGTCGGTGTCGCGCTCCAGGAGCGCGCGCAGCACGTTGCGGCCGATGCGGCCGAATCCGTTGATGGCAATGCGAGTCATGAGCGATGTCCCTTTCGTTCGCCATCAGGTTCGCTCCCGCTCCGCGCCTCCGACAGCGGCGAGATCGCCATGGTTCGTAAGGATCTCGCCACAGCCTGTGGGATCGGTCCTTCCCGGGCCGACCAGGGGTTATGCGCCCTGGGTGAAGGTGCGCCGGTACTCCGTCGGCGTGGTGCCCAGGATGCGGTGGAAGTGCAGGCGCAGATTCGCGCCGGTGCCGAGCCCGACATCGTCGGCGATCTGCTCGACACTGCGCTCCGAACGCTCCAGCAGCTCACGGGCTACGTCGATCCGGGCGCGCATGACCCACTGCATCGGCGTGTAGCCGGTGTCCTCGGCGAAGCGGCGCGAGAACGTACGGGGCGAGACGCCCGCGTGCAGGGCAAGCGCCTCCAGGGTGAGGGTCTCGCCGAGCCGGTGCAGCGCCCACTCACGGGTGGCGGCGAACCGCTCCCCGAGCGGCTCCGGCACGCTGCGCGGCACGTACTGCGCCTGGCCGCCGCTGCGGTACGGGGCCGCGACCAGCCGCCGGGCGGCGTGGTTGGAGGCGGCCACACCGAGGTCGCGGCGCAGGATGTGCAGGCAGAGGTCGATGCCCGAGGCGGCGCCGGCCGATGTCAGGACGCTGCCCTCGTCGACGAACAGGACGTTCTCGTCGAGGCGGATGCGCGGATGTTTCGCCTCCAGGGCCCGGGCGTAGTGCCAGTGGGTCGTGGCGCGCTTGCCGTCCAGCAGGCCCGTTGCGGCGAGCGCGAAGGCGCCCGTCGAGATGGCCGCGAGTCGCGCGCCCCGGTCGTGGGCGGCGATCAGCGCGTCGATCACGGCCCGCGGCGGGTCCTCGCGGTCGGGGAACCGGTAGCCGGGGACGAAGACGATGTCGGCCCAGTCGAGCGCGTCCAGCCCGTGCGTGACGTGGTACGAGAGCCCGTCGCCGCCGGTCACGAGACCGGGAGCCGCCCCGCACACCCGCACCTCGTACGGCATGCTCGCGCGGGTCGTGAACACCTGCGCGGGGATACCGACGTCGAGGGGCTTCGCGCCCTCGAGGACGAGGACGGCGACACGGTGGAGGCGGGAGGGCGGCACGGGGTTCAGGGTACGGCGCTGTCGTCACCCGCACCGCCGTCGCCCGCACCGCCGTCGCCCGTGCCGCAGCGGCCCGCCCTGCTGCCGTCCGCCGCCCGGGACCCTCGCGGGTGCGGTCCTGCTGCGAGCCCGCCGGGAGGCACCCCGGCGGGCCGGCGTCACAGCTGCTTGGCGATGAGGTCCAGGTCCCCGCGGGTGAAGCCCGGGCCGTCCGGGCCGTCCGGTGCGAACGACTCGATGACCGCCTGGACGACGGGAGCCGCATCCGTGCCCGCCACATCGGTGAATTGCACGTTGTAGAAGACGAGCCGGCCGTCGACGTCCGCGCTGGAGATCTCCAGGACCTCGTCGAGCCAGTCGGCCGTCTTGGCCACGTTGCCCAGCTCGCGGTCAAGTTCCCGCAGGCAGCTGCGGGCGATGCCCGGCAGCAGCGTCGCGGTGAGAGCGGTGGCGTCGGCGAAGGTGCGCACATCCGGCCAGAAGGTGTTGATGGGCCGGGGCCGGGAGGCTTCCGTGAAGTCGAAGAACGTGAGCGTGTGGCGCACGCAGACGTGGTGCACGTTCTCCTCGGCCGCGGTCAGCGTCAGGGTGACCTGCCGCCCGCTCACCGTGCCCCGGACCGTGGCGTTCGCGGCGGCGTTCGCGGAGTCGGCGTACGCCGCGATCGACGGCGCGTTCACGCGTGCCTGCGCGAAGAGGAGCCGCCCCTGCGCGAGCGTCGGGAACGGCGTCAGCCCCTTGCGGAGGTTCTGCTTGGTCGTGGAGTCGTACACCCACTGCTCGCGCAGCGGCGGGTACAGCACCCGCTCGTCGCGGTCGACCCGTTCGGCGGCGGTGTGCGCGGTCTGCAGGTGCCGCTGCAGGGTGGTCCACAGCGCGGCGTCGTACACGCCGCGGCCGTTGTCCGCCCCGGCGGCGCTGAGCCAGGCGTTCTCCAGGTCCTTGAGCGCCAGGGACACGGCGTCCATCCTGCGCGTGCCCGGGCCGTCCGGCATCGGCTCGGTGTCGGGGTCGAAGTTCATGCCCGGGTCGTTGGCCGGACTCTGCGGGCCCAGGGACACCATCAGCGGCAGGTTCCACAGTAAGCGGTGCGGATTGGGGCTGCCGCCGGGGCCCGCCATCGCCACGGCCTGGGCGACGCCCTCACCGGCCACCGCCCAGCACAGATTCCAGAACCCCTTCGCGGCTGCCTGGATCTGCGTGTTCTTCGAGTTCCAGGCCGGGGTGACCTGTTCGGCGATCGAGCTGAGACGCTCCTTGGCGATCTTGTGGTGGAGTGCGCCGCTCTTCCACTCGGTGGGCAGCGTGTAGGCGGCCTTGCCGTCGTTCAGCGGTTTGACGGCCCACTTGCCCTTGTCCGGTACCTCCCGGGCGGTGCTCGGTGGTGGAGCGGGCCTGCCGGCCACCGGAGACGTCGTCATGGCACTCCCTTCACGGCCCACCGAGCGCGGGCCGCGCTCATCTTCGGCCGCTCGGGGAGCGGCCGTCCACCGGTTCCGGCGCATTGGGAGGGGCGGAAACGGCGGTCGCCGCAAGCGCTGCCGCAAGCGCCCCGTGTGCCTCACCCGACACGCTCGGTGATCATCCGTGAGGCGGCTGCGCAAGGCGGCCGGGGCCCGGAAATCCGCGAGCCGCCCCGGGGCACCGCCCGCTACGATCGGGCCCTCGCGCACCTCACGCGATCACGGCCGTCCCCCGGAGGCACCGATGACGCCGGCCCCCTCGCGGACGCCCGCCCACCCCGAACGACTGGAGCAGGGACACCCGTTCCGCCAGTGGAAGACCTGGCGCATACCCGGCACCGAGCTCACCCTCACCGGGTATTCGCGCGCCAACGACAAGACCATGCTGTGGGCGCACCCGGACAGCCGGCTCCCCGAACAGCACCAGCACGGCTGACGGGGCTGCCGGCGCCCGCTCCGGGGTCGCGGCGGCCGGCCGGTGCCGCCGCGACCCCGTCGGTGAGCGCACCCACGGCAGGTGCGGCCCGCTACCGGTCCTGCGAGAGGCGTACGAGCTCGGCGAAGGAGCCGTCCAGCCGCACCAGTTCCTCGTAGCTGCCCTGCTCCGTGATCCGTCCCGCGTCGAGCACGATGATCCGGTCGGCGAGGCGGCAGTTCTCCATCCGGTGCGTCACGATCACCGTGATCCGGTCGTCGCGCATGTCCCGCAGGCCGGAGAACACCATGTGCTCGCCGCGCGGGTCCATGGCCGACGTCGGCTCGTCCATGACCAGCAGGCCCGGCTTCCGGTGGAACGCCCGCCCGCAGGCCAGGCGCTGCCACTGGCCGCCGGAGGGCTCGTGCCCGCCCCAGACCGAGCGGGCCAGCAGGGTGTCCAGGCCGTTCGGGAACTCCTCGACGGTCGTCCGCATGCCGACCGCGTCCAGGGCGTCCCAGACGGCTTCCTCACCGCGAGGGTCGGGCTGGCCGAGGGTGATGTTCTCCCGCGCGGAGAAGGGCCAGTATCCGTAGGACTGGGTGACGAGGCCGACGTGCTGCCAGGCGGTGCGCTGGTCGGCGTCGGAGGTCGGGACCCCGTCCCAGGAGACGGTGCCGGAGGTCGGAACCGTCAGCGAGGTCAGCAACCGGATCAGTGTGGACTTCCCCGCACCGTTCTCCCCGACGACGGCGATCACCTCGCCCCGGGACAGGGTCAACGAGACCGGCCCGAGCGCGGGCGTGTCCTTGCCCGGGTAGGAGTACGTGGCCTCCTCCAGCCGGATCTTCTCCGGAGCGCCCTCCACCACCTGCGGTCCGCGCGGACCGGACTTCTCGGCGGCCTCGGCGACGAAAGCGGTGTAGTCGCCGAGGTAGAGCGCGTGCTGGAACATCGCCGCCCCGTAGACGACGAGCTGTGACAGGGCCGCCGTCGAGGTCCGCATGGCGACGATCGCCGTGCCGGCCGCGGCGATGGCCATGTATCCGCCCATGACCAGCCCGGCCAGGGCCCCGTAGGTCGCGACGACGAAGACGCCCGAGGCGGAGGCGGCGATCAGGTACACGGTGAGGTAGCGGGGCGCCGAGCTGACCATCCGCGAGTCGATGCGCGCGCAGACCGCCGCGTACCACTGGTGGGCGTGCGGCCGCATGCTGTTGCCGCGCAGCTCGTCGGCGAGCTTCGGGGTGGTCAGGTGCCAGCGCATCATGTGCTTGATGTTGCGGGAGGCGATCGTCTCGTTGTGGAGGCGGTAGTCGAGGCGGGCGGCGTAGACCGAACCGAGGCCCCGGGGGACCACCGACAGCAGGAGCAGGGGCAGCAGCACGGGGTGGACGACGGCGAGGACGGACGCCACCGCGAGCATGTCGATCAGACCGCCGGTGAAGCCGAGGGCGTCCTGCAGCAGCATGGCGGAGCGGGCGGATCCGGTCTCGGCCGCCTCGGAGCGCTCGGTGAAGTCGGGGGCGTCGTAGGCGGCGAGTTCGACGTCCATGTGGGCGTCGACCATGGCGAGATCGGCGAGGGTGGCCATACCGGGATTCAGGCGGCGGGCCGCGCTGCCCGAGGTGATGGAGGCCAGCGCGCCGAGCGCGGTCATCGCGGCGGCGACGACCAGGGGCCCGGCCGCGGCCGAGATCCGCTCCTGGACACCGTCGCCCGCCAGGAGCGGAACCATGGCCCGGGAGATCGCCGCGAGCGCCGCCGCGGTACAGAAACCCCCGAGGATCTGGGCGGTGACCAGTACGTGGAACGCGGTGCGGTTGACGGCGAGGGCGAGCCGCGCCGTCTGCCGGAGGGCTGACGGAACGCGCCGCGCCATCTGCCCGAGCGTCAGCGCCTCCATGGTCTCGTTGTGCTGGCCCCAGGTGTACCTGAACTCGGGAGGGGCGGGTGGTGCGGCGGCGCTCTTGCGCTGCTCGGCCTGCTGCTCGGACATATCGCTTCTCCTTCAACTGGGTTGTCGTGGAGGCCGGTTCGTCCGCTCGCGGCGCATGGTGGGAAAGCCCGGCTCCGCGGTGTGCGGAGGGGCGGCTGCGTGGTCGCGGGAACTGGAGGGAGTGAGTACAGCGCAGGCCGGCGGGCGGAGCAGCCGGATCTGGCCGACCTCGCCGCGCCGGCTCCCCAACGGGGGCCGCTGATCGTGTTCGCGTTCCGCGGGGCTCCCGGGCACAGCGGGAAGGGAGGTTGGCCGGAACCGGCCGGTTCGGGGATCGGCCCCCGGAATTCGATTGCGGGCGAGACCGTGGATGATGGCGGGGTGTTGGTACAGCTGGAAGCAGTGCGGCAGCCCGCGGCGGAACCCACATCCGTGCGGGTGCGTTCGGCGGCGGGAAGCGCCGTGGTCCGCTGGCAGCACGGCGCCGGTCGGGCAGCGGTGGGGGAGCACCACATCGAGTGGACGGTCGACGAGGACATCGCCTGGCCGGGGAACACCTGCGCGGCTGCCGCTTGCACGCCCGAGGTGCGGGAGGACGGCCCCCACATCGTCTTCCGCGGGAGGCTGAGCCTCACCGAGGACGGCGCGGCCTTCTTGGACGTGGCCGGAGCGTCGATCCTGTTCGATCTGGCAGGGTCGCCGCCGGACGGTGCCGATGGCTCGTGGGTGGAGGTCCGTGCCGCACGCGGCCGTGTCAGCGTCTGGCCCCACCGGTACTGAAGGCGATCCGGACGGCCACCGTTCGCGTCAGCGGGGTGAGCCAGATGGCCGGCTCCCACATGCGCCGGGACAACGCGGGGAGGACGCAACGACGCCGCCCCACCCGCCGTGGCATGGTGACACCATGGTCATCCGCGTTCGTCCGGCCACGGACTTCGAAGACGTCCGCGCCGCTGGCCGGGCACCCCCGCGTCCTGATGCGGCTCGACCTGCGCTGACGCCCGTCCTAGGCCTGCTGGGAGACGCGCTGGAGGGCGTTGAGCGCGGTGGCCCACGGGAAGTGGAGCGGGGCGTCGGGGTCGGCGGGGTCCGCGGTGTACCCGGTATCGCCGTCAAGGACTTCGACCCCGGCGGTGCGCAAGGTGTTCAGGGAGATCTCGAACTGGGGGTGCGTGGCCAGGGCGGTGCTGGTGCACGGCATCGCGATGACGGGCTTGCGCGCACCGGTCGCCTCGGCGGCGAGGCCGACGACGAGGTTGTTGGTCAGCCCGAGGGCCCATGAGTTGACGGTGTTGAAGGTGGCGGGCGCGAAGAGGACGGCGTCGGCGGCGGGCCACACGTCGGGCTGTCCGGGGAACTTGTACTGCCACCGGACCGGGTGGCCCGTGAGGGCGGCGAGTCCGTCGAGGCTGTCGGACAGCCAGTGTGCGGCGGTGGGGGTGAGGCCGAGGCACACGTCCCAGCCACGGGTCTGGGCGTCCTCGATGACGTGGGCGATGTCGAAGACGGGCGGGGCGGCGGAACAGAGCAGGTGGAGAGTCCTCGTGGTCATGCCGCCATATGATCACATTGTTTGACCATGATCGGGTTTTCGGGAACGGTCGGCTTCCCCCTCGGCCTTCGCAACGGAGCCAACCGGAGGGGAGGCCGACCGGCACCGGCGCCGACGCGGGTCCGGACGCGCGGACCACTTCCGCGTTCCGCGCACCGGCTTCGGCGGGCTCAGTCCACGAGCGCGGCCGCCTCTCGGCGAGCCTGGTGCAGCCAGCCCGCGCGTTCCCCGCCGGAGGAACCGGTGACCGTCGCAAGACGGTGCGTCGCACGTCGATGATCCCGGCGTACGGGAGGACGCACGCCGCCCCGATGCGCTGCAGCGGGTCGCCGAACTCCGTCTCTTCGCGATCGAGCGGAGCATCGGAGGTGTTCAGGACGAGCGCCCGGGACGCCTTCAGGAGCGGTTCCGGCTCCCCGTCCGCGGTACCGAGTTTGTACGCGCCGCCCGGCGCGGGGACGCGCTGCACCCAGCCCGCGAGGACGGCGGGCGGCATGCCCCACCGGTTCGGGTGGACGAACACCAGCGCGTCGAGCGTGGCCACCTTCCTCTGGTGCAGCGCCACCTGCGCCTCGGGGACCCGCGGCGCCGACCGGACCGTACCGGTCTCCTCGGCTTACAGCGGCGGCGGGAACCCCTCGGCGCAGAGGTCGTGCGCCACGACCCGGCAACCCCGGCCGCGCAACTCCTCCACCACGGCATCGAACACGGCGTGGTTGAAGCTCCCCGGCCGCGGGTGTGCGAGGTGGACACGATCCGTATGTCCGTCCCCCCTCTGCTTCGTTTCACTCGGTCACCGTCATGATCGGGTTCAGCCGCTGCTCGCCGGGCTCCGGGTACCGGCTGCCGGGGCCGCTTCAACGGAACTCGTGGACCACCTGGATCTCGCCGACGATGTGGGCGTTGAAGTCATCGAGCTCCTCGGCCGGAACCCAGAGCTCCAGGATCGTCCGACCGCCGGCCTGCTGGACGGGATACCGGCTCAGGAACTCCGACTCGACGTCGAAGCGGGTGACGAAGCCGACACCGCTGTGCTTCACGTTCCAGTCCCGGGCGATCCTGATCGCGTAGTCCTCGTTGAGCACCGGGTAGAAGATCGGCTGCTCGGGCAGCCGGGGCGGCCAGGCACGCCACTCCAGCTCGCGGACCAGCTCCAGCTCCTCGGGGCCGGTGGGGCGCCAGAGGGTCGTGGTTGCTTTCCGGCTGGTCATCTGCGTCACTCTCTGCACGTGACCCGCAGCTGCGGCGGGCCGACTCGGGTCGGTGGACCGGACGGACGATACCGACACCGCGACGCGGCGCCTACGGAGTTTCCGCCCCCCCCCGACCGGTCCCGTGAGCGGCGCCCACCGGGTTGCGGCGGCCGGATGGCCTGCCCATGCCGCGGACAGACGCTGTCCTGTCCCGCCCGGCGGACGCCGAATGCCCTGCCCTGCGAGCCTGGCCGACCGCCGACGGGCCAGGAGCGGCTCGACGTGTTCGACGTCGAGACCGACCGTGTCGTGCTCTTGGCCGAGCCCGACACCGGGCCCACCGACGGATGGCCGGGGCCAGGGATGAAGGCCCCCGACTCCGTCCGGGGGCCGGGTCGGTCGGGGCTGATCACGTCATCGCACTCGGCGGGCACGGCCGTCTCGGACCTGTCCGCCACGGCGGCCTTCCGTACGAAATCTCCCCGTCGACAGGTCCGCCGCACAGATCGCGGACGTCGTCACCTCACCCCGTCCTGCGGCCATGACCCAGCCCCCGCGGCGATCAGGCAGCCGGCGACCAGTCCGCCGATCGTCCTGACTTCGTGTGCATCAGCCCCACAGCTTGCGGTAGTTGGCCTCGTCGACGTCCTGAGAAGGTGAACAGCCGGTGCGCGCAACGATCTTGATGTGCGAGCCCGGGTACTGCCACTTCGTGACGGCCCAGGTGAACGCGTCTTCGTAGCCGGTCCTGTCGGTCCACCGGATCTCGCCGTCGTCCACGGAACTGTCCGCGGGGGTCTCCGTCGCGTCCGGTCCCGACTTCGCGATGTACGGGGCGGGGTGCACGGCCGCGTGCGCCGGAGAGGGCGCGAGCAGCAGTACGGCTGCGGCCGAGGTGAGGCCTGGCGAGGAGGTTGTTCATCCCATCCACGGTAGGACACACCGAGCGGCGGGGCCGATCGTTTCAGCACCGGGGCCCGGAAGGAAGATCCTCCCGCGGGGTGACTAGGGTCGTGGACATGACCATGGTGAATGAACAGTTCAGTGACGCGTTCCTCCTGGAGGCGGAACGGCACGCGGCCTGGGGCGCCGCACAACTGGAAGTCCTGACCGACTTCCTGCCGGAAGGTCCCTGGACGGCCGATCTTCCGTCCTGCCTGTACCGGCAGGGCGGCCTGGAGCTACGGATCGCCGTGCTCGGCACCTACGACATCAACGAGCGGTCCTGGATGTGGGGCTGGGCCAACCCGGGGCTGCGCGACACCGAGGTGGTGGCGCTGACCGGAGCCGTCGAGCGCTACGGACGGGCCCACGGGATCGCCGAGTTCACCGAGGAGGTCGTGGACCTGTCCGGTTTCGCCGATCCCCGGAGGGCGGCGGAGACACTGGCCTTCGCGGGCATGGGCGTGGCCGAGGCCCCCGGGTACCTGGGCCTTCCGGCGGGGCCGGACACGCAGGTGTACTTCCTGCCGGACGACCCGCAGGTCCCGCGGGCGGCGCTGGACACGGTCGCGCTGCCGAGGGAACTGGTCACCGGCGCGGGCCTGATCGGCCGCTCGGCCCGCAGGGTCGTCACGGGCTACCTGGAGTACCACGCACTGCTCTGGCGGGAGGACGGCGACCGGATCCTCACCGACCTCCCGGGCGGTGGGGGCGCGGAAGTCGCCTTCGACGCCGCGGACCGCATCGCCGGCGTCCGCCTGACCATGACCTGAGCCGGTCCCCGGCCACCACCGGCCACGGGCGGGGCGGCCGGCGGTGGCGGGGAGTTCAACCCAGCGGGGCCGAGGCCCGGCCGAGTAAGGCCTTCGACCTGGCGGCAGCTCGGCCTGGCCCGCGGGGGCCGCCAAGCTCAGGTCAGCTCAGTTCAGCGCGAGCCGGGCGACGCGTTGGTCGCCGCTGAGTTCGCCGGTGGGGAGGAAGCCGAGGCCGAGGTAGAACGGCTCGGGGCTGTGCGCACCGGTGTGCCAGCTGACGTACGCGTGGTCGGTGCCTCGGGCGCGGATCTCCTCGGTCACGGCGCGCACGGCGAAGCGGCCGTACCCCTTGCCCTGGTGGCGGGCGTCGATGTTGAGCCGCCAGAGCCCGCTGCGCCGGTGGTCGGGGTCGACGGCCGGGTCCCACACGAAGTCGTGGAAGGCCATCGCGAATCCGACGACCTCGTCGCCGTCGACGATGGCACGGGGCCAGGCGGCGGTGGTGTGCACGTACGCCTCGGCGAGTGACTTCACCACGGGGGAGACCAAGTGGGCCTGTTCGGGGCGTACCTGTATCGCGCAGACCGCGTCGAAGTTGTAGGCGGTGACGGGCTCCAGGCGCAGGGAGTGTGGTGCGGAGGTGTTCAGGGCTGACATGGCTTCAGCGTATCCCCGGTCGGTCGGCCGACCGGTACTCGGATCCGCTGGCCGACGGCGGTACCTCGACGACGAAGAACAGGAAGGTGGGCGTGGTCGAGAGGGCAGGGAACGCGTCGGGGAACAGCTCACGGGCGGCCGGGTCGGGAAGCGGCTCACCGATGGCGGTCAGGCGGAAACCGGCGGTGGTGAAGGCATCGGTCATCGCGTGCAGCGGCTTGCGCCAGAACCTCATGGGCACGGACCGCCCGCCCACCGTCCAGTCGAAGGTATAGCTGGTGGTCGCGAAGTAGTCGGGCCGAGGATCGTGGAACGTGTAGGCCACGACGGGGTGGTCCACCGATGCGATCAGCCGCCCGCCGGGCTTCAGCACACGATGGAACTCGGCCAGCGCCGGCCCCCAGTCCTCCAGATAGTGCAGCACCAGCGATGCGACCACGTCGTCGAACTCCGCGTCGGCGAACGGCAGCCGGTCGTTCAGGTCGGCCAGGCGCAGGTCCGCCTCGTCACCGAGCCGCCGCCTTGCCAACGCCAGCATCCCGGCGCTCGCGTCGATGCCGGTGACGGCCGCACCGCGATCGCGCAGTGAGGTGGACAAGGGGCCCGAGCCGCAGCCGGCGTCCAGGATCCGGCGGCCGGCCACGTCTGCGGCGAGGGCCAACATCGCGGGCCGCTCGTAGTGGGCGTTCACGAGGCTGTTCTCGTTCTCCGCCGCGTACGCGTCGGCGATGCCGTCGTAGTCATTCACCCGGGCCTGGTCGAGGGGCACAGAGACGGTCGCGGGTATATCGGTTGCTCGGTCCATCGTCGCAGCCTAATAGCGAGGTCGGGACGGCCCGGGTGGCGTCCGTCGGCGCGTGAAAACCGGGTGCGGTCACTCGCCCCGCCTTGGGATCATCCCGGAATGGTGCACCGACTCGACCCTCTGCTCATCCGACACACCCACCGCATCGCCCTCCCCACCGGACCCGCCGGGGAAGGCGCCGTCGCGGCGCAGCAGTTCGACGCCGCGCTGATGTCCGTCGGCTTCAAGCTCTCGGCCGAGCTGCTCGAGCACCTGTCGGGGCTGGCCGAGGGCGCGGTCGTCGAGACAGCCGTACGCACCCTGGGCACCGTCCGCGAGATGGTCGGCGACCACGTCCGGCACAACGCGTACTTCATCGACTTCCCGGCCAACGTGCCCGACACCTTCGACTTCTGGATGCGGTGCATCGCCGGGGCGCTCGCCGACGACGGGGCGCGCGCGAGCACGCTGGAGCAGCTCAGCACCGGGGTGGTGGACCTGCTCACCCTCCCGTCGTACGGAAACTACCGGCACACCTACGCCAGGATGCTCACCCACCACGACGAGCTCATCGCCGCGGCGGGGGACCGTCTGACGGTCCTGCACCTGGGCGGGGCCCTCGACGACGAACTCACCTCCCTCTACCTGGCCCTGGCCGCCGGCAGCACCGCGCTGGGCGAGGACGGCCTGCACGACCTGCGGGACCTCGCCGCCCACTGCGCCGACGGGCCGCAGCCCGAGCAGATCCCCGTACGGGAGAACCGCGCCGTGGTCAACCAGGCCCGGCTGATGGCCGGTGCGGGCCTGCTGCTGGACACGGTCACCGACGTGCTCCGCCTGGCCTGCGCACTCGTGGGCGGTGACGTCACCCTGCAGGAGCCGACGCGGCTGCGCACCCTGCCCCGATCGGTGCGCCGGGCGCTGCTCGCGGGCCTCGACGCGGTCGTGGCCGCGTCGTCGGCGAAGCTCGCCGACGTGCACGCCCACCGCGAGAGGTGGAAGCGGCTCGGCGAGCGCCTGCACCCGCACGAGTACCCGCAGTGGCCGCACGCGGCCGACGTGTTCGCCGTCGCCCGCGGCGAGAAGACCGCCCGCTCCCTGGACAGCCGGGTGGAGGAGCTGCTCGCCAGGGCCGACACCACCGGCGCGGTCGCACTGTTGAAGGCGGCGCCCGGCAAGCTCTTCCGCTCCCTGGACCAGCTGCTGCGCGACTCCTACACGCAGGAGGAGCGCGATGCCGTCGTGGCCGCCGCCGAGCAGGTCGTCCCCGAGGTGTCCGGACCGGTCGTGCTGTCGGTGCGCCAGCACCTGCACAACCGGGCCGGGGAGACGGGGGAGAAGCGCGTGTTCGTCAACCGCCTCGGCCGTGCCTGGGTCACCGACGACACCCGCCGTCCGGTGCACGCGCCCGAGCGCAAGCGGCTGATCGCCGCGCTCGACGCGGAGCTGCGCCGTCGGATCCCCTCCGCTGACCACCTGCTGATCGATCCGGACGTCCTGGACGTGGCGCTGCCGCTCAGCGGCAAGGCCACCGCGTCCGGGCTCGGCGTGCTGCCGCGCGGCTCGGTGTCCCGCGTCGACGGAGAGCTGCTGCGTTTCTTCGTGTACTGGAAGCAGAGCGAGCAGTCCACCGACTACGACTTGTCGGCGGCGCTGCTGAACGCCGACTACTCGACGGCCTCCTGGCTGTCGTACACCAACCTGCGCGGTGTCGAGGGTGAACACTCCGGTGACATCACCAACGCACCCGACGGAGCATCGGAGTTCATCAACCTGCGTCTGGGCGCCGTGCGGGCCGCCTGCATCGTTCCGCAGATCAACATCTTCTCCGGAGAGGGCTTCGAGGAGGTCGAGGAGTCGTTCTTCGGCTTCATGCTGCGCGAAGGGGAGCAGAAGGGCCGCCCGTTCGAGCCGCGGACGGTGCGCATGAAGTCGGAGCTGCGCGGACCGGGCCGGGTCGCCCTGCCGCTTGTGTTCCTGCGGGGGTCCGACGGAGGGTGGCGCGCCAAGTGGCTGCACCTCTACCTGAAGGGGGCTCCCGCGTCGAACAGGGTCGAGAGCAACCGGGTGACCGTCGCGACGCTGCTGCGCGGCATCGTCGAGCGCGAGCAGCTCACCGTCCGCCACCTCACCGAGCTGATGACCGGCAGCGCGACGACCGTCACCCTGTGGGACGGCAGGACGGTTCCGGCGGGTCCCGTCACCTACATCGGCCTGGAGCGCCCCGCCGGGCTGCACCCGCAGTCCCGGATCGTCACTCCCGAAAACCTGCGTGACCTGATCCCCGCCTGACTGTTAACGTGGCCGTGGCGAGGCCATGAAGGGGCTTCCTTCTCCAAACTCCCTGAAACTAGTCCCTTCGCTTTCCTCGCCACCGACTTGAGGCCTCCGGCCGCCCCGCCTGTACGCGGGACAGCCGGAGGCCTTTCGGCCGACCGGTACCGATCTCCGTCCGTCAGGCCAGGAAATCGGCGACCAGGTCGGCGAAGGCCTCCGGCGTGAGGACCTCGATGCCGAGGTCGGCCGCCTTCACCGCCTTCGAGCTCGGCTTGCCGCCGGCCGCGGGTGCGGAGACCAGGATGGAGGTCTTGGGGCTGACGCTGCTGCCCGCACGCCCGCCCGCCTTCTCGATCAGGGCGTTCATCGCGTCCCGCCCCCAGCCCTCCAGCACCCCGGTCATCTTGCCGGTCACCACCACGACCTTGCCCGCCAGCGGCCCCGAGTCCTGCGTCGCCGCCGTGTCCTGGGGCTCGTTCATATTGACGCCCGCAGCGGCGAGCTTGTCGATGACCGGGGCAAGAGCGGCGATCTGTTCGACGATCACCGGCGCCTTCTCGGGACCGATGCCGTCGACCGCCTGCATGGCCGTGGCGTCGGCCCCGCGGACCGCGTCCATCGTGCCGAAGTGCCGGGCGATACGGCGCGAGATGCTGCGCCCGGTCCCCAGAATGCCCAGCGCGCAGACCACACGGTTCAGCGGGCGGGCCTTCGCCGCCTCGATCTGCTCGGCGAGCTTCGCGGCCCGCTTGGCGCTCCCGGAGGCCGCGGTGAGCTGCTCCGGGGACAGGGAGAACAGGTCGGCGACGTCCGTGACGTCACCGGCGTCGACCAGAGCCTTGACGTACGTTCTGCCGAGCCCGTCGATGTCGAGCATCTCGCGCCCGGCCGCGTACTCGATGAGCGCCGGGAGGGCGCAGGCCGCGCCCTTCGCGCAGCGCCAGCGCTCCTGCGTCTTGTTGATCTCCCCGCCGCAGTTCGGGCACTCCTGGGGGAGCGGCACCTCCACGGCTCCGGCGGGTCGCAGCGGGACCACGGCCGCCTGGACGCGCGGAATGATGTCGCCCGCCTTGTACACCGTCACGGTGTCGCCCAGGTGCAGGTCCCGGCGCCGGATGTCGGCCGGGTTGTGCAGCGTGGCCCGGGTCACCGTGGACCCGTCGATCAGGACCGGGGCGAGGATCGCGGTCGGGGCGAGCACCCCGGTCCGGCCGACCTCCCACACCACGTCCTCCAGCACCGTCTGCCGTTCCACGGCCGGGAGCTTGAAGGCGACGGCGAAATAGGGGAAGCGGCTGCCCAGGCCCGCCGCCGCCTGCTCGGCCGCGTCATTGACCTTGATGACGACCCCGTCGATGCCGAACGGCAGCCCGGGGCGCAGGGCCGCGATCTCGTCCACCCGCTGCTGGGCCTCGGCGAGCGTGGCGACCACGTGCAGGCCGGCCGGGGTGTCCGCGGTGGTCCGTACGCCGGCCCGCGCGACCGCGGCCAGTACCTCGGCGTGCGTGGCCCCGGCGGGCAGGAACGATTCCCCGTCCAGTTCGACCGCACCGTACGTCCAGAACGTCATCATCAGCCGGTACGGGCGGTCCTTCGCCCTCAGCGTGCCGGCCGTGCCGTTGCGCGGGTTGGCGAAGACCTGCGCGCCGTGCGCGGTGCGGACGGCGTTCGCGGTCTCGAACTGCTCCTGGGTGAAAAGCACCTCGCCGCGCACCTCGAAGGTGGCCGCCACCGGCAGCCGCTCGGGCAGGCCCTCGATCTGCCCGATGACGTGGCTGATGTCCTCACCGCTGCTGCCGTCACCCCGCGTGATGATCTGCTCCAGCCGTCCGGCCCGGTAACGGGCCGCCACGGCCGCGCCGTCCAGCTTCGGCTCGACGGTGAACCCGCCGACCGACTCGCGGCCCAGCCGGCGCTGCAGGGACTCGCCCCACGCCAGCAGGCCGTCGGCGTTGAACACGTTGTCCAGACTGAGCAGCCGCAGGGTGTGCGCGACGTCCCCGGCCGGAGCGGCGCCGTCGCCGACCCGCCCGGTGGGGGAGTCGGCGGCGACCTCGCCGGGGTGCTCCGTCTCCCAGGCCAGCAGGTCCAGCCGGAGCCGGTCGTAGGTCGCATCGTCCATCGGGCTGTCACCGTCGGCGTAGTACGCCCCCGACGCCGCGCGCAGGCGCTCGAGCGCGGCCTCGTAATCGGAGCGGCTGGACATGCTGGACAGCGCCTGAACGGCGGAAAGGTTCGTCATGTCAGTGATCCTCTCGCGAGGCACTGACAATCGGGCCGGGCCGCCGCCGCGCCTGCCGCGCGCTCACCCTCGTACGGGCGAGGCCCCGGCCCCCGCCGGGTCCGTCTCCGCTGCCTCTGGTGCCTGCGAAGCCCCCTGCGGCCCCTCGGGCCGGTCCGCGGGACCCTCGTACACGGTCGGGCGCTCGGCCCAGAAGGCCCCGGACACCGCGCGCCGCGCCAGCATCACCAGCACGCCTACGAGGCTCAGGCCCAGCGCGATCACCAGCGGCGGGCCCAGGCCGAACCAGGACGTCCCGCCGGAGGAGTTGGCGGGGTCCGCCATATCGGCAACGGCCTTGACGAGCAGCCAGACCAGCAGCGCCGAGCCGATGAGGGGACCGGCACCGATGAACAGGAACTCGCGCACCCCCGAGGTGAGTCGGCGCCGGTGGTAGACAGCGCAGGCGATAGCGGTCAGGGCGTAGTAGAAGGCGATCAGCAGCGAGAGGGCCGTCAGTGAGTCGGCGAGCGCGTTCTCGCTGATCCGGTGGATGAGGAGGTACCAGACGGTGGCCGTGCCGGCGACCCACCAGGTGCTCACGGCGGGGGTGCGGTACCGGGGGTGGATCCGGCCGAAACGACCGGGGAGGGCGTGCCTGCGGACCATGGACAGCGCGGTACGGGAGGCCGGGATGATCGTCGTCTGGGTGGAGGCGAGAGCGGAGGTGGCGACGGCGAGCAGGACGATCCAGTCGCGTGAATGCGATGAGGAAACCCGTGTGCCCCACAGTGGGTCAATGGTGTTGGCGTAAGCGCACCCGCCGCGCCGGATCAGTCATGACATCCCGTGTCGGATCAGCCACGACCTCCCGCCGCGCCCTCGCTCCCGCTGCCCGCCGTGCCCCCGGAGCCCCCGTCGCCCGCAGAACCCCCGGCCGCGTCCGCCAGCTGCCTCTCGGCGGTGTCCAGCAGCATCTCCAGCGCGACCGGGTAGGCGCTGTGCGGCATCCGGGCGGCGAGCAGCCCGGCCGTGGCCGCGATGTTCGGGTAGGTCTCGGCCGGCAGCCGGGCGTACGTCGACTCCCACCGTTCCTCGTCCGACTCCCTCGCCTTGTCGGTCAGAGCGAGGGACCCCGCGTCGAGCGCCGCGAAGGCCAGGGCCTGGTCGATGTACGCGTGGTAGATCCGTACGGCGTCCGGGTCCGCGAAGCCCGCGCCGCGCAGACTGGCGAGGATCGCCTCGTCGGTCGCGATCTCGCGCGGCCTGCCGGTCACCCGGCTCGCGGTCAGCAGCGCGGCCTGCGGATGGGCGAGGTACGCGCCGTGGATGCGGAGTCCGAGCGCGCGCAGGTCCTCGCGCCAGTGTCCGGTGGGGGCCCAGCCCGCGAGCGCCCGTCCGATCAGCTCCTCGCCAATGGCCAGGGTCAGTCCGTCCATCCCGTCGAAATACCGGTACAGGGTGCTGGGGTCCGCCCCGAGGGCGGCGCCCAGCCGCCGGGCCGACAGGCCCGCGCTGCCGTGCTCGCGCACCATCCGCAGGGCCGTCTCGACGATCAACCGCTCGGAGAGCACCGTCCCCTGCCGGGTCGGGCGCCGCCGCCTGCGGGCCTCCTCCGGAACCACGTCCTTCGCCATCGCCTGTCCTCCCACTCTTATGCCAACACCATTGACCTTAACTCGGGGCGAACGGTTGCATCAGCCCCCTGAGGCGCACGCCTCACAGAGAAAGGACCTCGCCATGCGTGTTCTGCTTGTGGGTGCCGGCGGTGTCGGGAGCGCGATCACCAAGATCGCCGCCCGCCGCGGCTTCTTCGACCACTTCGTCGTCGCCGACTACGACCTGGCTCGCGCCGAGGCCGCCGTCGCGGCCCTCGGCGGTGAGGAGCAGCGCTTCAGCGCCTGCCGCGTCGACGCCTCCGACGAGGCCGCGGTCACGATCCTGCTCACCGAGCGCGGATGCGACGTCCTGATGAACGCCACCGACCCGCGGTTCGTGATGCCGCTGTTCAACGCCGCGCTGGCGGCGGGCAGCCACTACGTCGACATGGCCATGTCCCTCTCCCGGCCGCACCCCGACCACCCGCACAGCGAATGCGGGGTGAAGCTCGGCGACGCGCAGTTCGAACGGGCCGAGGAGTGGGAGAAGTCGGGGCGCCTGGCCCTCGTCGGCATGGGGGTCGAGCCCGGCCTCTCCGACGTCTTCGCCCGCTACGCGGCCGACGAGCTCTTCGACGAGATCGAGGAGATCGGGATCCGCGACGGCGCCAACCTGACCGTCGAGGGGTACGACTTCGCCCCGTCCTTCAACATCTGGACGACCATCGAGGAGTGCCTGAACCCGCCCGTGGTCTACGAGCGCGAGCGCGGCTGGTTCACCACCGAGCCGTTCAGTGAGCCGGAGGTCTTCGACTTCCCCGAGGGCATCGGCCCCGTCGAGTGCGTCAACGTCGAACACGAGGAGGTCCTGCTGATCCCGCGCTGGGTCGGAGCCCGCCGGGTCACCTTCAAGTACGGCCTCGGCGACGACTTCATCGGCAAGCTCAAGACCCTCCACGCCCTGGGCCTGGACTCCACCGACCGGGTCGCGGTCCGCGGCGAGGACGGCAGCGAGGTCCGGGTCTCGCCCCGCGACGTGGTCGCCGCCTGCCTGCCCGACCCGGCGACGCTCGGGGACCGGATGACCGGAAAGACCTGCGCCGGGACCTGGGTCAAGGGCACCAAGGACGGCCTGCCCCGCGAGGTCTACCTCTACCACGTGGTCGACAACCAGTGGTCCATGGGCGAGTACGGCTCCCAGGCCGTCGTCTGGCAGACCGCCGTCAATCCGGTGGTGGCCCTCGAACTCCTCGCCACCGGAGTCTGGTCGCAGCCCGGCGTGCTGGGCCCCGAGGCCCTGCCGCCGCTGCCCTTCCTCGACCTGCTCACCGCGTACGGTTCCCCGTGGGGCATGCGCGAAGACAGCGCCGGGGACCGGGCCGCGGACCACTGACCACCGGGCGCTCGAAAGCGGCGGCGTCGACCCGGTGTGCCGGGTGACACCTCAAGGGGGTGACGAACCGAACCGGCTCGTCATCCCCTTGAGGTGTTGCGTCGCGGGGTTACTTGGCGCCGAGGCCGGCGTCGGAGACTGCGGGTTTGCCGGCGGCTTTGAGGACCTTGTTGAGGAGGGTGAGGTCGTAGATGCCGGCGAGGTCGGGCTGCTCGATGAGCTTGGCCTTGACGGCGTGGTCGGCCTGCTTCTTCAGGGTGTCGGCGAGCGGGTCGTCGGTGACGAGGATGCTGGGCCAGGCGGGGTCGATGACCTTCGGGTCGAGGGGCTTGCCGCCTTCGGCCTCGAGTTTGGCGTTGGCGGAGGCCTTGGCCTTGTCGGGGTTGGCGTTGATCCACTCGTTGGTCCTGACGGTGCCGGTCAGGACGGCCTCGACGACGTCGGGGTGCTCCTTGAGGAACTTCTGGGACACGATGATGTTCGTGATGACGAACTTCTTGTCGGGCCACAGGGCGGTTTCGTCGAGGAGGACGGAGCCGCCGTCGGAGACGAGTTTGGCGGCGGTGGGTTCGGGGACCCAGGCGCCGTCGATGGAGCCCTGCTTGAAGGCGTCGGGGGTGACCTTGTTGTCGGTGCGGACGACGGAGACGTCGCCCTTGCCGGATTCGGGGTCGACCGTCCAGCCCTTCTCGGAGATCCAGTTGAGGAAGGCGACGTCCTGGGTGTTCCCCTTCTGGGGGGTGGCGATCTTCTTGCCCTTGAGGTCGTCGAGGGTTTTGATCCTGTCCGGGTTCACGACGAGCTTGACGCCGCCGGAGGCGGAGCCGGAGATGATGCGCAGGTTGGAGCCCTTGGACTTGACGTAGCCGTTGATCGAGGGGGAGGGGCCGATGAACCCGATGTCGAGAGAGCCGCCGTTGAGGGCTTCGATCTCGGAGGGGCCGGCGTTGAAGGACTGCGGCTTGATCTTCGTGCCGCTGAGTTCCTTCTCGATCAGGCCTTCCTGGAGGCCGACCAGTGCGGTGGCGTGTGTCAGGTTGGGGAAGTACCCGATCCGGACCTCGGGGGCCGAGAGCTTCTTGCCGGCACCGGCACTGTCGGCGGCCTTCGGCTCGTCCTTCTTCGCCTCGGAACCGTAGCCGCAGGCGGTGAGCAGCAGGGGAAGCGTCGCTGTGACGGCGATGGCGCGCAGGATGGTGAGCGGTCTGGCGGCAGACACGGGGGTGTCCTTTCACGGGGTGGTGTTCAGGGAGCTGCGGAGATCGATGGTGCGAAGCCGTCGGCGCACAGGACACACGCTCCCGGCCGGCGGCGGCGGTTCGCGGTCGCAGGCTGAGGAACGGGAAGGTGTCGGACGCCCGCGCCGGAACGCGCGCGGTCGGTGGGTTCGGCCGTGGGGCCCGCCCGGTCGAGAGAGCGCGGACCGGGACATCGCCCGGTGGCGCACTACGCAGGGGTCGAGCCAGGCGAAGACTGTCAGCGGGGCTGACAGATGGCGCTGGAGGTGCGGACCAGGTCGATGTGCCGACGGGAGGTCAGAGGCGTAATCCGGCCTGCGTGATGCAGTGTTCGCACGGCCACGCCCCTGATTCCTAGTTTTCCCACCTGGTTGGTAGGCATCTTGGCAGAGGTGAGCAGCCACCCCAAGAGGGTGACCGCATGGTGGACTCTGATTTCTCGCTATGTGAGAACGTGCAGGTGGGGCGTGCAGGGGTCAGGGATTGGTCCAGGCCCCGGGGGTTTCGGCGAGCGCCGATACGGCCGACGGCAGATCGGACGACGCGACGTCGGCGAGGGACACGCCGTCGAGGATCTCGCGCACGTTGGCCCGCAGCGCGATCCACAGGGGGAGCAGCGACTCGGCGGGGCCGGTGTAGGAGAGGTCCGGTGGACGTACCCCCCGCACCGAGACGAGCGGTCCGTCCACGATGCGGATGACATCCGCGATGCTGATGGACTGCGCGGGCCTGGCCAGCCGGTAGCCGCCGTTGCCGCCGCGCTGGCTGAGCACGAGACCGCCCCGCCGCATATCGTTCAGGATGCCCTCGAGGAACTTGTGCGGTATGTCCTGGGCGCCTGCGATGGCTTCGGCCTTCACCGGCCCGTCATCCTGTGACGCGGCGAGTTGCAGCGCGGCACGTACCGCATAGTCCGCCCTGGCTGAGATCCGCATAGGGACATTATCCGGCATGGACGAAGCCGGCGTCGGCCACGGGTGGCCGCGGGCTGCCGGGCGGGTGGTCGTGCCCGTCGGGCGGGGGCCCAGGCCGCGGATCCGTGGCCTGGGCGGCCCTGTCGGTCAAGGGAAGGCTGCCGCCGCCGGGTGGTGGGAGCCGTTGAGGTAGTGCTCGCCGATGGAGCGAAGACGGTGCGCGACCGGGCGGTGGGCCGTCAGGACCCGGGCGTTGCGCCAGAACCGGTCCAGGCCCGGAGCGTCTGCGAGCTCCAGCACCCGGGCGGTGATGTGCAGGGCGGCCCTCGACATCACGGTCTCGGCCGTGGCGACCAGGGCGGCGACGCCCGCGGGTACCTCGGCGTCGAGCTGTGCGCCGGTGGCGAGGGCCTGCGCCATCACCTCCGTCGCCCGGTCGACCACGGCGGTGGCCGTCTGGGCGGCCGAGGCGAGTTCCCCGTACGTCAGGAAGAGGTCCGGGTCCTCGCCGGGCAGCCGGTACGCGCGGCCGCCCCTGCTGAGATCGCGCGCTTCGGTGAGGGCACCCTCGGCGATGCCGAGGCCCACGTGGCACAGGGCGAGCCGCAGGGCAGGCTCCGCGAGCGCGGTGAAGGGCGCAGTGGACTCCTCGTCGTGCGGTCGGCGGCCCAGCACATGCCCCGGGGCGATGGCGACCCTGTTCACGAGGACCTCGCCCGCGCCGGCGACCCGCTGCCCGAGGCGATCGTGGGCCGGTTCGACGCTCACGCCCTGTGCGCCGGGCGGGATCCGTACGACCAGGACGTCACCGCTCGCGGCGCAGACGGCGTCCACCACGATCTGGTCGGCCGTGGACACCGCCGTGTCGACGGACCGCCGCCCGTCCAGCAGGTAGCCGGTGGCGTGCGGCCTCAGCGTGAGGTCCGGTCGTTCGGAGACGGTGTGGGGTGCGGGAGTTCCGACCGTCCCGCTCCACAGCCACTGCTCGCGGACCGACTCCTCTTCGAGGGCGGACGCGTGCTCGTGACCCGCGTAGAAGCGTCCGCTCCAGGTGTGTACGTAGTGGCGGGCGAGCATGTCCCCGACAGAGCTGTCGGCCGCGGCGATCTCCCGTACGACGGCGCATCCGGTGGCCCAGTCCACCCCGCGGCCGGGCCCGGGCGGGGTGAGGGCCGCCGGCAGGCCGGCCTCGCGCAGACGGGCCGCCTCGTCGAACGGCGGCCGGCCCGCCTGATCGCGGACGATGGCGTCCGCGGCGAGGTCGTCCGCCACGTCGCGGGCGGACCGCAGGAGCGCGCGGCTCCGCTCGTCGGCGGGCCGGGAGCCGGTGGGGCCGGATGTCGTCGGCGCGGGCGTCACCGGCAGGACCCGCTGCCGCCGTGCGGTACGGGGGCTGGGCGGACAGCGGTGCCATGGGGGACGGCGGTGGTCATGTCGGCTACTCCGGGACGTTGTCGGGTGGCTTCGGCCGGTGGCTGGGAGGCAGGGGGCACCTGTCCGTACCGCCGCGCCGCGCCCGGTCCACGCGCGCTCAGGCGTGGCACCGCCCCGGCCCGGTTGCACCGATTCCCGCTTCCCCATGTTTCCCATCGGATTGATAGGGATACTCGCCCGAAGCCACCTTCCCGGCAAGAGCGTGACCGGATGATGGACAGTTCGATCTTGAGGTGCGAGACGGTGCAGGTCGGGGGGGCGTATGCCTCGATACCCGACAGCGGCCCGCACGCCGGGGCGGGGATCCGCCGCGGCGGCAGGAGAGGGCAGGCCCCTTCGCTCAATATTTCCTATGGAATCAGTAGGGAAGTATTGACGTGCGCCTGCCGCGCACTTCACGATGTGGTCATGTCCCCGTCGCAGCCGTTGCTCGTACGCCGCAGGCACGTTGACTTCCGTCGCGTCGCCAGCGCCGTCTGCCGACCCGTTTAGGGCTCTTCGACAGGGCGTTTCCCCGACGCGCGCCGGTGATCCGGCTACCACCTCGCATCCGTGCGCCACGCCGTCCGAGACACCGGTCCTCGAGCCGCACGGGTCCGCCCGGTGCGCGCCGCGCCGACCCCCGCGGTCGACTCCGTTACGGAGACTGCTCGCCCTGTCGCGCTCGCTCGAACACCCGGTATCCGTACCTCGATCCGTGCAGCCGAAGGGGCTCATCGTGACCACTGCCATTCCCGCTCCCGCCGTCCACCGCTCCCCGGTCCCGCGCCTCCAGCTGGTCGGAGACCGTCCGCCCGGCGCCTTCGCGACCCATGGCGGACGCGTCGCGTACCTCGTGTACCTGGCGGCGGACGTCGACCCCGTGGCGCTGATGGAGGCGCACGGCATCCGCCCGGAGATCCGTTCCCTCGACCCCAGAACGCTGCCGGCAGGTGAGCCGGAACCGGCGCCGCACCCTGACCCCGTCCGGGTCGACGACGCCATCCGCCTCGACCGCGTGCGGCGGCTGGCCGAGGTCGACGGGCGCGAACTGGATCTCACCTACCTGGAGTTCGAACTCCTGGCCCACGGGAGCGCTGAGGTGGTGACCGGCCCTGCCGGACGGCGGGGTCGGTCCACGACCGAGGAGAGACCGGTGCGCAGCTTCGAGGTTGGCCGGACAGTCGTTCGGCGTGACGTGCACCGCTCGGGCCGGGTGTGGAGCGAGCAGGCCCTCCGGGTCCTCGACGACAGCGACGCAGCCCTGGTGACGGCCTGCGCCCCGGGGGCTGAGGTCCGGTGGCCCGCCCTGTACGCCCGGGCCCGGGACGACCGCGACCGTTCGGCGCGCACGGACGCGTTCGATGAGATGGCGACAGGTGCGTGGGAGTTGGCGGCCGCGGTGTGGCAGGAGACCGACCTGCTGCTGTGGAAGCCGCCGGCAGCCTGGTTCAGCGTCAATGCCTTCTACATCCCCGACGGTGACGGCGACGGGCGGCGGCTGTGGAACTGGTACGTCAACTTCGAGCGGCCCACCGTCCGGACGGCCGCCGGGTTCGACACCTTCGACCTCACCGTGGACCTGGTGATCGCGCCCGACCTCTCCGGCTGGGAGTGGAAGGACGAGGACGAGTACGCCCACGTACGGCGGCTCGGCATCGTCTCCGACGCCGAGCACGAGGCCGTGGATGCCGCGCGCGACCAGATCCTGGCCATGCTCGCCGAACGCTCCGGCGTGTTCGCGGACGCGGAGCGGTGGGCGGCCTGGCGGTGGGAGCCGACATGGCCCACGCCGTACCTCGGGCCGGCCGCGGTGAGGGTGGCATCCGAGGACGGCTGAACCGCTGCGTCGGCCGGTCGGCCGGTCGGCCGGCCGGATAGACGGATGGACGGTCGCGTTCAACGGGTAAGGCTCGATCCAGCGAGGACACCGCGGATGTCCCGGTCCCGGTCCCGGTCCGGGTCCGGGTCCGGTCCGGTCCGGATCCGGGATTGGTCCGGGACATCCCTGGCAGTGCGCGACTACGCGGCTATGGCTTCCTGCTGCGGTGAGGGCAGCTCTTGCCCTGACCGGTTCTTCACGAGTTCGACATTTTCGACGAAGAGCTGGAAAAGTAGCTGACTCGCGCCGAGCTCCCTACCGTTCTTGCCGTTGTTCCCCTGCGCGATGCCCAGGCTGTACGGTTCCTTGTCCTCGGCCTTCACACCGATGTACCCGCCGAGTGTGCCCTCGTTCGAGCTCGCGTTCTTGTAGTCCCCGCCGTCCTTGTTCGCCTTGCGGATCAGGTCGTTCTTGTACCCCGGCCCGAGAGCCATGTGGTCCTGATGGAAGAGGAGTTCATGGGCGCCGGGCTTCAGCGTGAATTTCAGCTGGACCGCGTAGGAATCGCCCTGGGTTTCGTAGTATCCATCGGCCTGGCCCTGGTCGCCGAGATGCGCCCCGATGGTCAATCCGGTGATTCCCTTCTCCCGGAATTCCTTGCCCGATCCCGTGCGGGGGGTGATGTACTCCAGCAGTTCGTTCCGGGCGGATGCGTTTCCCCAGTAGGTCAGAGCGCTGTGGGCCTCCTCGAAACTCATGGACCTGTACAGCTCCATCCGACCGGCGTCCTCCCCCATCTTCCCCAGGTCGTCCAGAAGATTGGGGCCGACGGTCCTGACGATCTCGTCGATCGAGCGCGGCGGCTTGGTGGCCTTGAACTTCTTCGCGCTCGCCTTGGACGCGGCTATCTGCGCGCCCCGGTCCTTCGCGGCCTTGCTGCTGGCCCCGCCCATGCCTGCCTTGTCCTGCCAGTACTCGACGGTCATTCGCTCCTGCGGGTTCTCGACGCGCTGCACGGAGGGGCGAGCGCCCGAGGCGGGGGAGGGCGCCGTATGACGCTGGACGTTCGCGGCGGCCTGGTGGCCGGCCGCCATGACCCGACTGGCATTCGCTTCCGCTTCGCGCTCGAAGCGGTCCGACGGGTCCGAGACCTTCAGCCCCGTTCCGTTGTCGGTGCCCGCGACGGGTCCCTGACGCTGCTGGATGACGTGGGTGAGCTCGTGGGCGAGGGTGTGCTTGTCGCTACCGCCGTCGCCGATCACGACGTGACTGCCGGAGGTGTAGGCGCGGGCGCCGACCTCGGCGGCGGAGGCCTTCGCGGCGCTGCCCTCGTGGAGACGGACATCGGAGAAGTCCGCGCCGAGCCGGGACTCCATGTCAGTGCGGGTGGCGTGGTCCATGGGGCGTCCGGGCGTGCGCAGGACGTCGTGGACGGCGGAGCGCTGCACCGCGGGCTGCTCGGCCTGCTGGTGTCCGCATCCGTCGGTGTGCTGGTGCTGCTCGTGGCCCCGGACCTGACCGGCCCGACGGAGCATCTGGACGACTGCGGCGTTGCCCGCAGTGGCCTGCATCCCCATCAGCCCCACCGGTGGCGCGGCCGCCTGCTGCGGAGTCGCGGCGGTGCGGGAGGATTGCAGTAATTGTTCGTCCGTCTTCCGCGCCGGGCGGGGGTGCTTGGGGCTCACGCGATCGCCTTCTCCATACGTCGGGGCAGCCGCGTCGTACGGCTGCCCGGCCATGCCCCCCAGGGGCGGTCACCGGTCGTGACCAGGGGGTCTGAAGTATTATCAGCTACCTCGCCGACGTGAAGCCAACGCCCTACCGTGACGACCCCACCGGCCCCCAACCACAGTGCGCGGCAACGGTGATGGTTCGACGGGCCTACCCGGACCGCACACTCCGAGGCGGACGCCTCACGCAGCTCGCCGAGCCGTACTTCCACAGGCCCCCGAGCGCACGCCCGCGGGTGCTGGAAGGGATCACCGTCAGGGTCGGGCGGGGCGGCCCGGCGTATCGGGACGGTGAGCGCCGATCCGTCCTTCCGGCACTGCGGTGACGGCTATCGTGACGGGTAGGACCCGCCGGGAGGACCAGCCGATGAGTGCGCAGCCCGACCACGTACCCCTTCCGCCGTACGCGCCCGCGCCCGGCGCCCCGGCCGAACTCCTCGCCCTGCTGCGTGCCGACCACCGCGCCGCACGGTGGGTGCCGGCCTTCGAGCAGGAGTGGGTGACGGCGCTGGAGGAGTCCCGCCGCACCTTCTCCCTCACCACGCTGTACGAGGTCGTCAACACCTGGCAGGCCCGTATCGCCTCCGCCCCCGCGGTCGACGCGTTCCAGGCTTCCGACCGCGACGACGAGGCCGGGTTCATCGGCATGGGAGAACTGCGGAACGGGGACCGGACCCGGAGCCGACGTCGGTGACCGGTACTCCGTACGCGGTCCGGCTCTCCCCGCAGGCGGCGAAGGTGTTCACCGCCCTCCCCGAACATGCCGAGCAGACGGCGTGGGACGTCCTGGACACCGCGGCCGCGGGGCCCTGGGGTTTTCCGCAGTGGGACACCGGCGACGCCGAGGGCGAGGACGTGCGCATCGCGTCCGTGGGCCGGCTGTCCGTCATCTACTGGATCAACCGGCCCCTGCGCCGCGTGTCCGTCCTCGACATCGTCTGGCTCGGCTAGAGCCTGTCTCTTGGAAGTGCGGTGCGCATGGCGCTGCATGCCGGATCGAAAACCTGTGGCAGCAGCGGTCGCCCCGCAGCGGCTGATCGAGCGGGTCGTGGGCCTCGACGAGGCGGCAGCGCTGCTGCCTGGCTTCGACCGGGCCTCCCCCGCCGGGATGACGATGATCGATCCGCTCCACGGCTGAATCCACGGCGGACGCGGCCGGGGCGGCGGCCGGGGCGGCGGCCGGGGCGGCGGGCGTGGCGTCGGGATTTGTGCGGGTTGCCGGGTGATGATGGCGCAGTGCGACTTGATCACGTGTCCTACGCGGTGGCCCGCGACAGCTTCGTCTCGACCGTCCAGTGGATCGGATCGGCCCTCGGCGCCGGGTTCGTCGACGGGGGCGTGCACCCGCGATTCGGCACGCGCAATTTCATTCTCCCGCTGAGCGGCGGCACCTACGTCGAGGTCGTCACCACACTCGACCACCCCGCCGCCGACCGCGCACCCTTCGGCCAGGCGGTCGCGCGCCGCGCCGCCGAGGGCGGCGGCTGGCTCGGTTGGGTGGTCTCCGTCGACGACATCGCCCCGGTCGAGGCCCGCCTCGGCCGCACCTCGGCCGAGGGCCACCGCGTCCGCCCCGACGGGTTCGACCTGAGGTGGAAGCAGATCGGCCTGCTGGAACTGCTGGAGGACCCGCAACTGCCCTACTTCCTTCAGTGGTCGGTCCCCATCGAAGAGCGCCCGAGCGCCGACCCGCGCACCTCCACCACCATCCACGGGGTCTCCATCGCCGGCGACGCCGCCTCCATCGCCGAATTCCTCGGCGAACCGGCCGACCACCCCCTCGACCAGATCGACGTTACCTGGGTCGAGGATGAGGAACCGGGCCTGGTCTCGGTCGAGTTCGCCACCGCCCACGGCCCGGTCACGATCTGACCAGGGCCGACTGCCCCGCGGGAGCCGCCGGCTGGGATCTCCTGACCAGCGCGTGTCTCTTTGAGTGATCGGGCAGTTGATCGGATGTGTCTGCCCGATGAGTGATCACTGATGCGATGTGGGGCCGGATCGAGCCGCTGATGCCGGCCGATCCGATCCGGTCCGTGGGCGGCGGGGGGCTGATCACCGCCGAACGCTCGAGGCCATCGCGTGTAAGTACCGCACCAACTCGCCCCGGCGGGAGCTGCCCGACGAGCTCGGCCCGTTCCAGACCGCCCACAAACGGCTGATCAGATGGGCCGTCGACGCAACCTTGCAGAACATCCTGACCGCCGTGCCGGCGGCCGCGGACGCCGGTGACGAGGCCGGCTGGACCGTCTCGGTCGACTCCACCGTCGTCCGCGCCCACCAGCATTCCGCCGGAGCACGCGCAAAGGGGCCGAAGGCCGCAGCGAGCCTCCTCCCGTGCCATCCGCACCTACCTGCGGAGACGAGGGATCCGCGCGGTCATTCCGCAGCCGTCCGACCAGATCGGCCACCGCCTGCGGCGAGGACGCGGAGGCGGCCGCCCGCCCGGCTTCGACGCCGAGATCCACCAGCAGCGGAACAGCGTCGAACGCTGCATCAAACAGCTGAAGCAGAGGCGCGGCCTGGCCACACGATGCGACAAACTCGCCATCGCCTACCGGGCTGCGCTCCACCTCGCCGCCATCCTCATCCGGGCACGAAGCTGACCAAACAGACAGAACCTAGCCGCCGTCAGCCACCCGTCACGGCGTCTCGTCCCGCACGCTCCCTCTCCGTGATGATGTCGATCAGGGCGTGGGCCGTGTTGCTGTCCGTGCCGAACTCCTGGATCTCGGAGCCGTCGAACGTGACGACCTCGCTGCTACGGGGGAACATGGCCTGCTCGTACTCCGTGAGTGCGGCCTCGATGTCATCGGGGTGGGCGACGAGCGCCCGGCCGAGTTCGGCGCCGTCGAGCATGGCGAGGTTGGCGCCTTCACCGTTCGGGCCGGCGAGGTGGGCGGCATCACCGAGCAGGGTCACCCCGGGCACCCGGTCCCAGCGGTGCCCGGTCGGCAGAGCGTAGTGGGGACGCAGGACCGGCCCGGTGTCGCCATCGGTGATGAGCGCGGTGAGTTCCGGCGCCCAGCCGTCGAACTCCTGCGCGATCCGGGCGGTGGCCGCGGCGGCATCGGTGAAGTCGATGGCGGCGAACCAGTCCTGCGGCCTGGCCAGCGCCACGTAGGTGTGCAGGGTGTCACCGCTCTCCCGGTGCGCGAAGATCTCCTTCCCCGGCGAGGGTGCCATCAGCATCCCGCCGCCGACCGCCTTTGCAGCGGCCGGGTGCCGGGTATCGGCGTGGAAAAGGTACGTCTCGACGAACGACGTACCGGCGTACTCGGGGGTGGCGGCGGTGAGCAGCGGCCGTACCCGTGACCACGCGCCGTCCGCGCCGACCAGCAGGCTGGTGACGACGGTACTGCCATCGGTGAACGTCACCTCGTGGCGGCTCTCGCCGAGGGTGCGGGTGCCGGTGACTTTGTGCCCCCACCGGACGGTGCCGGCGGGCAGCGAGTCGAGCAGGATCTGTCGTAGCTCACCGCGTTGCACCTCGGGGCGGCCGCCCGTGCCGTCGTCGGCCTTGTCGAGCAGGACGGTCCCGTCCGTGTCGAGGACCCGCATCGCTTGGCGGCCTTCGATGATGATGGCGCGGAACTCGTCCATCAGGCCGGCCGCCTCGAGGGCGAGCTGCCCGTTGTAGTCGTGGATGTCGAGCATCCCGCCCTGCATGCGCGCCGACGGGGAGGGCTCGGCCTCGTAGACCGTGACCGGGATGTCGTGGACGTGCAGAACGCGGGCCAGCGTAAGACCGCCGAGCCCTGCGCCGATGATCGTGACGGGAGTGTGCATGGTGGCTCCTCCGGGATCGGGCCGCCCGGTGGAGGGTCGGCCGTCCCCGAAAATGTGCCAAGCCCCGCCGACGAGCCACCGACAGCTGACCGACAGCCCCCGATACCCCGACGGCGAACCGGCACGGCGGCACCGCCACCACTGGCGCGACTGTCGGTGATCGGTGGGCGATGTGTCGGTGGCCACTGGAACTGTGGGTGTCGAGTTGCCCGCGTGCAGCGGCAGCCGCTCGTCACCGGTAAGGGAGTCCCCGCCGCCATGCCCTCCGCAACCTCTGCAAACTCCGCAACCTCCGGATCCTCCACATTCCACGTATCTTCCGGATCCCACGCCCTGCCCTGGAACGTCCAACGGCTGCCGCGAGCCGATGGCAGCGTCTTCCTGGTCACCGGCGGCAACGCCGGCATCGGGTACTTCATCGCAGAGCAGTTGTCGGCAACCGGAGCGACCGTCGTCCTCGGCAGCCGGAATCCCGCGAAGGCCGAGGCCGCTATGGCCTCGATACGTGCACGTATCGCCGGTGCGCGCGTGCGTGCCGTTCGGCTGGACCTCGCCGACCTCTCGTCGCTGAGATCAGCTGCGGAGTCGCTGGGGGTGGAACGCCTTGACGCGGTCATCCACAACGCCGGCGTTGCGCTCGCCGACCCGCCGCGCAGGCAGACGGGGTACGGTCACGAGCTCATGTTCGGCACGAACCACCTGGGGCACTTCGCGTTGACCCGGTGGCTGATGCCCCTGCTGTCGGCTGCGCCGGCGGCCCGCGTCGTGACCATGGGAAGCTTCGCGGCCAAGTCGGAGCGGCTGGACCTGGACGACCTGCAGTCCGGGAAGGACTACCGGCCCAAGCGTTCCTACGGACGTTCCAAGTTGGCGCAGATGTACTTCGGTGTCGAACTCGACCGCCGCCTGCGCGCCGTCGGCAGCACGATGGCGAGCGTGGTGGTCCATCCCGGCGGCGCGCTGGACTCCCTCACCCCGTCACGGCCGCCGATCCACGTGAGGACTGCCGGTGCACGGCTGAGCGCGGCACCTGCGGCCCTCCTCGTCCAGGGCAAGCATGCCGGCGCGTGGCCGGCGGTCCGAGCGATGCTCGACCCGGCCGTGTGCGGGGGCCAGCTGTGGGGGCCGCGCGTGTTCGGCCTGCGAGGCGAGCCCCGACGCGAAGTGATCTGGAACCACCTTGCCGACGCCTCCGTCGCGGCGCGATTGTGGGACACCAGCTGCGCCCTGACGGGCGTCGACCCCGTCGCAAACCTCGGGTAGCCCCGGGTAGCCCCGGGCATCCGCGCGGGGCTCGGTCACACACGCCCCACCTAATCAAAGTAATCCTTATGGATGAGGCTTACTGCTAGGGTAAATGCTTATGAACGGCATTTCGATGAAGACGATCGGCTTGCTCGGCGGAATGAGCTGGGAGTCGACGGCCGAGTACTACCGGCTACTGAACGAGTTCACCCGCGAGCGGCTCGGTGGACTGCACTCGGCGCGCTGTGTGCTGTACTCCGTGGACTTCGCGGAGATCGAACAGTTTCAGGCGCAGGGGCGATGGGACGAGGCGGCCCAGGTGCTGGCGGCGGCCGCCCGTTCGGTGGAGGCCGCGGGCGCGGACCTCGTACTCCTGTGCACGAACACGATGCACAAGGTCGCCGACCTAGTGCAGGCGGCCGTCTCAATTCCTTTGCTGCACTTGGCCGACGCCACCGCGGACGCGGTGCGGGCCCAAGGCCTGCAACGGGTCGGCCTGCTGGGCACGGCATTCACGATGGAGCAGGACTTCTACCGGGGGCGGCTCGCGGCGGGTGGACTGGACGTGTCCGTGCCGGATCCCGCCGAGCGCGCCCTGGTGCACCGGGTGATCTACGAGGAGCTGTGCCTCGGTGTCGTACGGGAGGAATCCCGGACCGCGTACCGGGAGGTCATCGCGGGCCTCGTGGCGACCGGCGCCCAGGGGATCGTCCTCGGCTGCACCGAGATCGAGCTGCTGGTGGGTGCCGAGGACAGCCCGGTGCCCGTCTTCCCGACGGCACGAATCCATGCGGCGGCCGCCGTGGACGCCGCGCTCAGCTAGCGGGACCTCGGCACGCGGCTTCCGAACGGCCAGCCGCGGATGGAGGCCCTGCCGGCCAAACTCACCGCCAGGCGCGGCACGGAAGGGGTCCGGCATCATCCGCCAGCGACAGGCAGTCCGTGCCACCAGTGACCGCATCCGCCGGAGCAGAAGCGCTCGCGGCGCCGCTCGTCCGCGACCGCGAGTACCGAGATCAGCAGACGGAAGGCTTTGCGGCGTTCGTCGACAGGCGTGAGGCCGGCGATCTTCCCCAGTTGCTGGTCGATCGGGCCGCGAGTGATCAGAACCGCCGGCGTATGCGTCGGGCGCAGCCCGGAACGGCGGATACTCTCCGGCCCGTCTTCAGCGACGGCGCGGGCCTGCACGCAGTGATGGCGCAGGAACAGGAGCGCCTCGGACTGCTCTTCCTGGCTGAGTGCGTCGAACCGTTCGATGCCCCGCGACATCTGGCGCAGCCCTTGGGCGAGTTCGTTCAGGATGAGGTCTCGTTCGGTCATGACTGCCTCCGGTGTGACAGGCGATGCTCCGCCGCAGGACTGTCCGCCGTACCGAAGCCCGTCGCGCGCCGCTGCTCCCGCGTCGCTGCGAGCGCTGTTCCAGTATGGCCAGAAGACCTGCGTGCGCATGCACAACCGGTCGGCGAGGGCGTCCTGCCGGCGGCTGGTCCCGGACCTCCGTCCACGGTACTGGCGAACCGCCCACTCACGACGAGGGCGAGGATGAGGAGGAGGAGGAGGAGAACGCGACCGACGGCGACGGCGACGGCGACTGTGACGGCGGCGGCGGCGCCAAGGCGGAGAAGCGCTCGGCCAAGTCCTCGATCCAGTCACGCCAGTCGAGCAGAGCCGAAACGACCAACCGGGCGGTCGCGTCCGCCGTCGATACGCAATGGGCGGCGCAGCACCACACATCGACGACCCCGCCGTCACGATCGCCCTCTCCCTCCGACCAGTTCCAACCGCAGGCACACCGGCCGAAACGGGTCACCAGGAACTCCGTTACGGGGTCCATCGCTCGCTCCGCATCCGTGTCAGCATCCGTATGTGCTTCGCCCTTCGCCCACCGAGGTGGGCCGCATGCCGACCCGCTCGCTGAGTGGCCCCTCGCCTCATCGCAGGAAGAGCGTTGCGGCGAATACGGACAGCAGTACCAGCGTCCCGGCGCCCGCCAGCACGAGTGCCAGGATCTTCGGCATCCACGTCGTCACCCACTCCAGCCCTTGGTAGATCGCGGTGATGAGGAGAAGTGCGACCGCGACATACAGCAGCACCCCCATGCTCACTCCCACGATCGCGCCGGCGATCCGGAAACGGCCCCAGAGCAGCGCCAGCGCCAGTGGGATCACGACCGCGCCCGAGAGCCCGCCTGCGAGTTCGCAGAACCAGGGCCGGTCGCCCATCCACGGCAGCTTCGGGATGCCGATCGCGATGTCGAAGAGGTCCACGAACGCCCAGAACCCCAGGACCGCGACTACCACGAGCGTCACGGCCACGGGTACGCGGTATCGCCACGTCCGCGCCTTCGACCAGCCGGTTCCCCTCCCGTCGAGCATCGTCGCCAACGTCACCGCCGCCCAGATCATCCATCGCCGGATCAGCCTGGTGCCGGCGTCCGCCATCGCGTCCCGCAGCACGCGGTCGGCCTCCACGCGCAACACCAGGCGGCCCCTGGACGAGGTGTACGTCGTGTCGTCCAGCGGGTGGATCAATCCGTCGTGCAGAAGCGTCGCGGGAAGGTGTTCGCCGGTCTTCGGCACGAGCCAGGTGAAGAGTGCCGGTACCGAGGTCAGGTCGCTGAGGAAGGTACGGGTCTGCCGGGGCACCAGGAGCTCGCCGAAGTGCCGGTCGTTGTAGGCGATGCGGCGCAGCATCCTGAACTGCTCCCGGCCCCCCTCGGTGCACCGGTCCAGTTCGATCCGGGCTGCGGACCCAGGGGCGGCCAGCTCTTCCGGTTCCCCTTCGACCCCGTCGACGCCACCGTCGTAGAACCGGAACGGCTGCGGGACAAGCGGATACTCGGGTCGCACCTCGGAGACGCTGTCGGACGCGGACATACGTACACCTCCCTCTCACCAGACGGGCTCGTACCCCTGACCTTCCGGCGATCGGCCGCCGGTTCCTCTTCGCCGACGACATCGGGGACCGGTATCTGTACACCTTCGCGGATCTCGCCGAGGCCCACGAGCACCTGGCCGACCCGGTGCACGGATATCTCCGGTGCGCGCTGGCCTGGCGCCCGGGCCCGGACGCGCTCGCCGTGCAGGCCCAGGAGATCGGAAGCAGTACTTCCTTCGTGCTGACCCGGCACTGCGGTCCGGAGGGACCGGCCGGCGACGTCGTACGCACCGAGGGGGAGCAGGCAGTGCTGCCGGCCTCGGGATCGGCAGCGAGGCCGAAGGGGGAACCGGCCGATCTGGCCGATCCGGCCTACCTGGCCGAGCTGGCGGACCTGGAGGGCGGGATCGAGCGCGCCGTTGACTCCGGGGAGGCTCTGGCAGAGGCCGAGGACCGGCTGCAGAGCTGGCTCGGCCGTGCGGATGAGGGCGGCTGGGCCGCTGCCGAAAGGTGGTTGCGCAGTCGCGTTCCGATCGAGGGCGACCACGAAACGACGGACGACGCGCTCCCGGCAGCAACCTTGGGCGAGGCGCGCACGGCGGGACGGTACGCGATTTCCTTCCGGGAGGACGACACCCCGACCGGCCCCGCCGCGGCCCTCGCCACATGGGACAGGATCGCGCGGCATGCCCGCGAGATCCTGGGTCAGCAGACGGCTGCCCCGGCGGACGGGACGACCGTGGAACACCCGGTCAGCGGCGTGCGCCTGGTCCTGGACCGGACGTCGGGCCGGTACGAACTGTCGGTTCCCCTGCCGGATGACGACACGGCCTTGGCGGCCGTGGCGCTGGAGCAGCTCTACCAACTGGCACTGACCGTCCAGTTGGAGACAGGCCGACGTGCTGTCGACCCACAGCTCGGACAGTACGTCGATCGGCTCGGCGGGGCGACGTGGGCACGCCGGTTCGGCCTGTTCGCCCGAGCCATCCGTTCCTTCCGCCCGGGCCGGCCTTGGAAGTGATCTCACTTTGGCGGCTTGGGTAGCCTGCCGGTCGTGGCGGGGATTGTTGAACGGCTTGCGCCGGATGAGCTGTGGGAGCTGTTCCAGCGGTTGTGCCGGAGGCGCCGTCGCAGCCTCAAGACGGTGGCCGGCGCCGGCACGGTGACCGGGAAGTGCTGGCGGCGGGCACCGCGTTTCCCCCGCCGATCAGGACCCGGTGCCCGGCCCGAGGGCCGCTGGGGACGTAGAGGAGCCGGGTGTCGTGCCCCATGCGACTACTTCGGCATCAGGACGGTGTCGACGATGTAGACGGTGGCGTTGGCGGTGGGGACGTTGCCGCAGACCACGTTGGAGGTGTCGTTGACCTTGTAGTTCTGACCGGAGCCGGCCGTGGCGATCCTGCCCTTCTCCAGGGTGTCGAAGGAGCCGTTCTCCAGCTGCTTCGGGGTGAGCTTCTGGCCGACGACGTGGTAAGTGAGGATCTTGGTGAGCGTGGCCTTGTCGGTGAGGACCTTGTCCAGGTCGGCCTTCGGGATCTTGGAGAAGGCGTCGTTGGTCGGGGCGAAGACGGTGATGTCCTTCGCGTTGTTCAGGGTGTCGACCAGGCCGGCCTGCTTGACGGCCGCGACGAGGGTCGACAGGGCGGGGTTGTTCGAGGCGGCGGTGGCCACAGGGTCCTTGGCCATGCCGTCGAACGAACCCACCCCTTCCTTGGGCACGCCCGCACAGGCTGTGCCGAACGGCTTGTCCATCGCCGTCGCGGGCTCGGACGAGGCCGTCTCCGGGCCGGATCCGTCCGCGCTCGCCGAGGCGGCGGGCGCGGCGTCCGAGGACTTGCCGTCCTCAGAGCGGCGGTCAGCGCGAAGGGCAGAACAGCCGCCGTGGCAACGGCGAGGGCGGTACGACGGAAGCGAAGAGCGTTCATGATTTTCTCCATGGGGAATCCGGATCGGTGTGCATCGGGGACTGGGAAGAAAGGTCTTGGCGCGTACCGGGGAGATGGCTCAGGTGGCGGTGACGAAGACGCTGTGCCAGCCGCTGGCCCCGTCGGGGATGGTCCGGGCGCGCTGCTCGGTCTGCACCTGACCGGTGCCGTCGGTCGCGCGCACGGTGAGGTTGTGGCCTCCAGGTGTCGTCTTCCAGGGGAAGGACCACTGGCGCCACGTGTCGGTGGTGGCCTGCTCGGCGAGCTCGGCCTCCTGCCATGGGCCGTCGTCGACACGGACCTCGACCCGCTGGATGCCTCGGTGTTGCGCCCACGCGACACCCGCGACCGTCACCGTGCCGGCGCCGGCCTGTGCGAACGGTTTGGGGGTGTCGATGCGCGCCTGGGTCTTGATGGGGGCCGTGCGGGCCCACTGCCGCTTGACCCAGTACGGGTCGTAGGTGTCGAAGGTGGTCAGCTCGATGTCCTGGATCCACTTGCAGGCCGAGACGTAGCCGTACAGACCCGGCACGACCATCCGTACGGGAAAGCCGTGGTCGAACGGCAGCGGTTCGCCGTTCATACCGAGGGCCAGCATCGCGTCGCGGCCGTCCATGACGTCCTCGACGGGTGAGCCCAGGGTCATGCCGTCCACGGACCGGGCCACCAGCTGGTCCGCCCGGCCGCCTCGGGACGGGGGCCTGACGCCCGCCTCCTGGAGGAGGTCCGCGAGGCGGACGCCCAGCCACCGGGCACTGCCCACGTAGGGGCCTCCCACTTCGTTGGACACGCAGGTCAGGGTGATGTCGCGTTCGATCAGAGGCCGCCCGAGCAGCTCCTCGAAGGTGTAGGTGCGCGGGCGCATGACCCCCTTGCCGTGGATCCGCAACCGCCAGGTGCCCGCGTCCACTTTGGGCACCACCAGCGCGGTGTCCACTCGGTAGAAGTCCTTGCTGGGGGTGGTGAACGCGCTGAGACCGGGGATACGGAGTACCGCGCGGGGCGGAACGGCAGCGGCCGGAGACGCGGGCGTGGGAAGTTCGACGGCTGCCCGGGAGGCGAGCACGCCTTGGCCGGCGCGACCGGTCAGGGTCCGGCCGAGTACTCCGGCTCCGGTGGCGGCGACCGCCGCGACACCGGCGCCGAGCAGGAAGCCGCGCCGGTTCCAGCCGCCCGGCCCCACCGCTGACCCGCCCTCACCCTCAACCTCACCGTCGCCGGGCGCTGCGGAGGCGACGGTCAGGTGTCCGACGAGCAGATAGAGGACGGCCGCTCCCGCCACGGCCCCCAGCAGCGAAGGCAGTACGTCGCCCGCTCCGGCCGAATCGGGCCTGGTGAGCGCCGCGGCCGCGCCGACGACTCCGAAGGCGAGCACGCCGGCCGCCCCTGTACGCCGGTGCCGCAGGGCGAGCAGGCCGAGCAGGGCGGCGAGCACCCCGATGGTGGCCAGGATCCCCAGCTGGAGCACCAACTTGTCGCTCTCGCCGAAGGTGCGGATCGCGTAGTCCTTCAGCCACGCCGGCGTCCGGTCGATGGCGGCTCCGCCGACGACGGTGACCGGCCCGGCCTGGGGCCGTACGAGGGAGGCGACCAGCTCGCCCACGGCCAGGGCCGTGAATCCGGCGAGCAGCCCGCTCGTGGCGGCGAGTGCGCCGCGTTTGACGGTCCTTCGGTTGATCCTCACGCTGGGCATTCGGCACGCTTCTCGCCCCGGATGGGTCGTGTCACCTGATCAAGTGAAGATCGGCAGTCTTATTGACGCCTGGGTCGTGCCCGAGCGGTCTGGAGGCCGGTCCTCCGCCGACAAGCGAGGACCGGCCCGTCATAGGCCCAGGTCAGGCGTTGACGCAGGTGTTGCCGAAGGCCGGGTTGAGCAGCCCGATGATGCTGACGGAGTTCCCGCACGCGTTGACCGGGATGTGGATCGGGACCTGGATCAGGTTGCCCGACAGCACACCCGGCGACCCGATGGCAGCACCCTGGGCGCCGGCGTCCGCCGAAGCCATCGACGCACCGCCGACCACGACGGCCCCGGCGGCCAGGACGAGGGCTGCGTTCTTCAGAACACGCGACATGACGAGATCTCCTTGATCGGTACTCGGCGGCACCCCCGGTACGGGGTGCCGCGCGGCCGGTAACCGGTCCGCACGCCCCATTCGCCATCGAGCCCGGTCCCGGCTTGGCCTCCCGACCGACCTTCCCCCGAAGGGATGAACCCGTGGTCCACTCGGCCCAACCGCCATGCCCACGTCGTCGCTGGAAAGCCCAGGGCAGTGGCCCTCAGCGATGTGACGTCCGGGCGGGGCGCCGCAGGGAGGAGGAGGACCTCCGAGAGCTTCCGAGAGACCGGCACGAAGCTGTCGAACCGCTGGGGGTGGGGTGACAGCCCTACCTGCGGTGGGGGGACCACTCATGATCGTTTCAGGGGTCGCAATGGGCGCAGTTCCGCTCCTCGCAGGCCCTCGCGGGCTGGTCAGCCACCGGCGGCCAGACCCACAACGCCGTACGTCCTGGACCGGAGCCCTTGTGGCTCCTCCAGCGGCTCGGCCGTCGCCGCCGCCACGAGCCTTGCCGCGGTGACGATCGGAACCGAGACCGACGGCTCGATCGTCCGCCCGTCCAGTGTGAACTCCGCCGTGGGCGTCAAGCCCTCGCTCATAGTGCTGAGTCGCCGCGGCATCGTGCCCATCACCGCACGCCACGACAGCGCCGGCCCCACCACCCGCAACGACACCGACGCCGCACTGAACCTGTGGGCGATAGGCGGCACAGACCCCGCGGACCCGGACACCGTCCCCCAGCGTGTCCGCCCGGGCTGAGGCAGAGGCATCTCGTGCCCCTTGCACCTGACGCTGATATCGACTTTCACCACCCCAGACACCCTCCGTACCGTCGGCATTCCCGGAATCACCAGCCGATCCGCAGGCGGCGGAACCAGCGCAGGTGGGCGAAGGTATGCGCGGCGCCCACCGCTGAACGCCCTGCCGGAGCAGCGCCCGTTGCTCCGGCGGCCGGCCACTGGCGGCACCCCGACGCCCCGCAGGTGCGTTGGCGTTTCTGGGTGTGACGGGTGCGCTCGACGAGTCGACTGCCGGCGTGGCCGAATTTGCGCACGGTGTGCTCATCTGTCTACGGTGTGCGCTACGTGGTGCTCGACCCGCTGTGGCGGCTCGTTTCGGTGGCAACGTAAGGGCGTACCCGACGGGGGTGGGTACGCACCGTGCGTGCTGTTTACGGGGCTTCGGGCATGAGCGGGCCCTCGGAATCGGTCAAGGATCCGAGGGCCCGGGGTAGCACGCGCAGCCTGCGCGACGCCTCCGCGTCGAGGTGGCCGCCTGGACCCGCCCGGAAAACGGAATGACAGGGGGCGTCGAGTGGGCGCTGCACTGCTGTGTGGTGCTGACCGCGGCGAGTCGGCCGGTGCCCGCCGCCCGCCTGGCGCTGCTCCACGACGTATCGCCGAGCTACCTGGCCAAGCAGATGCAGGCCCTGTCCCGCGCAGGACTAGTGGCTTCCGTCCAGGGCAAGACCGGCGGATACGCACTGACCAGGCCCGCTTCCGAGATCACCGTCCTGGATGTGGTGCAGGCCGTCGACGGAGCGGACCCGGCCTTCATGTGCACCGAGATCCGTCAGCGCGGCCCGCTCGGGGCCCCGCCCGAGGCGTGCACGAAGCCGTGCGGGATCGCCCGCGTGATGGGCGAGGCCGAGGCCGCCTGGCGGGCGTCGCTGCGGGGGGTCACCATCGCCGATCTGGTCGGCTCGGTGGAACGGGACAACGGTCCCGAGGCGCTGCCCAGCGTCGGCGCATGGCTGGCCCCGGAGCCCGGCCCGGCAGCCGGCCACGCGCGTTGATCATGGGCGTTGCCGACTTCGGCCAGCCGTCCCCGGCGACACGGCTGTCCCGAGCTGTGCCAGTAGGCCGACGAACTCCCGGCTGCCGGTCGGCTCAGTGGGCCCCGTGCAGGCCGCGCCTGCCCCTCATCGCCCGTCCTGTCCACCGCGCTCAGTCGTTGAAGCGGAGGCTCTTACGGGTCCAGAGAGTGAGGTCGCTGCTGGTGGCGACGGCCAGGGTGAGGCCGGACGGCGAGAATCCGGCAGCGCGGAGTTCTGAGTACTCCGAGTGGAAGACGTGCCACCACGTCTCTCCCGCCGGGCCCTTGTTGGACCCGCCGTCCGCGGAGAGGATCACGCGGTCATGGGGCCACTCCGGGCTGACGACATCCAGGGTCCAGCCGTCGGGGGTGGTGCTGTGGAGGCCGCCGCCGAAGAAACCGGCGATGCGGATCTGGGTGCCTGCGACCGGTCCGAGGCCGGGGCAGGTGAGGTCCGGGTGGGCATCGGGGGTGCTGGTGTCAGGATCTGGATCCCGGTCACGGGCGATCTTCTCGCCGGTGACCGCGTCAAAAAGTCCGTGGCCGTCACCGGAGACGACCATGACGAGGTCGTGCCCACTGTCGGGGTGGACGGCGAAGCCGATGCCGAGCAGGCCCCCGATGGGCGTTCTGCGGTCGAGTACCGGTTGCCATGGCTGCGGGGCCGGCATGACGGGGGCGGCGAGGTAGCGCTCGCGCAGCCTCTCTGGTACTCCGTGATCACGTCGTTCCCTTGGTGCCTGACAGTCTGATCATATTGCTACGCCCATGCTGGCACAGGACCCACGGACGCCGCGGCTCAGGCTCTGCCACCGGTTCCCGAACCGGTGGCAGAGCCTGAGCCGCGCAGGGGAGCGAGGGCGGCTACTTCACCGAGCCCGCCATCACCCCCTGGACGAAGTGCCGCTGGAAGGCGAAGAAGACGATCAGCGGGACCACCAGGGACAGGAACGCCCCCGGCGCGAGGACGCCGATGTTGCTTCCGAACTGCCGCATCTGCGACTGCAACGCGACTGTGAGCGGCTGCGAACCGCTGTCCGCGAAGAGCAGTGCCACGAGCATGTCGTTCCAGACCCAGAGGAACTGGAAGATGGCCAGGCTCGCGATGGCCGGCCGGCCGAGCGGCAGCACCAGCCGGGAGAAGATCCGCCACTCGCTGCCGCCGTCCATCCGGGCGGCCTCCAGCATTTCGCGCGGTATCTCCGCGAAGTAGTTGCGCAGCAGGAAGATCGCGAACGGCAGTCCGTAGGCGACGTGGAAGAGGACGACCCCCGCCACCGTGCCGAACAGCCCCACCGCGCCGAAGAGTTTGGCGACCGGCAGCAGCCCGATCTGCACGGGCACGACCAGCAGCCCTACGACCACCAGGAAGACGGCGTCCCGGCCGGGGAACTCCAGCCAGGCGAAGGCGTATCCGGCGAGCGCCGCGATGGCTACCACCAAGGCGGTGGTGGGTACGGAGATCAGGACGGTGTTCCCGAAAGCCGCAGCGATGCCGGAGTCCTTCAGGAGGGCGCCGTAGTTGTCCAGGGACAGCTGGGACGGGTCGGTGAGGGCGGTCCACCAGCCGTCGGAGGCGTTGTCGCCCTCGGTGCGCAGTGAGGACAGGAGCAGGCCCGCCAGCGGGGTGATCCAGACCAGGGCGACCAGCAGCAGTGCGCCCTGGACGAGGGAGTTGCTCAGCAGGCGCGACAGCCGGTTCCCGTCACCGCGCGCGTTTCCGCGCCCGCGCCCGCGCCCGCGCCCGCGCCCACGCACAAGCCCACGCCCCTTCCCCAGCTCGCCCTCGCGCCCATGCCGACGCTCGATGACGCTGGGGCCGCTCATGCTCCACTCCTTCGGAAACGCCGGATGTTGAAGATCATCGCCGGGACGACCAGCAGGAGGAGCACCACGCTCAGCGCGCTGCCGAGCCCCTGGTCGTTGCCGCCGCCGAACGAGACCAGCCACATGCGGGTGGCCAGTACGTTCGCCTCCTCCTGGACCGGTCCCGGCGCGATGATGTAGACGAGGTCGAAGACCTTCATCACGTTGATCACCAGGGTCACGAAGACGACCGTGAGCACCGGCGCGAGCAGCGGCACGGTGATCTTGCGGAAGATCTGCCCTTCGGTGGCACCGTCCATGCGTGCGGCCTCCAGCGCGTCCCGGGGGATGGCCGCCAGGCCCGCGCCGATCAGGACCATTGCGAAGCCGGTCCACACCCACAGGTACGCGCCGATGATGGCCGGTGTGACCAGCGCCGGACCGAGCCAGTTCACCCCCTGGTACGGGGCTGCGAAGTTGGTCGCGGGCAGCCTGACGGTGTACCCGTCCTCGGCCAGCCCGTTGAGGCGGAACGACCCGTCGTCGGCCGTCACGGTACTGGCGGCCACCCGGCCGTCCCGCACCGCCTCGACCGTCATACCCGGCAGCCCGTTCTCGCCGGCGTCGATGCGGCCCGGGACACCGGCCCCGCCGGGGGCGAAGTCGAGGTAGACGACGCCCCCGATCCCGTCCGTGGCGGGCGCCGCGGCGGCCGCGGGCTTCGCTGCGGTGGGGATCGAGGCAGGCGCCACCCCGATGAGCCCGAGACTGACCGAGCGACCGGGACGTACGGTCTCCTCGGTGCTGTACGGGCCGCCCGCCCCGCCCGTCAGGCCCTGGCCCTCCCGGGCCCGGGCCGTCGGATAGGCGGCGGGGTCCACGAAGCTGTCGTGGACGCCGACGACGGCGGCGTTGAGCACGCCCCGGTCCGGGTTCTGTTCGTAGGCGAGCCGGAAGATGATGCCCGCGGCAAGGAACGACACGGCCATCGGAAGGAAGAGCACGAGCTTGAACGCGGTCGCCCAGCGCACCTTCTCGGTGAGCACGGCGAGCATCAGCCCGAGCCCGGTGAGCAGGGTGGGGGCCACCACGACCCAGATGGCGCTGTTGCGGATCGCCTTCAGGGTGGCCGGGTCCTGTACGAGCGCGACGTAGTTCCCGGCTCCTACGAAGCGGTCGCCGTCGGCGTCGAAGAGGCTTCGGCCGAGGGAGAAGAGGACGGGGTAGACGACCAGCGCGCCGAGCAGCAGCAGGGCCGGGAGGACGAAGACCACCGCGAGGCGGCGCTTCCTGCGCCGGGCCAGTCGCCGCCCGTCGGCCGGGTCCCCGCCGCCCGGGCCCTTGCCTGCCGACCCCTTGCCTGCCGGAGCCCGGGCGGTGACCGCGCGGGTGGTCACGGTGTCAGTCATGGGGGCCTCAGTTCCCGTAGGCCTTGGCGGCCTCCGCCTCGAGCTTCGCGGAGGTGCCCTGCGGGTCCGACGGGTCGCGCAGGAAGTCCTGGAGGAGCTTCCACTCGCCCGCGCCCTTGGTCCCGCCGAACGCGGCGGGGGCCTGGTCCGACATGTCGAAGCGAATCGAGTCGCCCGCCGCGATGAGCGAGTCGGCGGTGCTGCGGGTGATCTCGTCGCCGTACGAGGCGATGTCGACCTCCTTGTTCGGGGACAGGAAGCCGCCCGCGCCGGCCCAGACGGAGGCCGCCTCGGCGCCGGCCAGGTACTCGACCAACTTCATGCCGGCCTTGTTGTTCTTGCCGTCCTTGAGGACGACGGCCGCGTCGCCGCCGCTGACGACCGGCGCCTTGCCGCCGTCGACCCCGGGGAACGGGAAGAACTTGGCGTCAGTCCCCAGCTTCTTGCCGAACTGGTCCTTGGCGACGCCGCCGACGAAGTCCCCTTCGTAGACCATGCCCGCCTTGGGCTCGGGGCCGAAGACCTGTGCAACGGACGAGGGGAAGTCGGTTCCGAGTGCGCTCTGGGCGCCGCCGGCGACGAGTTGCTTGTCCCTGAACAGGTCTCCGAGGGTGGTCAGTGCCTTGACCACGCTCTCGTCGGTCCACTTGATCCGGTGCTGGGCGAGCTGGTCGTACTTCTCCGGCCCGGCCTGGGAGAGGTAGATGTTCTCGAACCAGTCGGTGAGGGTCCAGCCGTCCTCACCGGCTATGGCGAAGGCGGGGCGGCCGGAGTCGGCGAGGGTGCGACCGGCCTTCAGCATGTCGCTGTAACTCTTCGGCTCGGTGACCCCGGCCTGGGCGAAGGCCTCCGGGGCGTACCAGACGGTGGACTTGTGGGCGGCCTTGAAGTAGAGGCCGTAGTACGCGCCGTCGACGGTGCCGTAGTTCCGCCAGACCGGGGCGAGGGTGGAGCCCGCGCTCCGGGTGGCCGGCTCGGAGAGGGGCTGGAGCCAGCCCTTCTTGGCGAACTGCTGGAGCACACCCACCTGGGGCACCATCACCACGTCGGGCGCGTTGCCGCCCTCGATCTTGCTTCCGACGAAGGTGGAGACATTGTCGCCGGAGGGCACGAAGACCGTCTTGGCTCCGGTCTTCTCGGTGAAGGCGTCCAGGACCTTCTTGAAGTTCTGCTGCTCGCTGCCGGTCCAGACACCCGCGACGGTCACGGTCTGGCCGCTCAGTTCGCCGCCGCTCGCGGGTCCGGTGGTGCCGCCGCAGGCGGTGGCCCCGAGGGCGAGAGCGAGTGCCGCCGATGCGGTGGCCGCGGTCCGCCGGGTCATCGTGCTGGGTCGTCGCATGAGAGGTCCTTACGTCTGGGGTTGCACGCGGGGAGGGAAAGAGGGGGAGGGAAAGAGGGGGAGGGGAACAGGAGGCAAGGTCAGGGGGCCGGGCACTCGGCGATCCACCAGGCGGCGGTCGCCGCGGGGAGCACGCCGTCGGGGCACGGGCCGCTGGCGAGCAGCGGAGTTCCGGGGACCGGCGCGGGCACCGGCTCCGCGCCGAAGTTCACCGCGCAGACCAGTCCGTCGCCCCGGACGATCGCCAGTACCTGCGGTGGCGCGTCCAGCCAGCGCAGGGCGCCGTCACCGAGCTGCGGCAGGGTGCGCCGCAGCTGGAGGCCGTCGCGGTACAGGTGCCAGAACGAACGGGTGTCGGCCAGGGCGCGGTCGGTGGCGTGCTCGGCGAACCACTCGGGCTGCGGCAGCCACGGCATGGCGCCGCCGGCATCCCGGGTGAAGCCGAACGGCGAGGCGTGCCCGGACCAGGGAAGCGGCACGCGGCAACCGTCCCGTACGTGCTTGCGGCTGCCCGTGCGCAGGAAGATCGGGTCGGTGAGGACCTCGTCGGGCAGGTCGAGCACCTCGGGGAGACCGAGTTCCTCGCCCTGGTAGACGTAGGCGGCGCCGGGCAGTGCGAGCATCAGGAGGGCCGCGGCGCGGGCACGGGCGGCGCCCAGTCCGCTGCCTTCGACCCCGGGCTCGCCCGCGTAGCGGGTCACGGTGCGGACCTGGTCGTGGTTGTTGAGGACCCAGGTGACGGTGGAGCCGGTGCCCGCGATGTCGCGTACCGCCTCGGTGATCGTGGTGCGGAAGGCGTCGGCGTCCCAGGGCGCGCTGAGCAGGTCGAAGAAGAAGGCCTGGTGCAGTTCGTCGGGACGGACGTACTCGGCGTGCTCGCGTGCGGTGGGTACGGACACCTCGCCGACCAGCAGCCGCTCGTGGCCGTCGGCGGCGGTGTACTCCTCGCAGAGCGCGCGCCAGCGCCGCCACACGTCGTGCACCTCGGGCTGGTTCCAGGCCAGCTGGTTGACGGCGTCCCGGGCGCGCTCGTCGGCTCCGGGATCATCGGAGTCGGGCAGCTCCGGGTGCTTGAACAGGCCGGCGGCGACATCGATGCGGAAGCCGTCGACCCCGCGGTCCAGCCAGAAGCGCAGCACCTGCTCGAAGTCGTCGCCGACGGCCGGGTCGCGCCAGTTCAGGTCGGGCTGCTCGGGCGTGAAGAGGTGCAGGTACCACTCGCCGGGGGTGCCGTCGGGCTCGGTGATCCGGCTCCAGGCGGGACCGCCGAACATGGCGCGCCAGTTGTTGGGGGGCTCGGCCCCGTCCGGGCCGCGGCCGGGCGCGAAGTGGAAGCGGGAGCGTGCCGGGCTTCCGGGTTCTGCGGCGAGCGCGTCCCGGAACCACGGGTGCTCGCTGGAGCAGTGGTTGGGGACGATGTCGAGCAGCAGCCTGAGCCCGAGGCGGCGGGCGTCGGCGACCAACCGGTCGAACTCGGCGAGGTCGCCGTAGACGGGGTCGACACCGCAGTAGTCGGCGACGTCGTAGCCGTGGTCGTGCTGAGGCGACGGGTAGAAGGGGCTGAGCCAGATGCCGTCGACTCCGAGCTTGCGCAGGTAAGGGAGTCCGGCCCGGACGCCGGCCAGGTCACCGATGCCGTCCCCGGTGCTGTCGAGGAAGCTGCGGACGTAGACCTGGTAGATCACCGCGTCACGCCACCAGGGGGCGCTCGGGGCGCTCGGGGCGCTCGGGGCGCTGGGGGAGGCGGTGCGGGAGGGGTGGCCGGTGTCGGCCGGAAGGGTGCTGAGCATCTCGCGTCGACCTGTCTGCTGAATGCGAGAGCGCTCCGGATCGGTGCGCTGTTATGCATGCATGTTAAGTAGCAGTGACTGGAAGGTGTCAACGATGTGTCCAGAAACAGCGAAAATCTGGGGTGGTTTGTACGGAAACATCCGCATGCATGAAGAAGGGTCTCTACTTAACATGTAAGTAGAGACCCGTAGAGACCCTTGGTCGCAGCAGAAAGCAGGAGAAGGAAGGAGGGACGGCGGAGTGCGCTCAGCCCTTGCGGGAAATGGCCCCGAGCTCGCGTGCGAGCCGCGCCGTCGCCTCCTCGGGCGTCTGGCGCAGCGCCATCACGTCCTGCGCCACGGCCTGCACGGCCAGGCTCACCTGGTCGTAGCGCGGACTCTTGGGGCGCGGCACCGCCGACAGCACGCTCTGGCGGAGCGTGGGCAGATACGGAAACGCGCGCACCAGCTCGGGATCCTCGTACAGTGCGGCGCGCACGGGCGGCAGCGAGCCCTTGGTGAGCACCTGGCGCTGCACCCGTTCGCTGGTCAGGTACGCGATCAGATCGGCTGCCGAGGCCGGATGCCGCGCATGGCTGCTCACGGCGAGGTTGGAACCGCCCAGCACGCTGGTGCCGGGCCCGTTCGGTCCGGGCAGCGGCACCGCGCCGAACCTGCCGGAGACCTTCGAGCCCTGCGCGCTCGCGTCCGCGTACACGTAGGGCCAGTTCCGCAGGAAGAGCAGCCGGCCGTCCTGGAAGGCCTGCCGCGACTCCTCCTCCTTGTAGCCGAGCGCGTCGCGGGGGATCCAGCCGTCCCGCACACCGTCCGCGAGGAACCGCAGTCCGGCGCGCGCCGCCTCGGAGTCCACGCTCACGCGGGCACCGTCGTCGCGCAGGATCGATCCGCCCGCCGAGTGCACGGCCTCCGTGACGTTGACGGTGAGCCCCTCGTACGGCAGGAACTGCCCTGCGTAGCCGTCCAGTCCGTACTCCGGGGCGATCGTGCGCGCCTGGCGGACCAGATCGGACCAGGTGCGCGGCGGCTCCTCGCCCGCCCGGTCCAGGATGTCCTTGCGGTAGTACAGCAGCCCCGCGTTGGTGACGTACGGGACCGCGTACAACCGGCCGTCGAAGGTCGCGGTGTCGACGACCGGACGCAGGAAGGCGTCCAGCGGGAAGCGGTCGCGCCGGAGCGGGGAGATCCACCCGGCCGCCGCGAACTCGGACGTCCAGGCGACGTCGATGTTCAGCACGTCGAACCGGTCACGGCCCGATCGCAGTTCGCTGATCATCTGGGCCCGGGTCTCGTCCGCCGAGTCCGGCAGCTCGACGAGCGTGACCCGCTCGCCGGGATGCGCGTCGTTCCAGTCGTCGAGGAGCGGAGGAAGGTAGTCGGTCAGGTCGCCCGCCGTTACGAGCGTCAGCGGGCCGCGACTCCCGGAAGCCGCGTCGGAGGCAGCCCCCGCGTCGGCGCGGACGCCGAAACCCGTGTATCCCGCCAGCACGACCGCCCCGACCAGGAGAGCTCTACCCGCGGCACGCATCCACCGCATAGATTCCCTCCCAGTGCACGATCCGGCTGCGCTGCCGACCATCGTGGCCTATATATACCCGTTAGGCATGGGCGATACTAGACACCCAGGCAGACGAGACGGACGGCGGCGCAACTCGGACCGCTGCCGAGTGAACCGTTGACTACGGAGCGGGAAGGAGGGGGAGCGAGTGCGGCTGGCGCTCCTTGCGCTCCTCACCCGTAGCCCTGCGCACGGTTACGAGCTGAAGCAGGACCTTGAGAAGCTCCTGGGCGCCGCGTACCCTCAGCCCAACGTCGGCCAGATCTACGTCACCCTCGGCCGGCTGGAGAAGAGCGGCCTGATCGAGGGCGAGGACGTCGCGCAGTCGGGACGTCCCAACAAGCGCACGTACAGGCTCACGGATGCCGGGCGCGAGGCCGTGCAGGCCTGGTTCGAGGACACCACCGAGGAGCCCCGGGTACGGGACGAGTTCTTCATGAAGCTGGCGCTCTCACCGCAGTCGGGGCTGGCCGATCCGGTCGCACTGATCAACAAGCAGCGGCGGCAGTACCTCAACTCCATGCGGGACCTGTCCAAGCTGGCCGCGGCGGAGGACCGCGACAACAAGATCTCCCAATTGCTGATCGAGGGCGCCATGCTGCACCTGCAGGCCGACCTCGACTGGCTTGAACGCTGCCAGGAGGAGCTGGAATGAGCGACGACGCCACCACGGCCGCTCCTGGCATGTCCGCCGACCCGGTCGCCCCCGTCGAGCCCATCGTGCGCGCCGAGGGCCTGACCAAGACGCACCACGGCGAAGGCGTACCGGTGCACGCCGTACGCGGTGTGGACCTGTCCGTCCGGCCGGGCGAGTTCGTCGCGGTCACCGGACCCTCCGGAGCCGGCAAGTCCACGCTGCTGCACCTGATAGGCGGCCTCCAGCGGCCCGACAGCGGGAAGCTGTGGCTCGGCGGCGAGCGCGTCGACGAGTACCGCGAGGCCCGCTGGGCGGTCCTGCGGCGGCGCAGCATCGGCGTCGTCTTCCAGTTCTTCAACCTGGTCTCCAACCTCACCGTCGCCGACAACGTCGAACTGCCCGCCCTGCTGGCCGGAGCCTCCCCGAAGGCCGCCCGCGCATCCCGTGCCGAACTCCTGGCCGACCTCGGCCTCGAAGGCCGCGAACGGTCCATGCCCGGCGAGCTGTCCGGCGGCGAGCAGCAGCGCGTCGCGCTCGCCCGTGCCCTGGTCAACCACCCCGCGCTGCTGCTCGCCGACGAACCGGCCGGCAGCCTCGACAGCAAGGGCACCCGCGAGGTACTGCGGCTGCTCTCCCGCTTCCACGAGCGCGGCCAGACGATCATGATGGTCACCCACGACGCCCGGATGGCCAGCGCCGCCGACCGCGTCATCAGCTTCTTCGACGGTCGGATAGCCGACGACGCGCAGCTCGGCGGCGGCGGACGCGGCGCGCCGTCCCGCGGCGTCTCCGGCGTACTGGACCTGGAACTGGAACCGAAGCGGTGACCGTGCGGGCCACGCTGCGCTGGGCACACGCCGACTTCCGCGCACACCGCGGCGAAGCCCTCTTCGTCGTACTGGCCAGCGCCGGGATCATCGCCTCGCTGCTGCTCGCCGGCGCGCTGTTCAGCTACGCCGCGAACCCCTGGCAGCGCGTCTTCAACCAGTCCCACGGCGCGCACATCTGGCTGCACACCCGAGCCGGGGCGGACATGGCGGCCCTGTCCCGCGTGGACGGGGTCGCAGCCCTCTCAGGGCCCTACCGGACAGCGGCGACGACGGTCGAGTCCCGCGGCGCCCGGGTCGGGGTGACACTGCGCGCGGCCACGGCGGCGCCCCCGGAGACCGGGCGACCGCTCGTCACCGCCGGAAGCTGGCTCACCGAGCCGGACGAGGGCGCGGGCGCGAGCGGCACGGGTGCGGGTACCGGTGCCGGTGCCGGTACTGGTCCCGGTAACGGTGACGTCGTACTGGAGGCCTCCGTCGCGAGGGCGCTCTGGGCTGAACCGGGCGACACCGTCCGGGTCACCGGCCCGGACGGCGCACCGCACGCACTGCGGGTGCGCGGGATCGCCGAGGTGGCCGAACCCCGCTACCACCCCGGCGGCGGGCCCGGCATCGGCTGGGTGCCGTCCGGCACCCTCGACGAGATCGCCCACGGAGACACCGGCCAGAGCGTGGGCCTGCGCCTGGCGAACCCGGACGACACCGACTTCGCCGTCCAGCGCGCCGTGACCGTCCTCGGCGCCGACCGGGTCGCCCAGGTCACCAAATGGCAGCAGGCACGGGCCGAGGCGGGCGGCGACGACCGGCTGCTCGGCCAGATGTTCGCCGTCTTCGGCCTCGGGGCGCTGCTCGCGGCGGCGCTCGCCGCCGCCGGAGCGATCGGCGCCCGGGTCCGCGGCCAGCTCAGGGATATCGCGATCCTCAAGGCCGTCGGTTTCACCCCCGGCCAGGTGACCCGCGGCTTCCTCGTCCAGCATCTGGCCTTCGCACTGCTCGGCGTGGCCCTCGGCACCGCCGCGATCGCCCTGCTCGGCGCCCGGATACCCGGGCGGATCGGCGAGGCGGCCGCCGTATGGCAGGACCTGCCCGGCCACACCGCGCTCATGCTCGGCGTCCCCTGCGGAGCGGTGCTGCTGATCGCGGCCGCCACCGGCCTCTCGGCCTGGCGCGCCGGACGGGTTCCGCCCGTGCCGGTGGCCCGCGCCGCACTGCCGACCGCCGCCCCGATGACCGCGCTCGGCAGACGGGCGCTCGGCGTACGCGTGCCCCCCGCCCTGGTCCTGGGCTGGCGTGCGGCCTTCCCGCGGCGCGGCCGGACGCTCGTCCCCGTCGCCCGCCTCGCCCTGCCGCTGCTCCTCATCACGGTCGCGCTCGTCGCCTGGTCGACCCTGGACCAGTTCCGCAGCCGCCCCGCGCAGATGGGGCTGCCCGCGGCACTGACCGTACGGGCCGGACAGCCGGCCGCGTCGCCGCAGTCCGAGGCGGAACTGGAGAAGACCCTCGCGGCCGTCCCCGATGTCGCCACCGTCCACCCGGGCGCCGAGATGGCGGCGCTGGTGCCGGGGCAGACCGGGACGATCACCCTCCGGGGGCTGGGCACCGCCCGGGACCCGTACCCCGCCAAGGTGGTGGAAGGGCGAGCAGTCAGCGGTCCGGACGAAGCGGTGGCCGGACAGGGACTGCTCGACCTCCTCGGAGTGCGCGTCGGCGCGTGGGTCCGCATGACCGTAGAAGGACGGCCCCAGATCCTGCACGTCGTCGGCCGCACCATCGAACCCGAGTCCGGGGGCCGCGTCATCACGACCACCATCGACGCGCTGCGGGAGCGCGACCCGCAGTTGCGCGCCGACTTCCACGCCCTGGTACTGCGCGAGGGCGCCGACCCCCGGGCCGTCGGCGCCGCGCTCGCCGGAACGGCCGGCGGCACGCTGGAGGTCCGGGAGACGCCGAACCCGGTCGACCGGCTGGAACCGGCGCGCGCAGTGATCGCCGCCCTCATCGCGGTCCTGGCACTGATAGGCCTGATCGATCTGCTGACACTGATCAGCACGGGCGTCCGCGACCGGGGCCGGGACCTGCTCGCACTGAAGGCGATCGGGCTGACGCCCCGGCAGATCGGCTCGATGATCGTGACGGCCGCCGGCCTCACCGCGCTGGCATCCGCCGTCCTCGGCACGGTGCTGGGAGTGCTGTCCGGCAGCTGGCTGGTCGACACCCAGGGCGCATCGAGCGGCATCGGCGCGGGTATCGCCCAACTGCCCGCGCTGCCGATCCTGCTGACCGTGATCGTCGCAGCGGTGCTGGGCGCGGTGGTGGCGGCGACGCTGCCGGCGACGCGCGCGGCACGGCGCCGCCTCGCGGACTCCCTGAGCGAAACGCTCTGACGCAGCGGGCCTGACGCAGCGGGCCTGACGCAGCGGGCCTGACGTACCGGGCTTGACGTATGGGGCTTGACGTACCGGGCTTGACGTATGGGGCTTGACGTATGGGGCTTGACGTATGGGGCCTGGCGTATGGCCTTGGGCTGGACGTATCGGGCCGGCGGGAGACCCGATCGATTACGGGCGGTGGGCCGCGTGAAGCCGCAGCAGGGTGCGGTGGCCGCGTTCCGTGACCTCGGGGTCGTCGTGGCCGACGCCGTAGGCGATACCGCAGACCGCGTCGAAAGCGGACTCGCAGTCCTGCCGGAGCTCCTCGGTCGGGGTGAGCGCCCTGCCGTACCCGTCGAGGAAGGCGGCGCGCAGGTCGGGCCGGCCGGTCCAGGTGTCGCCGAGGCGCACCATGTCGCGGGTGGCGGTGGCGTACTGCGACCGCTCGAAGTCGAACAGCGTCACCTCTCCGTCGTCGGCCAGGAGCACGTTGCGGTACTGGAGGTCCCCGTGCGTGGGTACCAGTACGGGCCGCGGGAGGTCCTCGTAGGTGCGGGCCAGGGCGAGGACCAGCTCCTCGTCCCCCTCGGCCAGGTACGGCCGGGCCTCCTCCAGGTGGCGCTTCACGCTGCCGGTGGCAGCGGGAAGTCCGGCGGGCCGTTCCGGGGTGCAGTGGTGCAGGGCAGAGGCCAGGCGGCCCAGCTCCCGGTGCAGACGTACCTCGGCCGCGGCGCCGAGGACCGTTCCGTGCGGGGAGCGCCCCGCCAGCGCGGTGATCACGACGGCCCGCGCCGCCGTATCGACCGCGACGAGGTGCGGAGCCCCGCGCCCGAGCACGGGCACCCAGGCACGGTACGCGGCCACCTCGCGCTCGTGAAAGGTCGGCCCGCGGTGCTGCTTGAGGTACCAGGTGCCGCCGCCGGAACCGGTGAGGCGCCATACCCGGCTGCCGCCGCGCCCCCAGGAGACCTCGGCCGCCGCCGCGATGCGGCCGACCGCGCGCTCGGCGAACTCCCGCAGCCGGTGCGGCAGCTCCACCCCGTCCGTGGTCGGCCCCTGCACGAGTCGGGTGCGGTTGGTGGCGTCCGCGGCGTACCGGACGCGGTCGCCGGGCTGCTGGAAGTGCACGGCGGCAGGCAGGCCGGCGCGGTAGGCGTCCAGGCCGGCCCGGCAGTAGGCCACCATCGGCTCCGGCAGGTCGTCCAGCGCATACCACCCCATGCCGTCGCATCGGTCCGGCTCCATCACCCGGGGCACACCGGACCACCGCCGCACCTCGAAGAAGACGCCGATCCGCGACCCGGCACCGATGGGAGGCCGATGGTGGACCGTGACCGCGGCGGTCACATCCGCCGCCGCGATGACGACGCCGGTCTCCTCGCACGCCTCACGGATCACCCCGTCGACCATGTCCTCACCCGCCTCGAGGTGCCCGGAGGGCAGATGCCACAACCCCGCCGCGTACACCGGCCCGGACCGGCGGGACAGCAACACCTCCGGGCCGGACCCGCTGGTACGGCGCAGCACGAGATGGACGTCGACCGGCACGGTGTGCCGCGGACCGCCGCTCACGACGCGATTTTGGTTCGGTGCCGGGCGTGGCCGCCGGCCACCGGGTCGAACGGGCTCATGTGTCTCCGATCGTGGGCGCAGGGCCGGGTGCCGGGCGGCCCGGACGGATGGCTGTGAATCCGGTGCACTGAGAACGCCCCGGATCCGGGGCCGTAACGGCCGGACCCCTTCGGTGGCGCATCACAGGATGATCCTGGCTCGGCGACCCGCTACGGGTGGGTGTCGCCCGGGAGGGGGAATCCCCGCCGGGGGTAGGGCTCCGTTCAGCCCGGCGAGGAGCGACCGATGGCATGGTCGAGGGGCCGGGACTTCGGCCTGGCCGGTCCCAGAGCGCGCCGGGCATGGCGCGTGGGGTGCATGGGTTGTCTGGGGCGTGGGGGCGTGGGGCACATCGGGGACATGGGCCTGACGGCGCGTGGGCGCTGTGGGACAGGAGACGCTGTGGGACAGGAGAGGGAGCGGCAGCGATGGTCGAGCGCATGATCGAGCCGGAGGGGATCCGACTCTGTACCGAGCCCTTCGGTGCCCCGTCGGATCCGCCCGTGCTGCTCGTCATGGGTACGGGGGCTTCGATGCTCTGGTGGGAGGAGGGCTTCTGCCGGATGCTCGCCGAGGGCGGGCGCTTCGTGATCCGCTACGACCACCACGATACCGGCAGATCGGTCACCTACGAGCCGGGCCGCCCCGGGTACAGCGGTGCGGACCTGGTCGCCGATGCCGTCCGTGTGCTCGACGCCCATGGAATCCCGGCCGCGCACATCGTCGGTGTCTCGGCCGGAGGCGCACTCGCGCAGCTGCTCGCACTCGATCACGCCGGCCGCGTCCTCTCGCTCGTCCTGATCAGTACGTCCTCGGCCGTGCCCGACGTCCGCGGCCTGCCCGGGCCGACCGAGGAGTTCACCACGTTCGTCTCGGCCTCCCACGTCGACTGGTCGGATGCGGAATCGGTGATCGACCACCAGGTCGCCTACGCGCGTGTCCTCGCGGGCGGCCGGCGCCCGTTCGACGAGGCCGCCGCCCGCAGCCTGGTCCGCCGCGACGTCGAGCGCGCGGACGACTTCACCGCGGTCCGCAACCACGATCTGCTGCAGGACGACGCGCCCGCACCAGCACCCCTGTCATCGATGACAGTGCCCACGCTGGTGATCCACGGAACGGCCGACCCGCTGTTCCCGCTCCGGCACGGTGAGGCACTCGCGGAACAGATCCCGGGCGGAAGCCTCTTGGCTCTGGAGGACGCCGGGCACGGGGTGGAGCGAGCGGACTGGGCGACGATCGTCACCGCGCTCCTCGCACACACCTCGCCTCAGCCCCGATGAGCAGGTCTACGGCTGATCGGGACCGGAGCCGGGGCCGGGGCCGGGACCAGCACCAGCACCAGCACCAGGACCAGGACCAGGGGCGGAGCCCGGCGCATTGCTCTCTCCGGCTCGCTCATCGTTCCGCGCCCTGACCCGATCGATGGCCCACGCACCCACGCCCACCAGCAGGGCCACCCCGGCTGCGTAGACCGGCAACCACAGGGTCGTGGTGGCGGACAGGCAGTCGGCAACGGCGACGTGGCTCTGGACCTCCTGCGTGCGAGCCAACGCGGCACCGTCGCGACCGGCCAGGTCCGCCAGCGCCGCCTCGGTCCGGATGTTCTCGTACCTGCCCAGCGCCGGACACCTGGCACGGGTGCCCGGCATCGGGAACAGCCACGCCCAGCGCTGCAGCATGGGGGCCAGCGTGATCGCGACGCACAGGCCGACGACCAGCGAATACGCCGTCAGGTTCCCCACGTACGCACATCGGAGACCGGGCGTCCACCTCGGCAGTCGGTAGAGGGTGAAGAGCACGGCGAGGAGGGTCACGCCGATGTACGTGGAGAACCACTGCCACGAACCTTGCGCGAGTACGGCCGCCAGCACCGCCCCGAGCGCGATGCCGATGACTCCGGGCTGGCCGGCGACACCTCGGCTCGCACCGGCGGTGGGTGACGGGCTTCGAGGTCCTTGGAGGCTGGGTTCGTCCACGATTTCTCCTGCCTGGTCCGGCCACCAGCATCTCGACGCTCCGCGCGGTCAGCCAGGCACCATGCCGGAACGACCCGAATGCCTGGCCCGGTTGGCGGGTCATGTCATACGGCCGAGCAGGACCGGCAGCGAGGTCCGGGGGGGGGCGATGCTGCGGGAGCGGCCATCGATCGGCGGGAGAAGCGGCGGTGGCAGCTGCCGACGCCTTACGACGCGCACCGCGCGGCAGGTACGTTTCGCTCACCGTCCGGCGCTGCCACCCGCACTAGGCTCGCGACGTGGGACAGCCCGAGCAGCGCGTCGAAGGCGCAGGACCGTTCACCACCCGGCTCACCTGGGAGCGGCCCGAAGGGGAGAGGGTGGTCTGGGACTCGCGGCTCGCGCGCAGGCGCGGCACGCTGTCGGTCCGAGGCCCGGGGGACACCGTCGACCGGCCCTCGCCCGCCGGCCCGGAGGCACTGCTCCGCCTGCGCAGGCTCAACGTCGTAGCCTCGTGCGCGTTCATCATCGGCGGGGCGCTCTTCGCGCTCGGCGCCGCGATCGCCCAGTTCGGTGCGGGTGATCCGCTCCTGAGCGCCTGGGTCTACTTCGCCGGGGGTCTGTTCTTCAACACCGGCGGCTACGTCTCGCTCCTGCAGGTGCTGAACGCGCCCCGGCACGCCCCGGAAGGCCGGTTCCTCGGCACCGCCGACTGGCGGTGGTGGGGGTACGAGCCCATGCGGCTGGACTGGCTGAGCACCTTCGTCCTGTTCGTCGGAACGCTCGTGTTCGGCGTCAACCTCCTGGACTCCTTCCTGCAGGGCCTCACCACCCAACAGGTCAACCGGCTCATCTGGACCCCCGACGTGATCGGATGTCTGCTGTTCCTGATCTCGGGGCATCTGGCGTTCGTCGAGATCTGCCATCGGCCCTGGCCCTGCTTCCGTTCGCGCAGCCTCGGGTGGTGGGTCGTCGCCGTGAACCAGTTCGGTTCGGTGCTCTTCATGGTCTCGGCGCTGGCCGCCTTCAGCCGGCCCGCCACCGGAAGCCTGGTCAACGTCGACATCGCCAACTGGGCGACCCTGGCCGGCGCGCTGAGCTTCTCGATCGGCGGCGTCCTCCAGCTCTACGAACGCCCACAGGCGGCCCCCGCAAGGCCCGCAGGCAGGCGCGCCCGTACCCGAGCCGCACCGTAAGCGGGGCCGGCCCCGGACTGGGCCCTTGCGGGCAGCGGGAAGTGTCGGGCTGCGGAAGGGGTTCCTCCATCAACTCCCGAAACGGCGGATCAACTCCTGGGCGTCCACCCCCTCCACCCCGTCGAAGTCCTTCACCTGCCCGGACCCGAACCACACCCGCAGCGGCACCGCTCCCGCGGCCCGTACGAATTCCAGCTTCTGCACCGATGACGGGTTCGGCGCCGAGTCGATCTCCACGACGAAGTCGGGGAGCGGCCCGGGCGACCACCCCAGCAGGTCCGCCCGCCCGTACCGGCCCTTGCCGTCCGGCACGACCGGCAACCGCGCCTCGGCGTAGACCATCGCCCCCTCGCCCAGGGCGACCTTCAGGAACTCCCGGGCCTCCCCGGTGAGCGCCCGGGTCAGCTCGGCCGTGCCGACCGGCACCTCGCGCCCGGCCGCCGCTAAGGCCTTCGGCCCAGCCCTCCAGCCACCCCTCCAACCCGGTGCGGACGCCGTCCAGTTGCTCGGACGTCAGCGGCCGACCCGGTGGCCCGGACAGGACGTACCGCCACCCCTCGGCCCAGTAGGCCCGGCCCAGGATGTTCAGCACCCCGTGCTCGGCCTCCCGTGTACCGGGCCGGACCATCTTCACGCACCCGCACCTCGGGAACACCCGCCGGACGCGGTACCCGACGCAGTCACGGTACGCGGCGATGTCCCCACCCTTCCACTTCGGCAGAGACCTGCGACTGATCACGGCATGCGCGATGCGTCGGTGGCGAGCAGTTCCTGCAGGAGTTCAAAGATGAGGCCGGGCTGTCCTACGAAGGGGGAGTGGCCTGTCTGCCACTCGCGCACGTCGGTGCAGCGCGCGGCCATCGTCCGCTGCATGCGAGGGTCGATCGCCCGGTCCTGTGCGCAGACGACGTACGTGGCCGGTGCGTGCTTCCAGCTGTGGCGCTCCGGAACTCCGCGCCCGCAGCCGGGGGCTTGGGGACGCAGTAGGTCAACTGCCCAGGCAGCGAGAGGCTCGGGGCAGTCGTCAAAGAGTGTGGCGGCAGCCCGGTCGGGGTGCAGGCTGGTCGAGCCGTCGGGCCCGGGGCTGATCGCGTCCTGGAGCTGCGAGGACGCCCCACCCAGACCGGCCGCGCTCTCGCCGACATCCGGCACGAAGGCTGCCAGGTAGACCAAGTGCCTTGCTCCGCATACTCCGGTGATCACCGACCCGCCGTAGGAGTGACCCAGCACGATCGGAGGTTCCTCAAGCGCGTCGACAACAGCCTGGACCGCGGCTGTATCGGCGAGCAATGAGCCCCGGTGGAGCTCGGGCACGAGAACGTCGGTTCCTGCGGTCCGCAGCTGCTCTGCGACCAGCGCGAAGTGTTCGGGGCGGTGATACAGGCCGTGAACGAGCACCACAGCGGTCATGGTGTCCCTCCTCAGGCCGATGTCAGGCCATTGACCTTGGTTCCGGAATCTGCACGACGAGCTGGCGTCCGGACGCCCCCCCGCACGGCTGATCGGGTGGGCCGTGGACGGGACCCGGAAGCGGATCTTCGCGACGATCCTGGCAGTGCCGGCCGATGCCTGCCGGGGCGAGCTGCCCACTGGCTACGGACCGGGCACGGTCGCCTGCGGAGGAGCTCACTGCCAGGTCCGGGAGACACCGTCCAGGGCTGCCTGTTGTGAGGGTACTGGCTCTCATATGGCAGGCGAGTTCGAACACACAGGTGGGGCTTGGACAACTCTGGTGGCGGACCCAGGGGCGCTCAGGCAGGCTGAGCGGCATGGTTTCGGTAGTGCAGAACGTGGCGATCGACTGTTCGGATGCCTATGAGTTGGCGCGGTTTTGGAGTGAGGTGACCGGTTCTCCGTTGCATCCGCAGGACAGACCGGGCGGCCGGGAGACTCAGGTGATGCTTCCGGAGGGCCCGGTGCTGTACTTCAACCAGGTGCCGGAGCCGAAAACGATCAAGAATCGGATCCACCTGTGCCTCCGTCCGACGACCTCGCGCGAGGAGGAGGTCGAGCGACTGCTTGCTCTCGGGGCCACCCTGGTAGCTGATCGCCGGCAGTCCGACGGTGCGGGCTGGGCTGTCCTCGCCGATCCTGAGGGCAATGAATTCTGTGTCCTGCGTGGCGAGTCCGACCGCGCCGCGATGCCTTCTTGAGGAGCGCAAGCTCAGGCTGAGCCCCGACCCCGGCAGCTGATCGCGGCAACCCGTTGAGTGCTGCGACCAGCACGGCCGTCCCGCAGCGGACAGTCGCCCACACGGGCGGATGCTCGGCTTGATGCCATGCGTCAGCAACGTCTCACACCGAGCCCACTGGCCATTCGTCAGATCACCACACCCCGCAGAACGTGGTCCTTCACGATCAGGATCGACGTTCGCAACGAACGCTGAACGCTGAACGCTAGTCCCGGCCTCCTGCGGCGCCGTCGAGAGCCGTGATGACTGCTCCGCTGTGCAGTCGGGCCGTCAGGGTGGCCGCCGCCGCGGCCACCGTGGTGGGTGCCGGTTCGGGCGCGGGGGCGGTCAGTGAGCGGCCCGAGGCGCGGGCTCGAACGGGACCGGCGGCGGTGATCTCGGCGACCTCGCGGCTCCCCACGGCGAGCAGGTACGGCCGCCCGGACGGCGCGCGCCATACCGCACCTGCCAGGACGTGCTGGCCGAAGCGGCCGCAGGCGGCGGTGGCGCGGGCTCGTGCCACGGACACCGAGGGCCCGACGGGCGGGCGCAGGCTTACCTCGACGTCGCCCTGCCCGGTCCAGTGGGTGGCTCGGCTGCACGACCAGACGGCTCGTCCGGCGTCCTCGGGAAGGTCGGACGCGGCGAAGTCCCACAGGTTCACCGACCGCACGGAGCGGGCGTCCACGCCACGCAGTGTGCAGGCCTCCTGCGCCCAACGCTCCAAGGCTGCGGGCCCCGTGGCCTCCCGGGGCTGCCGTGCGGGCACCGCGCCGGATCCCTCGGCGAGCGGCGTGTACGTCAGGTGCACCGGAAGGAGGCCGCCGAGATCGGCGAGGAGGAAGGAGTGCTTCCCCACGATCCGTGCCGAGGAAGCGACCTCCAGCACGGGCCGACTGCCACATGGACCGTCCGCGGAGGTCACGTGCGCGAGGACCGTGCCATCGCGGTCGATCGGCAGCGTGCGGGCGGGCCCGGTGGGCCCGTTCAGGTCCCGCTCGGCGGCGGTCGCGATCCAGGGGGCGAGCAACTCCCGCGCCGTGTCGCCGGTACGGGTCAGGGTGAGCGCGGCGGCGGTGGTGACGCTGGCGTCGTCCACCCGGGAGATGTCGAGCGTGCGGCGGCGGCCGTCGTGTTCTGCGTACCGGACGATGCGGTCCGCGTCGAGGAGGACGACGACGACGGAGGAGCCGTTCCGGGAGTTGGACGGGTCGCCGGCATCTCCGGCGTACAGCAGGTGGGGTGGGCGCACGGGGGGTTCGGCGGGGGTGGTGGGGGAAACGGTCACCACGGTGCCCCCGGGGGGCGCGGCCCAGGTGCCGAGGGCCCGGGTCAGGAGGGCGGTGTCGCCCGTACGGGAGCCCCGGGCCGGCCACGCCGTGAAGTCCACCCGGCCGGTGTCGGACCATGCCTGGGCGGGAGTGCGGACCAGCTTGGCGGGGTCCAGGGCGATCCGGGCGGCGGGGGAGCCCGCGTAGGGCCCGGAGGCAGTCGGGTCGCGAACCTCGCGACTGCCCTGGCCGAGGACGGCGGCGAGGACCAGGACGCCGGTCGCCGCCCAGGCGACGCGGACCCGGCCGCGGCGTCGGAGCAGGTCAGAGGGTCGGGTGTGGACCGCGGCGGCATCGAGGGCGGTGGGGTGGGGGAGGGCGGGGCCCGCTTCCCCGGCCGGGACGGCGAGGGCCTCGCGGACCGCGGCGGCGGCGTCACGGATGCCGGCGTGCTCCAGTACGCGTACCGCGCCGGGCTCGTCCAGCCCGTCGAGCCGACACAGTACGTACGCGGCTCGGGCCGGCGGGGTCAGCGGAATCAGGGCGCGGGCGATCTCGTCGAGGCCTTCCGCCGCGGGCCACATCCGCAGTCCCCACACCCACGGCGGCAACGGCAGCGGCGGGCGGACCGTCCCGCCGACGCGCCGGACGACTTCGGCCCGTACGACCGTGAGGGAGTCGGGCCGGTCCTCGCTGCTGCCGCCGCTGCCGCTGCCGGTATTGCTGCTGCGACCGGCGGAGCGCAGGGTTTGCTGTACGGCCCGATGGGCGCGCAGCACACGCGAGTGGCGGTCGAGGGACGTGGGCAGCGAGAGGTAGGCCAGACGCACGAGTTGGGGGTAGCGCTCAACGATGACTGCCTCGGCTTGCCGCACGGAGGCCCTGGATCCTTTTCGTAGTCCCACGATACGGACAACGAGTGAATCATGGGATGGTCACATCCTCGTCGCTGCAGCCCGCCGGGGTCTGCTGGTGATGGGTGGCCGGTGGCCGGTGAGGGCGGTGGAGTTCGCGGGGTGGGGTGCAGGGTGAGTACGGTCTGCTCATGTATTTCAATGGACCGGGGCCGCACCGGGGGCATGTTCTGCTGATAGCAGGGGATGTGGCGGCGCGACGCCGGACGGTGCAGCTGGTTCCCAGCGCGAACCTCGCTGCGTTGGCGATGGTGCCGGCATCGGTATTGCTGGGCAGCGATGTTCCTACCGACACGGTGTGCCTGGACGGGACGCGTGATCCGAATACGGTGTTGACGCGGTTGCGTGCGGCGGCCGCCGCTCCGGGGCCGTTGCTGGTCTATCTGTCGGGTCGGCTGACCGCGGACCGGCGGGGGCGGCATCTGTATTTCGCCCTGGCGGGGACGACGGCGTCGGCGGTGCGCTATACGGCTGTGCCGTGGGAGTGGCTGGGAGCTGAGCTGCGGGGGCGTCCGGCGGGCTTGACGACGGTGCTCCTGGACCTTGCGGCGGACCGGGATGCGTGGCCGCTGTTGCGGGAGTACGGAAGCCTGCCTGCTTCGCCGAGTGTGCAGGTGTACGGGGTGGTGTGCCCGCCGGGGTTCGGTGCGGGTGATGGTGCGGTGAGTGGTTATACCCGGCAGTGGATCGATCAGCTGCGGCGTGCTCCGATGAGGCCGTCGGATGTTCAGCTGCACGCTCTCGCGGCGGGGACGGCGGGCCTGCCGCCGGGTGCGCTGGTCCTGCCGACCGCCCGCGAGCTGAGCATGCGCCAGGGCCCGCCGCCGCAGCCACCCTTGTCGCAGGAGCCGTGGGGTGAAGGGGAGCGTCGAGAGGAGGTCGGCCGGCAGCAGGACCGGCCGGTCGTGCCGGCCTCCGAGCCGGTCTCGCGTTCGCTTGCGGATGCCGGTCCGGCTCCGGCCGTCGTGCCCGGTGGGATGCCGGGCGTGGCGTCGTGCGTGATGTCGGGCGTGGAGTCGGGCGTGGCGTCGGGTGGGGATGTCCCTGCTGTGCCTGCCGGGGTGTCGGGTGGGGATCCGCGGCCCTACATTCATGCGTTGGCGTCGGAGGGCCGGCACGGTGAGGCTGCTGCTCTGGCGCAGGCGTGGGAGGAGTACGTGCGGGGCGTGTACGGGGTGTCGTCGTCGCAGGCGGTGCAGTGGGTGGAGATCCGTGCGGATCTGGCGCGGATGGCGGGTGATTTCCTGCTGGCGGCACGGTTGTGGATGGGGGCGTGCCGGGTCCGGTTGGCGTGGCAGGGCGGGAGCGGGCCCGAGGTGCACGCGGCGGCGGCCGGTGCTCTGTACTGCTGGACGCGGCTGGGGGAGCGGGGCGCGGTGGTTGAAGTAGGTACGGAGCTGGTTGCTGTGCTGGGGGTGCTGCCGGGGTTGGACCCGCGGTATCTGGCACTGGCACGGGCAAGGCTCTCGGCGTGGGAGAGTCCCGTCCTGCCAGGCCCTGTCCGCACCTGAACACCCGGCGGCTGGACTGCCTGCGGCAGGCCGGGCCGGGCCGGTGGAGTGTGCTGGTCGGTCCGGGGTGGGGGGCTACCAGGGGCCGCCCGGAGCCGCCCGGGGCCGGTCGCAGGCTGCTTGTTCCGCGCCGGCCGGTTGGCGGTCGGCTGCTATCGGGACTGAGGGCTGGTGTTCGTCGCCGCCGAGAGCGGTGGCCGATCCGCAGAGGTAGCAGGCGGAGGCCACCTTGAGCGGAGGACGGTGTCGTACCGGGCGGTGGGCTTTCGCCCGGTGACGATGATGGCGGATCCTGCGGTCCGCGCGGTGGTGTTGGCGGCGCCCTCCGTGGCGATGTTCCATCCGCGGTCGGTCCGGGACTTGAGATGGCCTGGTGATGCCGGTGTCGCCCTGGCTGTCGGTCCGTTCGCGCGCGGACCAGGGGTGGAGGCGGGGATCAAGGTCGTCGTAGCCGCCATGAACCCACCTCCTCACACCCCAGGTCTCTCACGCCGCGGCGGCACGCCCGGGTTCCGGTGTCATCGACACCGGAACCCGGGCCCCGCCCCTCACACCGCTGTGGGGTTGGGGGTTACGGCTGGGGTTGGTTGGTGTCGGTGCTCTGAGTCTGGGGGGCGGTGGGGGTGTAGTAGACGGATCGGCCTTGTTTGGTTCGTTCGATGAGGCCGCGGGCGACGCCTTGTTCGAGGGTGTTGCGGATGACTGCTGCCTGGACTTTGCGTTCGGGGTGGGCGGTGCTGATGCTGTCGGTCACTTCGGCCGCGGACCGCGGTTCCGTCCTACCGGCCAGGGCTGCCGAGACGAGTGTGAGCCAGGACGCCGTGGCGTTGGAGGTGGTGGTGCTCGACTCGGCCTTCGCTCCACCGGCATCGAGGCGGCTTCCCGACTCCACCTTCGTGCCACTGGCGCTGCGGGTGACAGACGTGCGGGTGCGCGGCGGCTTCACGGCCCGGGCGTCGACCGGCTCGGCCTTGGCGGCCTCGGCGCCGATGCTGCTGTGGGGTTCCGCCTTCACGGTGTCAGTGCTGCTGGTCGGTTCGGCCTTTGTACTGTCGGCGCCGGCCGACTGTGTCTTCGTGCCACCGGTGCTGGGCTTCGTGGCCGGGGCACCTGTCGGCTTCGCCTTTGTGCTGCCGGTGTTGCTGGCGGGCTCGGCCTTCGTGCCACCGGTGCTGCTGCCGGTGGCTGTCCGTCGGGTGGCTGTCCTACGGGTGCTGCTGGTGGTGCGAGTGCGTGGGGGCTTCGTGGTCAGCGCACCGTTCGACTCGGCCTTCGTACTGCGGGGCTTCGTCTTCGTGTCGCTGGTGGTGCTGTCCGGCTCGGCCTTCACATCGCCAGTGCTGCGGGTGGTCGTGGTGCGGGTGCGCGGGGGCTTCGCGGCCGGGTCACCTGCCGGCTCCGCCTTCGCACCACCAGTACTGCTGGTCGGCTTGGCCTTCGGCTTTGTGCTGTGGGTGTTGCTGGCCGGTTGGGTTGTGGTGGTGGTTGTGCGGCGTGCGGTGGGGATGGTCGGGGCTTGTTCCGTGTGCCGTGTGCTCGGGGGTGTGATGGCGTCCGGTTGCGTGGGGGTGTTGAGGGCGTGTTGCATTCGAAGGAGGACTTGCTCGTTTTCTTCGAGTTCTCCGATTTCTTGTTGGAGTTGTTGTAGTTGGTTGTGTCGTTGTTGTTGGGCGGTGCGGTTGCTCGCGAGGTCGGTGGCGATCTGTTGGGCGTAGTCGGTTTTGACGCGGCTGGTGTTGGTGGTTGTCGTCATGGGTTCCTCGTCGTCTGTGGTGTGGGGGTGGTGGGACGCGATGGTACGCACTATGTGTTCCTGTGTACCCGTGACATCGGATCGGATACCGGATCCGGTCGTGTGGACGTCCATGCGACAAGTACCGCCCGAGCGGGGGTCACCCACCGGCCCGTGACGGTGGGCCGCGTCCGCGTCCCCCGCAAGGTGGTTGGTACTACCCGCCCCTCGGTTCGGTCCCGTACCGAGCCAGCCGCCCCGTACGCGCGGTCCGGCTGCATCCCGCGCATGGTGCCGTTGATGGGCGGTGATGCTGGTCGATGTGACAGCTACGAACGGCGAGTCGGGTGTTCCGCTTCTGTTCTCCCGGATCAGGGTCCTTATCGCGGCTTTGGTGTTCTGCGGTGATGAGGCCGCTCTGGTGCGCCGTGATCGTCCGGTTCCGTCCATTACACGCTGGTGGGTGGGAATGTGGAGCGCGGTGACGATCTGTTCGGGGCATTGCGCCGGGAGTTGGCCGAGGAACTCGATCTTGATGTGGGCCGGGCTGATGGCGGGGAGCTGCTGTGGTTGTGGGTCTCATGTCTCCCGTCCGGGTCCCACGCCGCCGCCGCGCAAGCTCCACCTGGTCCATCGCTTTCATATCCCTCGTGAGCAGCGGGCGGCTTTGGCGCGGTTCGAGTGGGACGAGCAGCCTGACGGCAGTTTCGAGCGGGGTGTCATGGAGTGGGTCGATTGCCGGCGGGCCTGGGATCTGCCGTCGTCCCCGCCGATCGGGTCGGCCCTTGCCGCCCTGGACCATCCGCGTGCGGAGGTGGCCACCGCTGTCCTGGACCTCGTCACGGATGGCAACTACACCTGGGTGCGTCCCCCCTGGCACCCCCTGTCTCCTTTCGCGGTGTTGGGGTGATGGGGGGTGGATAGGGTGGGTGGATGGTCATTGTGCGCCGTGCCGGTCCGTGCGACGGAGATGTTCTGGGAGAGATCCATGCCGCGGCCTGGGAGGCGGCGTACGCGCCTTTCTTCGAGGCGGGGTTCGCGGCGGGGGCGGTGGCCGACAGGCGGACGCGATGGCACGAGCGGGTCGGGTCGGGGGCCGTTGCCACGACCTTGCTGGCCGAGCAGGAGGGCCGCGGGGTGGCGCTGTCGGCCTACGGCCCGTCGGCGACCCGGCCCGGACTGGCCGAGATCCTCTCCTTCTACAGCCATCCCGACGTGTGGGGCGGCGGGGTTGCGGCCGCGTTGATGGGCGGGACGCTGCGGCATGTGCGCGAGGCCGGGTTCACCCGCGTGCACCTGTGGACTCTGCGCGAGACTCCGCGCTCGCGCCGTTTCTACGTCAAGTGCGGCTTCAACGAGTGCCGTACCGGGCGCACCATCGACTTCGGTGACGGCCGCCCCCTGGATCAGGTCGAGTACGAGCGGCCTTGCTGACGACACCCCCTGGGTAGACCGTGGCGCCCTCGGGTGCCCGCGGTGTCGGTGGTGGCGGTCGAGTGGGGGTGGGCATTGGAGGGTTGTGGGTGGCATGGCTAATGCTGGTGGCATGACGAGTGAGACGACGGTTCCCGATCCGGCACAGGTGTTTCCCGCCGCCCCCGCACCGGCCCACCAGGTACCGCCCCACCCCGTTCCGGCCCATCCGATGTTGGCGCACCTGCTGTCGTCCGGCCCGGCGACGCAGAAGCCGGTGGCCTATCACCGGTTGGCCTGGGCTGTCGGGCGGTGTGGTTGGTGGCGGCCGGTGGCCGGGACGGTGTTGGTTCTTGTCGGTGTGCTCGCCTTGATGCTGGTGCTCGCCGTCGGTGCCCAGATTCTGGGGGAAGTCGCGCACCGGCCGCTGGACTCCGATGGGGTGCCTGTATGGGGCGATGTGGGTGACATGGCTTTGGCGTTGTTGTCCATAGCCGTGGCGACTCCGGTGGTCCTGCTGGTGGCCCGGTGTGTGCAGCGCCGTCCGGCGGGGACCGTCTCCTCGGTCTCCGGCCGGCTGCGCGTGGGCCGACTGGCCGTCTGTCTCGCGTTGGCGCTGCCTCTGGTGGTCGTCGGGATGGGCGTTCAGGTCCTGCTGCCCGCCCCGTCAGGTTCGGGCGGGGAGGAGGCCGTGTGGGCGGGCGCGTCGACGTTCCTGGCCGGACTGGCGGCGGTGTGGGTGCTGGTGCCGTTCCAGGCGGCGGCCGAGGAGTACGTCTTCCGGGGCTGGCTGCTGCAGGCGGTCGGGGCGTGGTGGCGCTCCCCGTGGGTGGCGATCGCGCCGCAGGCCCTGCTGTTCGCCGCGGCCCACGGCTGGGGCACCCCGTGGGGTTTCGCCGACCTGGTGGTCTTCGGTACGGTGACGGGCTGGCTGACCGTCCGCACGGGCGGGCTGGAGGCCGCCATCGCCCTGCACATACTCAACAACCTGGTGGCGATGAGTATCGCGGCCGCGATCGCCGGCGCCCTCGGGTCCCCGGACACCGCCGCCGACATGGGCTGGCGGGCCCTGGCCGTCGATGCCCCCATGGTGCTCCTCTACGCGGCAGCCGTGCTGTGCGTGACCCGCCGCCGTGAACGCGCGTCCGGCACGGACGAGCGAACGGCCCCGCTGCACCCGGTGACCTCCGCCTGACCCCCGCACCCCACCGGGTTACGTCTCCAGCACCAGCCACTCCGTCCTGCTTCCGGGCATCCGTCCGGCGCCGGCCTTCGCCCGTTCCCGAGTCGGCTTCCGGCCT
>NZ_JBIWCL010000025.1:0-56504 GCF_044761485.1 Streptomyces sp. NPDC097617
ACTGCGCTCCCGAGCGGAACTTCCAGATCACACCCTCGAACTGCTTCCGCAGCCGTGCGGGATACGGGCCGTACTCACCGATCGGCAAGTACGGCTCGACGTACTCCCATTCCAGGTCCGTCAGTTGCGCCCGTGTCATGCCTTACGGACTACCGGATCCGCCCGCGCCGTGAAGGCAAAACGCACATGTTGATCACGACCCGATACGCGCCCTAGGTCCTACCTGCCGATCAGCTCGGAGACCTTCACGAAGCGGTAGCCGCGCTTGCGCAGCTCCGGGACGATCCGCTGGACGGCCTCCTCGGTGACCGGGGCGGCGCTGCGCGTGCAGTGCATGACCACCACCGAACCGGGCTTCACCCCGGCGAGCACCTGCTCGGCCACCGCGACGGGGTCCGTGGCGAAGGCGTCACCGCTGACCACGTCCCACTGGACGGCCGTCACCCCGGCCGTGGACAGAGCCCGCAGCGCCTGGTCGTCGTAGCAGCCGCCGGGGAAGCGGAAGTACGGGACGGTGTTGACCGCGCCCGCTTGCCGGAAGGCGGCGAAGGCCCGGTCCACGTCGGCTCGGGCGGCCGCGGCGTCGAGCGCGGGAAGCCCGTAGCAGGGGGACTTGAAGGCGTGGTGGCTGTACGAGTGGTTCGCGATCTCGAAGTTCGGGTCGGTGCCGATCGCCTTCGCCTGGTCGGGGTACTCCTCGGCCCAGCGGCCCGTCATGAAGATCGTCGAGGGCACCTTGAGGGTGCGCAGGGTCGAGATCAGCGCGGGGTTGTCGAAGTGCTCGCCGCCCTCGGCGCGCGGTCCCTGATCGGAGGTCATGTCGGCGTCGAAGGTCAGCGCCACGGTCTTGTCCGTCTGCTGCCTCGCCCGTTCGAAGACGGGGGTCAGGCCGTTCGGGCCCGGCGCCATGGTCGGGGGCTTGGCGGAGGCACCGGCCTGCGGGGCGGCGGCGGGCGATCCGGCGGCCGCCGCCGGGGCGGACGCGGAGGGGGAGGCGGAGCCCGGGGCGGCGGGGGTGCCCATACGGGCGGCCTCGCGGCCGGCGTCCGGCGCGCCGGCGCCGCCCCCGCATCCCGCGAGGACGGCGCCGAGGATCGCCGTGGCAGCTGCGGCAGCTACTTTTCGTACGGAATTGGTCACGTACGCAAACTATATGACTATCCGATCGGAAGAATGAACGACAGGCGGTCGGGCGGAACTCACCCCGCCAGCAGCAGCCTGCGGCACGCCTCGACGTCGAAGTCCCCCTTCGGATATTGCGGATCGAGGTCCTCCAGGTGCTCCCGCAGCAGCGTGCTGATCGCCCAGTTGCGGTACCACTTGCGGTCCGCGGGCATCACGTACCAGGGCGCCGCGTCCGTGGAGCAGCGCTCCAGCGCCACCTCGTACGCCTCCTGGTACGCGGGCCACACGCTGCGCTCCTCGATGTCGCCCAGGTGGAACTTCCAGTGCTTGTCCGGATTGTCGAGCCGCTCCAGCAGCCGCCGACGCTGCTCCTCGTAGCCGATGTGGAGGAAGACCTTCACCACGGTCACGCCGTCGTCGACGAAGGCCTTCTCGAACCGGTTGATCTGGGCGTACCGGGCGCGCACCCGGTTGCGCGGGACCAGCTCGCGGACCCGGGCGATGAGCACGTCCTCGTAGTGGGACCGGTCGAAGATGCCGATCTCGCCCGGCCGGGGGAGCTCCTGCTTGACGCGCCAGAGGAAGGGGTGGCTCAGCTCCTCCGCGGTGGGCGCCTTGAAGGCCTTGATCCGGCAGCCGGAGGGGTTGAACATGCCGATCACGTGCTTGAGGGTGCCGCCCTTGCCGCTGGTGTCCATGCCCTGGAGGACGAGCAGCACCCGGCGGCGGTCACCGGCGGTGCTCGCCGCGTACAGCCGCTCCTGGAGGGAGGCGAGCGGCTCTGCCAGCAGGGCCGCCGCCGCCAGCCCGGCCGCCTTGCCGGTGGGGCCGCCGGGGGTGGCGCAGGGGTCGAGGCGGCTGAGGTCCGGCCGTTCGCCCGGGGTCACGCGCAGCAGCTCCCGCAGCGGCCGGGCCCCGGAGTCGCCGGCCCCGGACCGCTCGCCGTGCTTCCCCCGCTTCTCGGCCTTCTCGGCCTTCTCGGCCTTGGCGTCCTTCGCGGGCTTTCCGGGCTTCTCCCGCTTCTCGGGCTCCGCCGATTTCCGCTTCTTCTCGTCGTGCTTCTTCTTCTCGTTCTGCTTCCCGGCCATCGCTGACCACCCCAATCCCATCGGTTCCGTACGATCTTCCAGCAGGCCGAACGGGAGCGCGAGATCAGTGCCAGGGCCCCGTCACCGCGAACGTGGTCCCCGGCGTGTAGGCGTTCACGTACATCGTCCGCCCGTCCGGGGAGAAGGTGACCCCGGCGAACTCCCCCCACTCCGGCGCCCCGGGCAGCCCGATGTCCTCGGCGTTGCGGGCCATCGGGTAGACCTCGCCGCCCACCGTCACCCCGAAGACGTACTGCGCCCCGCCGCCGTCCTCGCAGACCATCAGTCCGCCGTCCGGGGCCAGACAGATGTTGTCGGGGGAGTCCCCGGGCAGCGCGATGTCGGCGGCCGGGCCGAACACCACGTCCAGCCGCAGCAGCGCGCGCCGCGGATCGTAGAACCACACCTGCCCGTGGTGGTCGGCGGCCGCGCCCTCGGCGCTGCGGGCGAAGCTGGAGACGAAGTGCACCCCGCCGTCGCCCCAGTAGCAGCCCTCCAGCTTCTGCGCGTGGGTGATCCCGCCCGGCCCGAAGTCCTGGAGCCGGATCGGCGTGCCCGCCGCCGAGGGGTCCGGTACGGGCACCCACTCCACCGGGAAGCGCGCGCCGGGTTCGTCCACCAGCGCCAGGTCGGCCAGCCCCGGTACCCGCATGGCCTCCAGCCGGCCCCCCGCCCGCAGCGAGCCGAGCCCGCCGAGCGGCCGCTTTGGCAGGAACCGGTAGAAGAGCCCGAAGGGCCGCACGAAGGCGTCCTCGGTCTCGTAGACCACCCCGCGGTACGGGTCCACGGCGACGGCCTCGTGCGCGAAGCGGCCCATCGCGGTGAGCGGGACCGCGCCCGAGCGGTACGGGTCGGCGGGGTCCACCTCGAAGACGTAGCCGTGGTCCCGGGTGTAGCCGGAGGTGCCCGCGCGGTCCTCGGTCTCCTCGCAGCTCAGCCAGGTGTTCCAGGGGGTCCGGCCGCCCGCGCAGTTGACGGCGGTGCCGGCGAGGGCGACCCGCTCGCCCGTGACCCGCCCGGCCGCGTCGAGTTCCAGGGCCGTGCAGCCGCCGAGGGCCTCGGGGTCGTAGGTCAGCGGCGGGACGGCGGGCACGCGCAGGGCCGCGGTGGTGCGGTTCTCGTGGTTGCGGACCAGCCGCACGCGGCCGCCGCCCGCGTCGAATGCGGCCATGCCGTCGCAGTTGGCGGGCACGGCCCCCTCACCGGAGCGCAGTTGCCCGCCGGACCGGGAGAGCACCCGGTAGGTGAACCCCGCGGGCAGGTCGAGCAGTCCGCGCGGATCGGCCACCAGCGGTCCGTAGCCGCGGTCGGTCCGGGGGGCCAGGGGCGAGCGGGTGGCGAGGGCGGCGCGCGCGTCGCCACCGGCGAACAGGGCGCCGAGCGCCCCGCTGAAGGCGATCGTGCCCGCGGCGAGCAGGCTGCGCCGGGTGACGGGCACCGGTGGCCGCACGGGCGCCATCAAGCGGCCGGCTTGGGGCGGGTGGTGCCCGGGAGGCAGGTCACCGCCTTGTTGAAGGTCTCGAAGAGGCCGCCGGGATTCTTCTTCCAGAGCCACATGTGCAGGGCGTAGTGCACCGGCTGACCGGAGAAGTTGCCGGGCTTGGGGCCCTTGAAGGCGGTGGCGAACATCGTGGGGCGGTCGTCGTCCGTCGCCACCTTCTGGTCGCGGTCGTAGACCAGCCACTGGACCGCGACGAGTCGCTTGCCGCCGCGCCCGTCGTCCTCGTAGAACAGCGCGGCGGGCTTCGCCGGGTCGACGGAGTTGTCGTACTTGTGATTGAAGTGCGGGTAACCGAGCGCGCCCGACCCCGCCTTGTCGACGACGCAGTACTGGTCGGGCTTGTAGCCCGCCGCCACCGCGTTGGCGTGGACCTGGAACCTTGCGGTCGCCGCGTAGACCAGCGCCCGGTCTCCCAGGGCCCGGTCTCCCAGCGCCCGGTCTCCCCCCAGGGCCCGGCCGCCCAGGACCCGGCCGGAGCCCGGGTCCGCGGCGGCGGGCGGGGCGCCGGGAGCGGCGAGGGCCGCCAGGGTGAGCGAGGCGGCTGCGGTGAGGGCCAGGGCGGGACTGCGGGCCATGCGCGGGCTCCTTGTGACGGACTGGCTGGGGCACCAGCAGCCCTTCCCCGGGCCGCCTCGCCCGCCACACACTCGGCCCGGACGGACGACCGCCGATCGGCTGACGGCCGACCGGACCCGACCCGGTCCCCGCCGCCGCCGCCGCCGGCTCACTCGAACGGGAAGGGCGCCGTTTCGCGACGTACCCGCACGGGGAACCGGTGATGTCCCCAGGAGGACGAGCACGACGGAGGGTGCGGACCATGGCGCAGCAGGATGCGGCACCGAACGGCGGCGGAGAGCTGCAGGAGATCGTGTCGGCCGTGTCCAGGGGCGCGCCGGAGTACCGGCAGTGCCCCCACCCGATGTACGCCGTCCTGCGCGAGCAGGCCCCGGTGGTCCGGCTGACCCCGCCCCACGGGATCGACACGTACCTCATCACCCGTCACGACGACGCCCGCGACGCGCTGTCGGACCCCCGGTTCAGCAAGAACATGCACGGCGCCATCGACACCTACCACGCCGTGTACGGCAGCTTCTTCGACGCGCTCGACGACAACGTGCTCTTCTCGGACCCGCCCCGGCACACGCGCCTGCGGCGCATCCTGCGCAGCGCCTTCACCCCCCGGCGGGTGGAGCGGATGCGCCCCCGGATCACCGAGATCGCCGAGGACATCCTCGCCGAGTGCCGCAGGGCCGGCACGGTCGACCTGATGACCTCGTTCGCGTTCCCGCTGCCCATCGCGGTCCTGTGCGAACTGATGGGCATCCCGCAGGAGGACCGCCCGGAGATCCTGGAGCAGTTCGCGGTGGTGACCCGCTCCCGGTTCGACCCCAGCCGGCGGGCGGAGCTGAAGGCGGCCGAGGAGCGCCTGCAGCACCGGCTGGAACGGCTCATCTCGGACACACGCGCACACCCGTCGGACTCCTTCCTCAGCGACCTCCTCCAAGGCGAGGAGCAGCTGGAGGATCCCGAACTGGTCGCGTCGCTGTGGGTGCTGTTCTTCGCCGGCCACAAGACCACCGCGTACCAGATCGGCAATTCCGTCCTCAACCTGCTGCGCCGCCCCGATCAGGCGGCACTGCTGCGCAAGGACCCCGCGCTCATCCCGCGGGCGGTCGAGGAGATGCTGCGCTTCGAGGGCTCGGTGGAGACGTCGACCTTCCGGTACGCGGTGCAGGACGCCGAGATCCGGGGCACGCGGATCCCCGAGGGCTCCCTCGTGCAGATCGCGATCTCCTCGGCCAACCGGGACCCCGAGAAATTCGACTTCCCCGACGAACTGGACGTGACGCGCGAGGGCCTCCAGGGGACGCACCTGGGCTTCGGGCACGGAACCCACTACTGCCTGGGGGCTCCCCTGGCGCGGCTCGAACTGGAGATCGCGCTCGCCGCCCTGCTGCGGGAGTTCCCGGACATGGAGCCGGCGGACGCGCAGGAGACCGGGAGGGCGTGGCTCAAGGGGCCGGTGCCGGCGTTCCGCGGCCTCGAACACCTCCGGCTCGTCCTGGACCCGGCGCGCCCCGACGGGGGCCCGGACGAGGCGTCCCTGGCCTCCGTGGCCTCCGTGGCCTCCGGAAAGTAACCCAGACCCGATGGACGGTGGATCGGCATGACGGATTCCGTGAGTACTTCCGCGCTACGCCTCCTCGGCACACCGGCGGACGAACTGCGCATCGCCGCGGTCGGCACCAGCGAGGTCATCCGCGTCGCGCACGGGTCCTCCGTACCCGGCGCGCACAACGCGGCCGGCGCGGTCCATTCGAAGATCGACATGCATCACCACTTCTGCGCGCCGCAGTGGCGCGACTGGGCCGCGCACCACGGACTGATCAAGCCGGAGCGGCTGCCCCCGTGGACCCGGCTCGACACGGAGGCGGCGATCCGCTTCATGGACGGCGCGGGCATCACGACCGCCGTCCTCAAGCCGATGCTGCCGGCCCGCTACCGGTCGTCGGCGCAGCTGCGCGAAGCCATCAACATCACGCTGCAGTCGATGATCGAGGTGGCGCAGTCGCATCCCGGGCGGTTCTCCTACTACGTGCCGCTGTTCCTCGACGACCCGCAGGCCTCCTCCTGGGCGGTACGCCGCGGGCTCGGGCAGCTCGGCGCCGTCGGCGTGAACGTGACGGCCAACTACGGGGGCGTCTACCTCGGGGATCCCGCCTACGACCGGCTGTTCCACGAGCTGAACGAATACTCCGCGGTGGTGGACACCCACCCGCACAACCTGCCCGACGGCCCGCCCGGAGGCGCCACGGGCCCTGGCGGCCCCGGTGCGAAGGGTGCGCCCGGTGCGCCCGGTGCGTCGACGGTGCCGGGCATCCCGAACTTCATGTGCGACTTCCTGCTGGACACCACACGGGCCGCCGTGAACATGATCAGCAGGAAGACGCTGGACCGCTTCCCGGACATCTCCGTCGTCCTGCCGCACGCCGGCGGCTTCCTGCCGTACATCGCGACGCGGCTCCAGGCCCTCGGGCGGTTCTGCGAACCGCCCGTCGAACCCGCCGCCGTCCGCGACCACCTCAGTCGCTTCTACTACGACACGGCAGGCCCCATGGCGCCCGCCGCGACCCTGCTGGAGCACGTACCGGCCGACCACATCCTCTTCGGCACGGACTGGCCCGCCGCCCCCGCCGACACCGTGATGGACCTGGCGCTCCCCGCCCTCGAGGCGGACCCGGCGTTCACCCCGGAGCAGCTGCAGGGGATCTACCACGGCAACGCGATGCGCCTGATCCCGCAGCTGGCGACCGCCTGACGCGGGCGGGGACGGCGACGGGGACGGGGGCGCGGGCCGCACACGCGGCCCGCGCCCCCCGTCCCCGTCGCGGCGCGGATCAGACGAGCTTGGCGCTCAGCGTGATCGTGGTGCCCGTCAGCGCCTGGCTGACCGGGCAGTTCGCCTTGGCGTCCTCGGCCGCGGCGGTGAACGCGTCGGCGTCCAGGCCCGACACCTCGCCCTCGGTGGTGAGGTGGATGCCGGTGATGCCCTTGCCGGGCACGAAGGTGACGGCGGCCGAAGTGGTCAGCTTGGCCGGCGGGTTGCCCGCCTTCGCCAGGACGTTCGAGAAGGCCATGTTGAAGCAGCTGGAGTGCGCGGCGGCGATGAGCTCCTCCGGGCTGGTCCGCCCGTTCGCCGCCTCGTCGGTGCGCGCGGGCCAGGAGACCGGGTAGCTGCCGAGGCCGGACGAGTCGAGGGTGACGACGCCCTTGCCCTCGAACAGGTCGCCTTCCCAGACGGCGTGTGCGTTGCGTGTGGCGGCCATGGTGGATCCCTTCGTAGAAGCGGGAAGGCCGGAGTCCCGAAGGTCCCCGGCGTTCCCAAACCTACTGGGAGACCAGGGGCTTCGCGTCGCGCGCCAGGGCGGTGAGCCGCGATATGGCGCGGAAGTACTTCTTCCGATAGCCGCCGTTCATCATTTCCTCACTGAACAGCTTGTCGAAGGGGACACCGGAGGCCAGGACCGGGACCTCGCGGTCGTACAGCCGGTCGGCCAGTACCACCAGGCGCAGCGCCGTCGACTGGTCCGGCACCGGGCCGACCCCGGTCAGGCAGACGGCCGTGAGGCCGTCGGTCAGCGCGCCGTAGCGGCTCGGGTGCACCCTGGCCAGGTGCACGAGCAGGCCGGGGAAGTCGTCCAGGCTCGCGCCCTCGGTCGCGTACGCCGCCTTGGTGACCTGCTCGTCCGAGAAGGGCGCCGGGGCCTCGGGCAGACCGCGGTGGCGGTAGTCCTGGCCATCGATCCGCAGCGGCCGGAAGTGCGCCGACAGCCCCTGGATCTCGCGCAGGAAGTCGGCGGCGGCGAAGCGGCCCTCGCCGAGCTTGCCGGGCAGCGTGTTGGAGGTGGCGGCGAGCGCCACGCCCTGCTCCACGAGGCGCCTGAGCAGGGAGGACACCAGGACGGTGTCGCCCGGGTCGTCCAGCTCGAACTCGTCGATGCACAGCAGCCGGTGCCCGCCCAGGGTCTGCACGGTCTGCTGGAAGCCGAGCGCGCCGACCAGGTTGGTCAGCTCCACGAAGGTGCCGAAGGCCTTGAGCGCGGGCTCCGCCGGCGTGGCGTGCCACAGCGAGGCGAGCAGGTGGGTCTTGCCGACGCCGTAGCCGCCGTCGAGGTAGACCCCGCGCGGGCCGGTGGGGGCGGTCGGCTTCTTCGAGAACCAGCGCTTCTTGCCGGCGCCACTGGCGTGCGCCCCGCCCAGACCGGCCGCGAAGCCGCTCAGCACGGTGACGGCCTCGGACTGGCTCGGCTGGGTCGGGTCCGGGTTGTACGTGTCGAAGCGCACCGAGTCGAACCGCGGCGGCGGCACCATCTCGGCCACCAGCCGCTCGGCGGGGACCCGGGGCTCTCGCGCGCACAGGGCCTGGGGGCCCGCGTCGGCTATGGGGGGTCGGCCGGAGGTGTAACCGGAGGTGGAGAGAGATGTTGACACAGCTCTTAACTCTACGGGGCGTGGCACACTGCACCGATGCGACGCCTGTTCCCTGTGACCGATCAGACATCAGCCTCGCCCCGGGACGCGGCCGACGCGGCCGACCGGGAGTGGTCGCTCGACGAGCTCGCGGAGGCCTACGCGTACCCCGCGCTGGAGGCGGACGGCCACTGGCTCCGGGCGAACATGGTCTCCACCCTGGACGGGGCCGCCCAGCACGACGGCCGCTCGCAGCCCATCTCCGGTGACACCGACATGCGGATCTTCGGCACCCTGCGGGCGCTGGCCGATGTGGTGGTCGTCGGCGCGGAAACGGTTCGCCAGGAGGGCTACCGCCCCGCCCGGGCCCGGGAGGCCTTCGCCGCCCGCCGCGCCGCCGCCGGACAGGGCCCGGCCCCCGCCATCGCCGTGGTCACCGCGAGCCTGGACCTGGACTTCTCGCTGCCCCTGTTCACCTCCCCGCTGGCGGCGACCCTGGTGGTCACCGGCGCCGCGGCGCCCGCCGACCGGGTGGCCGAGGCGGTCTCGGCCGGGGTCGAGGTCGTGGTGGCCGGCGAGGGCACGGGCGTGGACACCGCCCGGGCGGTACGGGAGCTGGCCGCGCGCGGGCTGCGCCGCCAGCTCACCGAGGGCGGGCCCCGGCTGCTGGGCCAGTTCGTGGCCGCCGACGCGCTGGACGAGCTGTGCCTGACGATCTCCCCGATGCTCGTGGCGGGGGGCGCCCAGCGGATCGCCGCAGGCCCCTCCGTCACGGTTCCGCACCGGCTCGCGCCCGCGTGCGTACTGGAAGAGGCCGGGTTCCTCTTCACGAGCTACCGTCGGATCTGACAAGGCGCGGAATTTGTCGTTCCGCTTTGCTTCCGCCGGGCACATAACTGGGCAGGTATGTCTGCGCAGGGCCCCGTGCGACAGCGGGGCAGGATGGTTTCCGCAGGGGTCGGCCGGCCGGCCTCGGCCCATGAAGGAGAGGGCGTCCGTGTTCACGAGCGTTTTGATGATCGAGCAGCCGCTGACCGCGGTGGACGTGGATTTCGTCACCACCCTGCACGGGGACGACGCGGTCTCCTTCATCGTCCTCATGCAGCCCCGGGGCGACCAGGACCGACTGCTGCGCGCCATCGACGACGTAGCGCTCGGCGAGCTCCCCGAGGCCGTCCGCGAGGGTGACGAACCCGAGGGCGAGGCCGCCCTCGCCCCGGCCGCGCACGCCCTCGCGCACTCCCTGAACGCGCTGCGCGCCAAGGGCGCCAAGGCTGTCGGGCAGCTCGTCGAGGACCACCCGCTCGACAGACTGAAGTCCGTCGTGGAGGAGCACGGCGCCGACGAGGTGATCGTCCTGACCGCCCCGCACTTCGTGGAGGAGTTCTTCCACCGGGACTGGGCCTCCCGCGCCCGACACAAGGTCGGCGTTCCCGTGCTCAAGCTCTTCGCCCACAACGAATAGGCTTGGGGCCAGTCAGAGCCCCACGCGCACCCGCAAGCAATACGATCCTGGAGCGACCTGAATGAAGCCCGGCCTGCCGACCGCCATGGAACGGCCCCACTTCATCGGCATCGGCGGCGCCGGCATGTCCGGCATCGCGAAGATCCTGGCCCAGCGGGGAGCGCAGGTCGCGGGCAGCGACAGCCGCGGCGACTCCGATACCGCCGAGGCCCTGCGCGCCCACGGCGCCACCGTGCACGGCGGACACGCCGCCGGGAACCTCGCCGCCGACTCCACCTGCGTGGTCGTCTCCAGCGCCATCCGCGCCGACAACCCCGAGCTGGCCCGCGCCGCCGAGCTCGGCATCCCCGTCGTGCACCGCTCCGACGCCCTCGCCGCCCTGATGGACGGGCTGCGCCCGATCGCCGTCGCCGGCACGCACGGCAAGACCACCACCACCTCGATGCTGGCGGTCTCCCTCTCGGCCCTGGGCCTGGACCCCTCCTACGCCATCGGCGGCGACCTGGACGCCCCCGGCTCCAACGCCCACCACGGCGAGGGCGACATCTTCGTCGCCGAGGCGGACGAGAGCGACCGCAGCTTCCACAAGTACACCCCGCAGGTCGCGATCATCCTGAACGCGGAGCTCGACCACCACGCGAACTATGCGTCCATCGAAGAGATCTACGAGTCCTTCGAGACCTTCGTCGGCAAGGTCGTGCCCGGCGGCACCCTCGTCGTCGCCCACGGCCAGGAGGGCGCCGCCGAGATCGCCCGCCGGGTCGCCGGCCAGGAGGGCCTCACCGTCGTCACGTACGGCGAGGAGGAGGGCGCCGACGTCCGGATCACCAAGATCACCCCCCGCGGTCTGACCAGCGAGGTCACCGTGGTCCTGGACGGCCGGATGCTCACCTTCACCGTCTCGGTCCCCGGCCGCCACTACGCGCACAACGCCGTCGCGGCCCTCGCCGCGGGCGTGGCCCTCGGCATCCCGGCGCACAACCTGGCGAGCGCGCTCGGCAAGTACACCGGCGTCAAGCGCCGCCTCCAGCTCAAGGGCGAGGCCGCCGGCGTCCAGGTCATCGACTCCTACGCGCACCACCCCACCGAGATGACCGCCGACCTGGAGGCCATCCGCGGAGCCGCCGGGGACTCCCGGATCCTGGTCGTCTTCCAGCCCCACCTCTTCTCCCGCACCCAGGAGCTGGGCAAGGAGATGGGCCGGTCGCTGGCCCTCGCCGACGCCTCCCTGGTCCTGGACATCTACCCGGCCCGCGAGGACCCGATCCCCGGCGTGACCAGCGAGGTCATCATCGCGGCGGCCCGCTCGGCGGGCGCCGACGTCACCGCCGAGCACGACAAGGCGGCCGTCGCGGACGCCATCGCGGGAATGGCCAAGCCCGGTGATCTCGTTCTCACCATGGGCGCGGGCGACGTCACGGACCTCGGTCCGGCGATCCTCGCCCGGCTGTCGAGCTGAGGTAAGAGGGAGCGGGAGAGTCATGTCGTACGAGGTCGAGAAGACGGACGAGCAGTGGCAGGCGGAGCTGACCCCGTCCGAGTATCAGGTACTGCGTCTGGCGGGCACCGAACCGGCCTTCCGCGGTGAGTACACGGACACCAAGGCGGAGGGCGTCTACTCCTGCCGCGGCTGCGGGTCCGAGCTGTTCCGCTCGTCGGAGAAGTTCGAGTCGCACTGCGGCTGGCCGTCCTTCTTCGACCCGAAGGACACCGACGCGGTCGAGCTGATCGCGGACACCGCGCACGGCATGGTCCGTACGGAGGTCCGCTGCGCGACGTGCGGATCCCACCTCGGGCACGTGTTCGAGGGTGAGGGTTATCCGACCCCGACGGACCAGCGGTACTGCATCAACAGCATCTCCCTGCGCCTGACCCCCACGGAGGGCTGACGCGCCGCACGCAGGACAGGGCGGCCGCCACCGGGTTCGGTGGCGGCCGCCCTGTCGCGTCCGCGGGCCCGCACCTGCTCCCGGTACACCCTGGTCCGCGCCGGTTCGAGCGCGCCGGGCACGCTCCGGGCGGGCCGCTCGGTCCGGGCGCGGGCGGGCCCATGCGTCGCAGTCGCCGTCGTCGCAGACCTCGAACGCGGTCGGCTTCACGGTAGCGAACCGGATGCCCGGCCCCGTACGTGCGGATCGGGTGCCGCCCCGGACGGTCGCGGCGTCCGTGCGGGGAGCGGAGCGGCTCGTCGGGCCTGCGTTCCGGCAGTGGGCTGCTGTCGGCCCCCGCCCGCCGCCGGCCGGACCGGGCCGACGCCGCCCTCTCCGAACCGGTGGTAACGCCCCCTGTCGCGGCCGGGAGTTCGGTAGCGGACGCGAACGGCCTCGCGGCGCGGGCCCCCCGGCGCGGCGAACTCCCCCGGGAGGAAGGGCCGCCGGACCCCCGTGACCTCCACCGGCGGCCGGGCGGCCGGAACGTGACGGGTCGGCAATGGTGTCGAGTACGTCGCGGTTCGATTCCGATCCGATCTCTGGCCTGCGGTGATTTACCGCAACTAGCACGCTTCGGCCTCGGTGAACACCTATCCGAAACTCCGCCATGTCTGGTTATGATCGGCCTCCCGCCGTCCCCCGCTCGCGAGGACCGATGTCTCCCATAGAACCCGAAGGCATACGACGGCAGTCGACGCCCCGTCGGCGGCGCACCGTGCGCCTGCGCACCCTGCTCATCTGGCTGGCCGTGGTCCCCACCGTCGCGATGGGCACCCAAGTGGCGCTGACCGCAGAGCGGTTGCTGGCCCAGTCGGAGCAGCTGCGGTCCGACGTGGCGGCCGCCGAGCAGATCGGCGCCCCGCTCTACACGCTCATGGTCGACATGCAGGCCGAGCGGACGGCGACCGCCGGACGCTGGGCGGGCACCGGCGGGTCCGAGGGCGAACTGCGCGCCCGGCGCGAGGCCACGGACCTGGCCTCGGCCGAGTTCCGCCGCCTGGCGGTCGATCCGTCGCGGTCGTTCGGGGAAGTGACCCGGCAGCTCGAGAAGCTCCCCGAATACCGCCTGCGGGCGGACGCCCGCAGCGGCACCGCCGACAGCACGCTGGCCTACTACTCCGAGGTGATCGGCAAGGTCATCCAGGTCTACCAGCAGGAGTTCAGCCACGCCGAGGACGCCGAACTCGCCCAGGCGAGCCGGCCCGTGGTGTCGATGCTCCAGGCCACCGAGATGGTGGCGCGCGAGGACACCGTCCTGGCCCTGGCCGGACCGTCCGGGGAGCTGACCTTCGCCGGCTACGACCAGTTCGTCAGCGCCCTCGGCGCCCAGCGGTACCTGCACGAGGCGTTGATCGTGCCGCACCTCACGGCGCGTGACCAGCGGTTCTACGAGCGGGTCGTGGGCTCCGCGGACTGGCAGACCAAGACCCGCATCGAGAGCGCGGTCCTCTCCGGGCACAAGGACATCGTCTCGGGCATCAAGCTGCCCGCCGAGATCGGTGGCTGGCCCTCCGCGCACGCCAACTTCTCGGTCCAGATGACCACGCTCAACATCGACCTGGCGCGTTCGGTGCTCGCCCGCGGCGAGGCCAAGGCCGCGGAGCTCCAGACCGAGGTCGCCTGGCTGATCGGGGGCAGCGCCGGCGGGCTGCTGGCCGTCGTGGTCGTGGTCGTGTTCACCACCCGGTCGGTGCTCCGCCGTCTGCGCGACCTGCACGAACGGACGGTGACCGTCGCCGAGGAGACCCTTCCCGGCGTCGTCGCCCGGCTCCAGCGCGGACAGACCGTGGACCCCGAGGCCCTGCCGGCCGTGAGCGGGGACCGGGACGAGGTCGGACGCATCAGCGACGCCTTCGCCCGGGCCGTCGCCGTGTCCGTCGACGGACACCGCCGGCTCGCCGCCGAGCGCCACGGATTCGGCCTCTTCGCCTCCGGTATCGCCTCGCGCACCGGAAACCTGGTCAGCCGCCAGCTGAGCCTGACCGAGGACCTCCAGGACACCTTCGGCCACGACGAGGCGCTCCTCGCGGAGCTGATGCGGGCCGACCAGCTGACGGTCGGCATGCGGCGCCAGATCGAGAACCTCCTGATCCTGGCGGGCGGCGAGGTCCCCGACCCGCACACCGAGCCCATGCGCGTCGCCGACCTGCTGCGCGAAGCGGCCGCGGAGGTCGAGGACTTCCGGCGCATCGAGCGCCAGGCCCTGGACGAGACCAGTGTGGAACCGAGCGCGATCAGCCGGATCAGCCACCTGCTCGCGGAGCTGCTGGACAACGCCACCCGCTTCTCCCCGCCTCGGTCCAAGGTGATCATCCGCGCCGAGGTGGTGACGGACGGGCTGTCCGTCGAGATCGAGGACCGCGGGCCGCGCGTGAGCCCGGAGCGCTACGAGGAGATGAACGGGCGCCTGCACGAGGCCCCGCCGTACTCCGTCCTGGCGCAGAACGCCCACCGGCTCGGGCTCTTCGTGGTCGGGCACCTCGCCGAGCAGCTCCGGGCGACGGTCACCCTGCGCCGCTCGGTGTACGGAGGCACCTCGGCGGTGGTGATCCTGCCCCAGGAGCTGCTGGTGGCGACCGACACGCAGGCCGTGCGCGCTCCCGCGCCCGCGCCGCAACGGGAGTTGCGGGCCGCGGCCCCGGCCCTGGAGCTGCTCCCGGCGGCCGCCCTCGTGCCGGCCCTGCCCGCGGCGCCCGAGCCGGCGCCCGAGCCGGCGCCCGAGCCGGCGCCCGAGCCCGAGCCGGCACCCGAGCCCGAGCCGGTCGTGCGTACGAGCGCCGGGCTGCCGAGCCGCCGTACGAAGGCACCCGCGGCCGTGCCGGTGCCCGCACCCGTACCCGTGCCCGCGCTGGTCCCCGTACCCGCGCTCGCGGCCCGCCCTGCCCGCCCGGTCCTTCCGGAGCGCGTCCCGCAGACCCACATCGCAGAGCAGCTGCGCGAGCCCCGCGCGCAGGAGACCGTGGTCCGGCCCGACAACGCGACACCCGAAGAGGTGGCCGATGCCTGGGCGGACTACGAACAGGGGACCCAGACAGTGGAAGAAGAGCTCCGACGGGATCAGCCATGACCACCTCACCGAACACTGCGGCAGCCAACGACGCGATCTACAGCGTCCTCGACAACAACCTGAGCAGGATCGCCGGCGTCCAGGGAGCGGTGCTCCTGTCCAACGACGGCATCAAGCTCAGCGCCTACCTGCTGGACGAGCCCCAGGCCGAGCGCATGGCGGCCGCGGCCTCCGGCATCGCGTCCACGATGAAGGCGATATCCCGGGACGTCGACGGCGGTCGCGTCATCCGCCAGCTGGTCGAGATGGACGACCGGTACCTGTGCATCGTCGGATGCGGCGAGGGCAGCACGCTCATCGTGGTGACCTCCCGCAAGGCGCGGCTCGGGGAGCTGGGCGGCGAGGCCGTACGGACCGCGCAGGCGCTCGGCGAGTGGTTGGGCACTCCCGAGCGCGGCCAGCCGTCCGCGTAATGTCGCAGGACGAGCCACAGCCACCGCCCGCCGGCCGCCGCCGGACGCGGCTGTACGCCCTGACCGACGGGCGTACGGCCGCCGAGGACAGCGTCCTCACCATGGACACCACGATCACGGCGGCGACCGGCGCGGACGTGGACGGCGGCCTGCCCACCGAGTGGCAGGAGATCCTCGCCATGTGCGCGCCGCCCGGCGGGCGGGCGGTCGCCGAGATCGCGGCGCGGATGAACATCCGCCTCACCCCGATGACACTGCTCCTCGGTGAACTCGCCGACCGCGGGCTGATCCACCACCGGCCCCCCCTGGCGGCCGCCGAGACCACCGACATGCACCTGCTCATGAGAATCAGGGACAGCCTTGCCCGGATATGACACGACCGCGACCGCCCACCGGGAACCGGCCCCGGTCAAGATCCTCGTCGCCGGCGGGTTCGGGGTCGGGAAGACCACCCTGGTCGAGACGATCTCCGAGATCGAGCCGCTGCGTACGGAGGAGCGGCTGACGGCCGCCGGGGTCGGCGTCGACGACCTCGACGGCATCGAGTCCAAGACGGTGACCACCGTGGCGATGGACTTCGGCCGACTCACCCTCACCGACGCCGGGGTCGTCCTCTACCTGTTCGGCACCCCCGGCCAGGAGCGCTTCTGGTTCATGTGGGACGACCTGCTGAACGGGGCGCTCGGGGCGATCGTGCTGGTCGACACCGGGCGCCTGGACCGCAGCTTCCCGGCCGTGGACTTCTTCGAGAGCCGCGGACTGCCCTTCGTGGTCGGCGCGAACTGCTTCCACGGCGAACAGCCCTACACCGCCGAGGAGATCGCGGCCGCGCTGCACCTGCGCGACCCGAACACGCCCGTCCTCATGCTCGACGCCCGCTCCCGTACGGACGTCCGCGCGTCGCTGATCGCGCTGCTCGACCTGCTCATCACCAGGGCGAAGGCCCCGGCGCCCGTCAGCGGATCACACGGCTGAATGAACGTGCCCACACGATGAGTACGCGCCCGGTGCCGCGCCCGACCCGGCCAACCCCGGGACATGCGGGGCCCGTTTACATAGGGTGAGGCGGCAGGGTCGTGGGCCACGGGGGAGGGCGCGATATGACGGCACGTGGGTTACCGGTGCTGGCGCAGTACCGGGACGACGCGGTGACGCGTCTGCTGTGCGCGGGCGCGCACCTGGACGAGGGCTTCGCCCGTGAGGTGGACCTAGAGCTCACCGAGGACCGGCTGCGCGCCACCGGCCTCTCCCTCGGCATCGACCTGGTGGCCCTGGCCCGTCACGCGCGGGCTTCCGTCCGGCGCACCGACCTGCGCGACCGGCGCCTCGCCCGGCTCTGTGCGGTCGGCGTGTGGGCGGCGGTTCCGGCCGCGCTGTACGGGCTGGTCGCATCGCTGCCCGGGCTCGCCCTCGGGGCCGCCGGCGCCTTCGTCCTCGCCTGCGCGACGGCCTGGGGGCTGGTCCGCGGGGCCGAGGACGCGGCCCGCAAGGCGGCGCTCGGCGTCGAGCACGGCTCCGGGCGCCCGAAGGACCTCGCCCCGGAGCTCGGCGCGGAGGTGGAGGGCCGGCTGCTGGAGCAGAAGCGGGCCAACGTGGTTCCGTACACGGCGAGTGCCGAGCGGACCAACCCGTTCGTCGGCAGCGGCTCCAAGATCAAGGAAATGGTCTGGCAGCCCATCGACGTCAGCCGGCCCGCCGACGATCCGGCGGGCGGCGGCAAGCTGACCATCAAGCCCTTCGACGCCGTCGACCTGCACAGCTTCATCGCCCGCGAGATGGAGCACATCGCCGGGCTGAAGGGCCTGCGGGCCCGCAACCGGCTCTACGTGATAGGCGACCACGTCTCCTACGTCGGCCCCGACCTGCTCCCCGACCGGCTGCGCCGCCCGCGCGCCCAGATCCCCAAGCAGCTGGTGCAGGCCGGGGTGGTGCAGTCCGGCGCCGGGATGCGCACCTACCTCAGCCTGGAGCGGGCCGGCGAGGGCGGCCGCGTCATCGTCTCCATGCACCTGCGGGCCAGGCTCCAGCTCCCCAGCCTCACCTGGGAGGTGGCGGCGTACGGGATCCCTCCGCTCCAGGCGCGCTTCTACCGGGTCCACCAGCTGCCGCCGGACGGCTGGGAACGCTGGTGGAGCCTTTTCCGCTTCGCCACCGCCACCACCGCGTCGGCTCTCACCGGCGCCCCGGGCCGACTCTCCCGGCTGGCCTCCGCACGGCGCGCACGGGCCCGCGGGCTGGAGAAGTGGCGCCGCGAGATCGACCGGCGGCACCTGCGGTTCGACTACGGAGCCGTGGACAGCCTCCGCGAGAGGGTCGCCGACTGGGACCAGCTGGGCTTCTCCGAGCGGACGGACTCCCAGGACTTCCTCCAGCGGCTCCAGCAGGGCGTGCTGATAGCGACCGAACGGTTCCTGAAGGACCACAACGTCGACACCAGCTCCTACGACCAGGCGCAGCAGGTGATCAACACCCACACCTACACCTTCCAGGGCGACATCCACGCCAGCAACATCGGCGCCCACGGCACCGTCAACCAGCTCGGTCAGGCACAGGCACCGGGGAACCCGGCCGGGCACCCCTGAACCAGCACGAGGAGTACCGCGTGAGCACCTACAACTTCCACGGGAACATCTCCGGCCCCAACAACATCGGGGACAACGGCACCATCAACATCGGGGCCCGGGACAGCGCCGCGCAGACCCTGCGCCTGGCCGCCGAACTCGCCCAGTGGCTCCGGGCGGAGGGCGCCGCACAGGAGCGGCTCGACGCGGCGCAGGTCCTGCGCGGTGAACTGGACCGGGCCGGACAGGAGGGGCGCGCCGCCCAACCGGGCCTGATCCGGCGGTCGTTGGAAACCATCACCCTCGGACTGGGCGCGGGCAGCACCGGCCTCGCCCTGGCCCAGGAGATCAGCCGGCTGCTGGGCTGATCCCGCTCATCTCGCCCGTACGACGGCCCGCGCGCCCCCGAAGTCCAGCTCGAGCCCCGACCGCAGCGGCACGGTCTGCCCCGGAGCGATCTCCTGGGTACTGCCGTCCGCGCGGGTACCCGTCCAGGCGGACCCGGAACGGTTGGCCAGGCCGAACTTCCCCGGCCGCTGCGGGTGTTCGGTGAGCTGCGCCACCAGCGTGCCGTCGCCGTAATCGTGCCGGGCCGGCTCCGGCGCCAGGTGGTGCGCCTGCACGCGCGAGGAGCGGTGCAGCAGGATGTGGTGCTCGGTGCGCGGCGGGGGCGTGGTCAGCACCAGCCGGGGCGGCAGCACCAGCACGTTCCCGCAGCTCCAGCAGGTGCCTGCCGCGGCGGCCCGGGGCTCGGTCATGTTCTGCTTCCCGCAGTGGGCGCAGTCCACCACCGCGTCCAGGGCCGCCCGCAGGGCGTCCCGCCACTGGGACTCCCGCACCCGGGCCGCGGGGTCGCGCAGGCCCCGGGTGAAGTTTCGGGTGAACAGGTCGCGCAGGGAGTCGGGCGCCACCGCCCAGGTGGCCAGCACCGTCGCGTGCTCGACGGGGTCGGGGGCGTTGGAGCGGTCCAGCGGGTCGAAGAGGAACAGCGGGTCCTTCCCGTACAGCCGGCGTTCGGCCGCCTCGTCGAAGCATCGGATGTCCAACTCGCGCTTGCCCATCAGCGGATGATGGTTCATCAGCAACATGAAGAGCAGGACCGACAGGGAGTGCAGATCGCTCTGGGTACCGGGGGAGACCCCGGGCTCGCCGCGCACCAGCTCGGGCGCCATGAACGCCATGGTGCCGGAGATGCCCGTGCTGTCCCCCTCGACCACCGCGTTGTCGTTGTCGCAGACCAGCACCTCTCCGGTGACCGGGTCGAAGAGCAGGTTCCCCCAGGAGATGTCCCGGTAGGCGATCCCGCGCGAGTGCAGCGCCTGGTACGCCTCGACCGTGTAGAGGCAGGCGGTCAGCAGCGCGCGGACCGTGGTCCGCAGCTTGCGGCGGAAGAGCAGCGGCAGCCCCTTGAACCGGTCCGGGCGGATGTCCATCAGGTAGCCGAAGCCGCCGCGCCCGTCGGCCACGAAGTCGCGGGGCCACAGGAAGCGGTCGTCGTCGAAGCCGCGGTCCACCAGCTGGCGGACGATGTCCTCCTGCTCCGGCGTCGCGCACGCCGGGTAGTACCACTTGAGGGCCTGGTCGCCGGACGGGGTGCGCACCCGGTAGACCTCTCCCTGGCCGCCGGCGCCGAGCAGCTCGAAGACCTCCAGGCCCGGGCCGCTGTCGGCCGTCAGCCGGGTACCGCTGTTGAGCATGCCGCTCATTCGTCACTCCTGTACGGGTCTGTCATATCGGAGAGGTCGGCCGGTTCAGGCATCCCGGCGGCCGGTTCGGCGGGCGTCGGCGGGTCGGCCGGCTCCGGCGGTTCGGCGGCCTCCGGCGGGCCGGAAAGGCCTTCCGGCCCGGCCGGGGCCGTGGTGGCGTGCCAGGCCGCCACCAGGGTGGTGTCGTCCCCCGAGTGCTGCGAGGCCTTGGCCAGCCACTCCGGCAGGACGGTCCGGACGCAGTCCGCGCCCTCCGCGGACAGTCGGTCGTCCAGTCCGGCCATGAACTGACGGAAGCCGCTGTCCGAGGCGAAGCTCTTGGACAGCCCGTCCGTGGTGAGCGAGACCAGCCGCGGCGCCCGCGCGGGGGCGGTCACCGGCGCCCAGTGCGTACGCACCCGCAGCCAGGCCTGCGGGGAGCACAGGGACTCCGTCTCGTCGCCCAGATCGGCCTCGTCCGGCGCGAGCGGTACGGTCACCTGCCCGTCCTCGGTCACCACCGTCAGCTCGCCGTCGCCGAGCTGCCACGCCGCGAAGACCCGGGGGGTCAGCACGGCGCCGACGAGCGTGCTCCCGTACAACACCAGCTTGTCCGGCGGGGAGAGTACGGGCTCCCCGTGCGAGCTGGTGCGCTCCCAGTGGCCGAGCGCCTTCTCCTGCCAGGCGCTGACCAGTTGGCGCGGCAGCGTGTACTGGGCGTAGTTCATCAGCCAGGCGAGGCTCGGCGGCCGCCCCTCGCCGCGGGGCTCGGCGAGCGCCGCGAACAGCCGGGCCTGCTGGACGAACAGGTCCACGGCGAACCGGGAGCCCAGGTGGCTGCGGGCGTGCGCCGCCGAGCCGTGGCCGTCGGCCACCGCCATGATCAGCGGCCGCCCGGCGGTGCCGATCCCCTCCACGTCGTAGTGGTCCTGGTTGCGGCTCTTGTTCACGCCCTGGACGCTGCCGTGGAGCGTGTCCCAGAGCGGCAGCGGCCCATGGGTCCGCACGGGCTCGCTCACCACACGTCGTCATCGTCGTCGTCGAGCACGGGCGGGGCGTACGGCGGCTGCTTGATGGTCGTGTCCCCCGAGCCCGCCACTGGTTGGGAGGCGGCCTTCACCGCCGCCGTGGAGGCCCAGCGGATCGCCGCCGCCAGCTGCTTGGGGCTGTTCGCGTCCAGCGGCTGCAGTTCGGGATTGCCCAGGAACTCCTGGAGCACGTTGCGGTCGGCGTCCGCGCCGATCGCGATCGCCACGCGGACCGCCTTGCGGCCCCACGGGGTGGCGTCCACCGCCCGCAGCCCCGCCTTCCAGTCGTCCGTCGGGACCCCGTCGGAGACCAGCGCCAGCACCGGCTTCAGCGCGCGCTGCGGCATCGGCGGGGTGTCCAGCTCGCGCGCCGCGAGGTGGAGGGCCTCCCCGAGATTGGTCATCCCGTCCACCTGCACGTCCTGCCAGGTGAACTGCTCGACCGGCACCGGGTCCTTGTGGTGCCAGCGGGCCGTCGTGGAGAACGTCATCGTGCGCAGCAGCAGTTGGGCCGCCGGGTTGTCCTGTGCGACGGAGAGCATCTCCGGGACTGCTTCTCTGATCGCGTAGTTGAGCTGGCCGATCTTCTCGCCCTGCATCGAGTACGAGCAGTCGATCAGCCAGATGAAATGGACGGGCCGGTTCGCCATCGGCCCGCCGGGGATGTCACTCACCGCGTAATCTCCTTCAACTTCCGGTCCATTGCGGGATGTACCGCACCAGCGCCGCCACCGCGGCAGCCGCCGTCATCACGACCGCCGACACGAACAGGGCCATCATCATCCGGCGGCCCCGCGTGATCTGCGGTGTCATCATGGGGTGTTGCTCCTCTCGTCGCTCTGCGCGCCGCGCGCGGCGGGAGTCTCCCGCCGGTCCTGCGCGGCTTGCGCGTCCCGCGCTTCCTGTGCGGCGCGGGCCTGCTGTGCGTCCTGCCGCTCCCGTGAGAGCCGCCCGACCCGCAGCCCGGTCCGGGACAGCAGCCACAGCACCGGCTCCGCCGCCCGCCGTTGCTCGGTGTCCAGGGCGCCCGCCCCGGTCGCGGCGCGGGCGCTGACCACCCAGTACCGAGCCGCCGCGAAGTCGTGGCCCAGCGCGCGGACCAGCTCGCCCAGCCCGATCTCGGTCAGCCACGCCTCGACCGGCTCGGCCGGCCGCGGCAGCGAGTCCAGCCGGTCCAGTGCGTCCCGCTTGGTGACGACCGCGGCGACGGGCAGCCGCCCGCGGCGCCCGCCGAGCCCCTGCAGCTCGCCGCTGAACCCCGCGTACGTCTCCACCGGGCCGAGGTCGGCCGGCCGGGCCGCCTCGGCCCGTTCGGTGTCGCCCGCGCGCAGGGCGCGGCGTACGACGGGCGCGGCGAGCACGTCGGTGACCAGCAGCACCCCGTCGGCGTGCGCGAGGTAGCCCTGGCCGCGGGTGGTGTCCGCGTCCCGGAGGGACTCGCCCATCGGGTCGTACAGGTAGAGCAGCCGGCGCCGGCGCCCGTACCCGACCAGCAGCATCAGGGCGCGCGGTTGCCCGCCCTGGGTCTTGAGGGTCCACCCGGTGCTGTTCACCTGCCGGCCCAGGGTGTTGACCTCGCGCAGGTCGTCGGGGGAGGCGTACTCGAGGGTGAGCCGGGACTCGTGCGACCAGGACCGCAGCCCCTCGAGCATGGCTGCCAGCAGCATGGTCTTCCCGGCGGAGGTGCCCCCGATCAGCGGCAGGTGCACGACCCGGGTGGTACCGACGGCCGGGGGCAGGCTCCGGTCGCAGTGCGGGCAGCGGGCGGCGAGCTTGCGCCGACCGGTCATGAGGGTGGTCGGCAGTCCCTTCCCGCAGCTGCAGACGTGCCGCAGCGCGCCGAAGGCGCCGGGCCGCAGCTCGCGGTGGGCGGCGCCGCAGCCCGGGCAGAGGTGCACGGCCAGCGGGAACGGCCGGTAGCAGCCCGGGTACGGGCACTTCATCCGGACGCCCAGGACCAGCTTCCACAGCCGCTCCGCGGTCCGCCCGGCCAGGGCGGCGGCCAGCGCGCCCAGCGCGACCAGGCCGAGCTGTACGGCGAAGAACAGGGCCACGCCGGCCAGCAGGACCGAGGCGAGCAGCGCGGAGAGCACCGCGGCCAGCGCCGTACCGGGAGCCAGCACACGCAGCAGCAGCCGCCCGAAGCCGCTCTCGGCGAGCTCGCCGGTCTGCCCGTTGCGGCCGCGCAGCAGGCGGTGGCGCACGACTGCGCCCAGCCAGTGCCGGGTCAGCAGGAACCAGACGGTCAGCGCCGCGGCCTGTCCGGCGAACCGGGCGTCCAGCCACATCTGTCCGGCCCAGTACGCGGGCCGGGCCGGCTCGGGACCCGTGTACGGGACGATCCGCGGGTCGCTGCCGCCCGGCGGGTGCGTACGGAAGGCGGCCCAGGCGGCCGACAGGGCCAGCGCCAGGAACCGCCACAGCCCGTACCCGAGGCACACGGCGACCGCGATCACCCCGGTGAGGGTGCCGAGGATCCGCGCGATCAGCACCGGATCCACCACATCAGCCCCCATGGCCGCCCGCCCCCTGACCGCCGGACTTCTGACCGCCCGCCGTCTGCCCGTCACCGCCGGAGCGGCGCCCGCCCCAGCGTTCGCGCAGGCGGCCGAGGGCGCCCGGCCGCTGCCAGCCGCGGAACTCGTCCGCCCAGCGGCCACCCAGCCGGGCCAGCGACTGCTCCACCTCGGCCAGCTCCGCCGCCGCCAGGCCCCGTACGGCCGGCCGCAGCACCCCGTCGAGCAGGTCCGTGCGCGCCTCCTGCCACAGCGGGCCGGCCTGCGGCTGCGAGGACCACACGGTGAAGCAGTCCGCGACGTAGTCCGGATCCAGGCGCAGCCGGTCGCGGACCGCCGGTTTCCGCGCCGCCAGCCGGTACGCGGCCAGCAGCTCCGCGTCGTTGCTCTCGATCAGCGCCCGCAGCTCGCTGTCCGGCCGGTCCGCCGCCAGCAGCCGCGCGCACAGGACCTCGTACGCGTTCTCCCGAGGGCCCGGCTCCGGATCCAGCGACCGCAGGTCCAGCGCCTGGCGGACCCAGCCCCCGCCCGCCGCGCCCGACCGCAGGTTCCGGGCCAGCTCCAGCAGCAGCAGCGACGGACGCAGCCGGGCCGGGATCTCCTCCTGGAACTGTCCGAGGACCTCCGGTGCCAGCTCCGCCGCCTCGGCGTCGCCGGCCGGCGCCCGCACCGCCGCCTGCACCAGCAACTCCCAGGTCCCGGACTCCCGGTGGACCTGCGCCCCGGTCGCCGCGAGCACGAGTGCGGCCTCGCCGGCCCCCGGCGGCTCCCCGTCCCACACCAGCCGCATCGCGGTCCGCAGGACCAGCGGCTCCGCGTACAGCGAGACGCCCGAGTGGGCCAGCAGGGCGTTCATCGCGCCGACCCGGTCCGGGCCGGCCGCGGACCACGCCGCGGCCTCGGCGCACATCCGCAGGTGCGGCCGCGCGTCGGCCGCGGTCAGCCGCAGCGCCGCCCGGGCGAACAGCCGCCGTCCCGCGGCCGGATCGCCCGCCGCGAGCGAGTCCAGCCGGTCCAGTACGAGGGCGCGCAGCCCGGGCAGTTCGGCCAGCGCGGCCCGCTCCCCCGGCCCGTACGCCCGCTCCGGATCGGTGAGCAGCGCGCGTGCCGACCGCCGGGCCACCGAAGGCAGCAGATCGCTCACGTCCACCCCGAGCACCGAGGCCACCCGCAACAGCCCGGCCGGATGCTCCGGTTCGGCCGCGGGCCCGCTCAGCGCCGCCCGCAGGCCCGGTTCCAGTTCCGCCGCGAGCCGGCCGCGGACGGCCGCGCCCAGGGAGCCCGCGGTGGGCAGGGCCGCCGGCGGCGCGCCGGTCCGTACCGCTTCCGTCAGGGTCAGGGCCACCAGCGGCTCGCACACCGCGGGCGGGGCCCAGCCGTCCAGGGCCGCGAGCAGCCGCCCGGCCGCGTCCATCTCCGCCGGGTCCCGGTCCCCGGCCGGGCCGCCCAGTGCCAGGGCCAGCGTGTGCAGCCGTACGTCGTCCAGCGCGTCCCGGTGCCCGGCCGCCCAGTCGGCGGCCGCGGTCCGGCCGGGGGAGGGCAGGGCGATCCCCGCGGTCAGCGCGAGCGCGGCCAGCGGGCCCGCGTCGTACGGTCCGGCGGCCAGCCGCCGGACCTCGGCGACCAGATCCTGGCGCGCGGCCTGCCAGACGCGCGCGGCGGTGTCGGCCCACACGTCCGGGGCCCCGGCCGCGGGGGCGGCGCCGCGCGTGGCGTCGTACACCCGGTAGCGGTGCTCCTGCCCGGCGAGACCGAGCCCGTCCTCCGGCACCACGCCGATGATCTGCTGCCGGGCGAGCTGCGGGCGCCGGGTGTAGGTGGTGAAGGTGAGCCACTGCCCGCGCTGGTGCGGCAGCACACTGCACGCGAGCATGATCCAGCGGGCCACGGCCTCGCTGTCCGCCTCCACGAGCACGACCTGCGGTGCGTCCGGGTCCTCCCCGAGCCGGCGCACATCGGCGAAGAAGGCGGCCAGCCACGGCGCGCGGGCGGCGACGAAGGCGGCCAGCGCGGCCCGGTCCAGGCGGCCCGGCGCGGGCACCGCGGCCAGCGCCGGGGCGCCGCCCGGCGGAGTGGCGGCGGCCCATTGCGGCGAGCCCCAGGCGGTGATCGGCAGCTCGCCCACGGCCGGGCCGGATCCGGCGGGCTGCGGCAGGTGCACCGCGTGCGCGTGGAAATTGCCCCAGCGGCCGCTGTAGTCGGCGCCCGTGTACACCGAACGCGCCAGCAGCCGGCTGCCGTCGGCCAGCACGTTCAGGCTGAGCGCCTGCGGGAAGGCGGCCAGCTCCTGCGGCCCGGGCCGCGACGGCGCGTCCCGGGGCGGCTCGTAGCCGATCAGCTGCTCCGCCTCGCGCAGCAGGGTGGCCGGCACCCCGGAGCTGACGGCCGTGAACCGGAAACCGGAGCCGTCGGGACCCGGCGGAGCCGAGGTGTAGTGCAGTTGGGCGAGATTCATGAGTTCCCCTCCGAGCCGGTACGGGCACCCGTGCCGGCGGCGCCACCGGTGCGCGGCAGCAGCCCGCCCAGCCCCAGCAGCCACAGCAGCGGATCCTCCACGCGCAGCGGCCGCGGACCCGACTTCGGGGCGTCGGCCGGTGCGTTCGCGGGCGGCGGCGAGCCGAGCGCCGAGAGCCCGAACAGCGACAGCTGCGCGAAGTCCCGCTCCAGCTGCCGCAGCAGCGCCCCCGAGTCCCAGCCGTCGAGCAGCACGCGCATCTCCTCGTGCACCGCCTGCCGGTCCTCCTCGTCCAGCGCTCCCGCGCGGTGGTCGGCGTTGCGCAGCAGCGGCGAGTGCGGCTCCAGCAGCGGCACCAGCGAGTCCGTCTTGGTCACGGCCACCGCCACCGGGGTGGTGACCCGGCCGCGCGAGGAGCCCCGGCCATGGGCCCGCAGCTGGGCCGCGAGATCGGCGGCGATCTGCTGCGGCGGGGTCTCGATGACCGGCAGCGGCGGCCCGTCGTCCTGCGGCAGCCGGTCGCGCACCGCCCGCATCTGCAGCGGGTCCACGAGCAGGATGATCCCGTCGGCGGCGGCCAGGTAGTGCGTGTACCGGTCCATGGCCTCGGCGCTGCCGAGGTCCTCGCCCGCCGCGTCGAAGAACACCAGCGCGGTGTGCCGGCTGCCGTCCCCGCGCAGCCGGCGCCGCAGCGGCAGGCTCAGCCGGTACAGCAGCGGGTCGTTGAAGCCCAGCGCCGCCGGCCGGGTGGCCTGCGGCAGCCGCAGCCGGTCGTACAGGTCCTCTGCCAGCTCCCGGTCCCGGCGCTGGGTCTCGCCGCCCATGGCGGTCACCGAGGCCCCGTACGCCCGGCCCACCCGGCCCCGCAGTTCGCCCAGCAGCACGGAGACGTAGGTGCTCTTGCCGGAGGCCTTGGGGCCGAGCAGGGCGATGATCCGGGTGTCCTGGTCGCAGTAGTCGCTCGGGAAGTCACTGTGGCAGCGCCGGCAGACCCGCACCGGGGTGGAACCGCCGCAGTCGGGGCAGTCCGCGCGCGAGCCGCCCCCGTTCGGCACCAGACGCCGGCCGAGGGCGCGCGGGGCGGTGAAGACCGGCCCGCGCATCTTCAGTGCGGGCGGCACGCTGGGACCCATGAAATCGGCCCATACGGTGTCGAGTTCGGCGCTGCACGGTCTGGCGCCGCGCACCCCCGTGGCGGACATCTGGCAACGGTAGGGCAGCCGGGCCGCCGGGGACCGGTCGAAGCAGTAGGGGCAGACGACGGAGGTCATGTCAGCGGACCACCAGGGAGGGGAGAGGAGGCTCTTCGAGCCGGACGGAGGCGGCGGCGCCGCCGAGGAGAAAACCGCGCAGGGCGTACGGGCGGCCGGGGGCGGCGGCGGTGTCGATCGGGCGCTCCACGGTGCCGGTACCCGTCCCGGTGCCCGCGGCCGCGGCGGCGAGTTCGGCTCCGGTCACCCGGCACACGGCCGTGCCGGCGGCGGGGCCGCCCGGCCGCCGCGGGTTGCGGCTGCCGTCGCCCCGGGCCACAAGGACGAATCCGGGGAGGTCCGGGCCGGGTTCGCCGCCCGGGGCCCGTACGGTCACCCGCAGGACGGCGGGCCCGCGGCGCAGTCCGCGCCGGGCGCCGGGCACCAGTTCGTAGGCGATGGCCACGTCGGCGGGCAGCGCGGCCCGGGCGTCGGGCCCGGGGGAGGCGTGCACGGACCGGGCGCCGCGCGGGGCGGCGTGGGCCTCGACGGACAACGCGGCCGGGGTGACCGGCAGAAGGAGCCCCTCGCGCAGGAACACGCTGCGGGCCACGGCGCATTCGGTGCGCCGGCCCTCCTGGGTGACGGTGGCGGTGACGGTGCCCGCGGAGCCGGGCCAGTCGAAGGTGATCTGGACCAGGTCGGGCGCGGTACGCCGCAGCGCCAGCCCGGTCACCGGCAGCGGAGCCTCGACCAGGACGGAGGGCCCGGCCAGGGCCCGCTCGCCGAGGACGGACACGGCGGACACGGTGGTGAGCGATCCCGGCGGCGGGTGTCCGAAGGAGAACGCTCCACCGGAGCCCGGTCCACCCGTGCCCGGTCCACCCGTGCCCGGTCCGGCCGGACCCCGTAGGACCCAGTCCAGCGGCGGCGGCAGTTCGGCCGCCGTCAGTTCGGCCCCGTCGGCGGGGGCCGCGCCGGGCCACTCCACCAGCCGGACCCCTGCTCCGGCCCCGTCGCCGCCCGTCCGGTGGAACTCCACCCCGCCCGCCTCCCGGGCCACCGCCGTCAGGGTGAGGACGGGTGCGGGCCAGGGGTGCACGCTGACTGCAGCGCGCACGGCCGAGGAGAGCACCCCGCGGTCGGCGCGGCCCGTCGGGGCGTACCGGGCGCGCACGCTCAGCTCGTACCTCCCGGGCGCCAGCCCCCGGGCCCGCACACTCTCGCGCGGGCCCGCCGGCGCCGCGGCGGGCACCGGGGCGGGCCCGCCGGGACCGGTCAGCGTCACCTCGCAGTGGGTCGCGCCCGCCGGCGGCGTCCACGAGGCCTCGATCCACCCGTTGCCGTCGCCGACCCGCACCTCCGTCACCGCCGGGGCGACCGCGAGCGGCGCGCCGATCAGCGGCGGCCCGTCGACGGCGCCGTCGGCCCGCAGCGGCAGGGCCACGTGGCGGACCTCCTCGCCGGTCCCGGCGCCGCGGTCCACGAGCACGCCCCCGGCCGGCCGGCCCGCCACCTCGGCGAGCGGGGAGCCGGCCGGCTCCCCGCGGGTGAGCCGCACCACCCGCCAGCGCGCCTTCCCGAAGTCCCCGGGCGGCCAGCGCAGTTCTACACCGCCGGGGACGAGTACGGACTCCAGCGGGCCGGGGTCCCCGGGATCCGGCCGGTAGGTGCGCACCAGCCCGCGCACCGCGCGCGGGCAGTCGCCCGCCAGCGCCGCCGCCTCCTCGTAGTGGACGCAGGCCCGCTCCCGATCGCCCCGCTCCTCGTGCCGCCGGGCCACCGCGAGCTCGCCGTCGGCGGCGGCCGCCCGGTCGGCCAGCGCGGCGAGGAGGTCCGCCAGCGGCCGGTCCCCGTCCGCGGGCGGCAGCAGCGCGGCCCGGCGGGCGGCGGAGCGGATCCGGTGCTCCAGCACGTCGTCCCGCAGGGCCTCGGCGGCGGCGCGCTGCCCGCCGTCCAGCCGGGCCCGCCGGTCGGCGGCGTGGACCAGCGCGGCGGCCTCGGCCGGGTCGACCCCGAAACCGGCCGCGGTGGCCGGCAGATGACCCTGGGGGTGGTCGTGGAGCAGGTGGGTGAGTTGGTACAGCAGGATCCGGCGCAGGGCGGCGGGGTCCGCCGCCTGGATCCCGGCCAGCCGCTCCAGTAAGCGGGCCGCTGCCGGTTCCGCCTGATCCCGGCGCATCGCCCGCAGCATGTCGGCGCCGACGTGCCGTCGCCGGCCGGGACCGGTGACGGCGAAAACCCCGTCGAGCACCCGTAACCGGCCGCCGGGCGGGACCAGTAGCTCGCCCAAGTGGCTCAATCCGATGGTCTGTTGTGCGGCGAGGAGTTCCCCGTAACCTCCCAGCAGCGGCGCCAGCGGCAGGCCGGAGAGCGCGTGGGGCAGCCCGATGGCATGCCCGAACTCGGTCCCCGCCATCCGCTCTGCGCCCCCCGTGCAGTGTGTGGGAGGTCATTTCAGCAGATATGCAGGTCGTTCGGGAGCTCTTTCCGTTCTCCAGGTGTACGGCGCAGTGTCACGAAGTGATCTCCGGCCGGTACCCCGGGACCGCTGTCCTTGGGGCGCCCCTCGACTCCCCCCTCACTCCCAGAGGTCGTCACCCCATGGCAGAGCTGAATCGTCGCAGGTTCCTGCAGATAGCCGGTGGCACCGCGGCCCTCACGATGCTGAACGACAGCATCGCGCGAGCCGCCGCCATCTCGGCACAGGGCACCACCAAAACGATCCAGGACATCGAGCACATCGTCGTCCTCATGCAGGAGAACCGGTCCTTCGACCACTACTTCGGCGCGATGAAGGGGGTCCGGGGCTTCGGTGACCCGCGGCCGGTCCTCCAGGACAACGGCAAGTCCGTCTTCCAGCAGTCGAACGGCACGAAGGACATCCTGCCCTTCAACCCCCAGGTCCAGGACCTCGGGATGCAGTTCCTCGAAGGCCTCAACCACGACTGGGCGGGCGGCCACCAGGCCTACAACAACGGCAAGTACGACAAGTGGGTCCCGGCGAAGACGGCCACGACCATGTCGTACATGACCCGGAACGACATCCCGTTCCACTACGCCCTCGCCGACGCCTTCACCGTGTGCGACGCCTACCACTGCTCCTTCATCGGCGCCACGGACCCGAACCGCTACTACCTGTGGACGGGTTGCACGGGCAACGACGGGGTGGGCGGCGGCCCGGTCCTCGGCAACCAGGAGGCCGGCTACGGCTGGAAGACGTACCCCGAGCGGCTGGAGTCCGCCGGGGTCTCGTGGAAGGTCTACCAGGACATCGGCGACGGCCTGAACGCCGCCGGTTCCTGGGGCTGGATCAATGATGCCTTCCGCGGCAACTACGGCGACAACTCGCTCCTGTACTTCAACAGTTACCGCAACGCCCAGCCCGGCAGCGCCCTGTACGAGAAGGCGCGCACGGGCACGAATGCCAAGGCGGGCGAGGGCTACTTCGACCGGCTGCGCGCGGACGTGGTGGGCGGCGCCCTGCCCCAGGTCTCCTGGATCGCCGCCCCCGAGGCGTTCAGTGAGCACTCGAACTGGCCGACGAACTTCGGCGCCTGGTACATCTCGCAGGTCCTGGACGCGCTCACCGCGAACCCGGCGGTCTGGGCCAAAACCGCCCTCTTCATCACCTACGACGAGAACGACGGCTTCTTCGACCACGTGGTCCCCCCGTACCCGCCGGCCTCCTCGGCCTGGGGCCTGTCCACGGCCGACGTCAAGGGCGACCTGTACGCCGGTGGCGGCGGCTACGCGGCCGGACCCTACGGGCTGGGCCCGCGCGTCCCGATGATCGTGGTCTCCCCCTGGAGCAAGGGCGGCTACGTCTGCTCCGAGACCTTCGACCACACCTCGGTGATCCGCTTCATGGAGCAGCGCTTCGGGGTGCGGGAGCCCAACATCTCCCCATGGCGCCGAGCCGTCTGCGGCGACCTGACCTCGGCCTTCGACTTCACCCGGGCCGACGCCGCGCCCGCCGCGCTCCCGTCCACGGCCGGATACGTTCCGCCGGACAAGAACCGCCACCCGTCCTACCACCCGACCCCGCCGGCGACGGGCGCCCTGCCCGGGCAGGAGGCCGGCTCCAAGCCGACCCGCGCCCTCGGCTACAGCCCCTACGTGGACGGCACCCGCACCGCCTCCACCGGCCAGTTCACCCTCACCTTCGCCTCCGGCCCGACCCTGGGCGCCCACTTCCACAGCACCTCGGGCAACCGTACGGACGGCCCCTGGCCCTACACCGTCGAGGCGGGCAAGACCCTCTCGGACACCTGGTCCACCAACAGCTCCACCGGCAACCAGATCAACCTCACGGTCTGGGGTCCCAACGGCTTCCTGCGCACCTGGAAGGGCCCGGCGAAGAAGACCGGCCCCGAGGTCACGGCCCGCCACCTGGCGGCCACCGGGAGCCTGGCCCTGACGCTGACCAACTCCGGGACGGCGGCCGTCAACCTCACGGTGACCAACGCCTACGGCGGCGCGGCCCAGACCCTCCGGGTGGCGGCCGGTGCGACGGTCTCCCACACGGTGGCCCTCGCCGCCTCGGGCCGCTGGTACGACGTGAAGGTCGTCTCCGACGCCGACACCACCTTCCTGCGGCGGTTCGCCGGACACGTGGAGACCGGCGCCGCCGGCGTCTCGGACCCGGCGATCAGGACCGTCTGATCCGCTCCTCCTGCCGCGGGCTCCCGGGGCTCCCGCGGCAGGAGGCTGCGCACGGCTGCGCACGGGATGCCGGACGCGCGGTGTGACGGTAGGCCCGGTGGGCAGAACCCTCGGCGTCGGTTTTCTTCGCCACGTCACCGAGGGAGAACGCATGGCCATCGCCCACCGCAGGATCGGCACCGGACCCGTCCGCGTCATCGTGCTGCACGACTGGTTCGGCACCTCCGCGAACTGGGGTTCCGTACTGGACCACCTGGACCCCGAGGGCTTCAGTTACGTCTTCCTCGACTACCGCGGCTACGGCGACCGGCGGGACGTCTCCGGCCGCCACAACCTGGCCGAGATCGCCGACGACGTCCTGGAGCTCGCCGACCAGCTCGGCTGGGACACCTTCTCCCTCCTCGGCCACTCCATGGGTGGCAAGGCGGTCCAGCAGGTCCTGGTCCGCGCCCCCGAGCGGGTGGAGAAGCTGATCGGCCTCGCCCCGGTCCCGGCCGCGCCCTACGCGATGGACGACACGACCCACGCCCTCTTCCACGGCGCCGCCACCGACCCCGACAAGCGCCGCACCATCCTCGACCTGGTCACCGGCAACCGCGCGAGCCGGCACTGGCTCGACCGGATGGTCGCCCACTCCCTCGCCGTCTCCCGCCCCGAGGCCTTCGCCGGCTACCTCGAGAGCTGGCAGCCCCTCGACCTGTCCGCCGCCGTGAAGGGCAACACCGTCCCCGTGCTCGTCCTCGTCGGGGAGTACGACCTCGCGATCACCCCGGACGTGATGCGCGCCACGTGGCAGGCCTGCTACCCGGACTGCCGGATCGTGACGATCCCGGGCTCCGGCCACTACCCGCCGCACGAGACCCCGGTGGCCTTCGTCACCGAGGTGGAGGCCTTCCTGCGGACCTGGCCGCGGCCGCGGGCACACGAAAAATCCCGTGGGGCACGAGGAAGCCTCGTGCCCCACGGGATCAACAGGGTGAGTGACGGGACTTGAACCCGCGGCCACCTGGACCACAACCAGGTGCTCTACCAACTGAGCTACACCCACCACGACGGGCGGCGGACCACCCGTTCGATGTGCAAGCACAGCATAGCCGATCAGAGGGGTGCCCCCGCGACGCGATATCGGCCTTGGGCCCGGACGACGGGGCGCGGGCCACGCCGCGCCGCGCGGGCCGACCGGCGCGCCCGGCCCGCCGGAGGGCCCGATCCTGGAGCGCGCTGCCGCCCCGGTGGCTCCGCCGGTCACCGGGCCCGGGCCGTCACACTCGCCACCGGCCCGCCCCGGCCGGGCTCACCTGGCGGGCGCCGTGCCCGGGGCCCGAGGGCGCCGAGCGCCTCGGCGGGCAGGGCGACGGGGCGCCTCGGCGGGCAGGGCGACGGGGCGCCTCGGCGGGCAGGGCGACGGGGCGCCTCGGCCCGGTGTTCCCTCGCCGGAGGCGGATCGGCGCGGCCGCTGCGCCCGCCGGGCGGGGCACGGCAGGATCACCCGTATGACACGTGAACCCGCACCCTTCACGGCCGACGACTACGCCGCCCGGATGGCCGCCGCCGCCCGGGCCGCCGCCGAGGCGGGGCTCGCCGGCCTGCTGATCGCCCCCGGGCCCGACCTCACGCACCTCACCGGCTACCGGCCCACCGCCGAGACCGAGCGGCTGACCCTGCTCGTGCTCGCCGCCGGGCAGGACCCGGTGCTCATCGTGCCCGCGCTGGAGGCCCCCGACGCGGAGGAGGCCCCCGGCGCCACCGCGCTGACCCTGCGGGACTGGGCCGACGGGAAGAACCCGTACGCCGTCACCGCACCGCTGCTGGACTTCCGCGGGCGCTTCGGCGTGAGCGACAACACCTGGGCCCTGCATCTCCTCGGCCTCCAGCGGGAGTTGCCGAACACCACCTACGCGCCGCTCACCGACTGCCTGCCCATGCTCCGCGCCGTCAAGGACGAGCGGGAGCTGGACCGCCTCGCCGCGGCGGGGGCCGCCGCCGACGCCGCCTACGCGCAGATCCTCCACCTCCCCTTCGCCGACCGCCGCGAGCTCGACGTCGCCGACGACCTGGCCGCCCTGCTGCGCGCGCACGGCCACTCCCAGGTCGACTTCACGGTCGTCGGCTCCGGCCCCAACGGCGCCAACCCGCACCACGAGGCCGGCGACCGGGTCATCCGCCACGGCGACATGGTCGTCCTCGACTTCGGCGGCCTGCGCTTCGGCTACGGTTCCGACATCTCCCGCACCGTGCACGTCGGCGAGCCCACCGCCGAGGAGCAGCGGGTCCACGACATCGTCCGCGAGGCCCAGCAGGCAGGCGTGGCCGCGGTCCGGCCCGGGGTCTCCTGCCAGGAGGTGGACCGGGCCGCCCGCGCCGTGATCACCGAGTTCGGCTACGGGGAGCGCTTCATCCACCGCACCGGTCACGGTATCGGCGTCACCACCCACGAGCCCCCGTACCTGGTCGAGGGCGAGGAGCAGCCGCTGGTCCCCGGCATGTGCTTCTCCGTGGAGCCGGGCGTCTACCTCCCGGGCCGGTTCGGCGTCCGCATCGAGGACATCGTGACCGTCACCGAGGACGGCGGGCGCCGTCTGAACAACGCCCCGCGCGAACTGGCCGTCGTGGAGTGAGCCTCACGTGGCCAGGACGGCCGCCGATTCGCCCGGTACGTGGATCCGCCCGTCCGGACCGGGATGTTCGAGCGGCTCCCAGGCGGCCAGCACCCGCACCCCGTTGCGGCCCAGCGCGATCGTCACCGGGTCCGCGGAGAGGTTCACGACCACCCGGACGTCGCCCCGCCGGAAGGTGATCCAGCGGCGCTCCTCGTCGTGGGCGACCCGGACCGCCGCCAGGTCCGGGTCGCGCAGGTCCGGATGGGTGCGGCGGAGCGCGATCAGCGTGCGGTACCAGTCCAGCAGGCGGGCGTGGACGGCCTGTTCGGGCTCCGTCCAGTCCAGGCGGGAGCGGTCCCGGGTGGCCGGGTCCTGCGGGTCGGGGATCTCCTCGGCCTTCCAGCCGTGCGCCGCGAACTCCCGGCGGCGGCCGGACCGCACGGCCTCGGCGAGCTCCGGGTCCGGGTGGTCGGTGAAGTACTGCCAGGGGGTGCGCGCCCCCCATTCCTCGCCCATGAACAGCATCGGGACGAACGGCCCCGTCAGGGTCACGGTCGCGGCGCACGCCAGCAGCCCGGGGGAGAGCGAGGCGGAGAGCCGGTCGCCGAGCGCCCGGTTGCCGATCTGGTCGTGGGTCTGGCTGTAGCCGAGGAAGCGGTGGGCCGGGGTCCGGCGGCGGTCCACCGGCCGGCCGTGGGTGCGGCCCCGGAAGGAGGACCAGGTGCCGTCGTGGAAGAAGGCCCGGGTCATGGTCTTGGCGAGGGCCGAGAGCGGGGCCGCGGCGAAGTCGGCGTAGTACGCCTGGGACTCGCCCGTCAGTGCGCAGTGCAGGGCGTGGTGGAAGTCGTCGTTCCACTGGGCGTGCAGGCCCGGTCCGCCGCCGGCGCGCGGGGTGGTGGTGCGCGGGTCGCACCGGTCGGACTCGGCGATCAGGAACAGCGGGCGGCCGGTGTCGGCGGCCAGTTCGTCGACGGCCGCGGACAGTTCCTCCAGGAAGGTCAGCGCGCGGTCGTCGGCCAGCGCGTGCACGGCGTCGAGCCGCAGGCCGTCGATCCCGTAGTCGCGCAGCCAGGCCAGCGCGCTTCCCACGAGGTAGCCGCGCACCTCGTCGGAGCCGGGCGCGTCCAGGTTCACCGCCGTGCCCCACGGGGTGTGGTGGGTGTCGGTGAAGTACGGGCCGAAGGCGGGCAGGTGGTTGCCGGACGGGCCGAGGTGGTTGTGCACCACGTCCAGCACCACGCCCAGCCCGGCCCCGTGCGCGGTGGCCGTGAAACGGGCCAGGCCGGCCGGGCCGCCGTACGGCTCGTGCACCGCCCACGGCGCGACCCCGTCGTAGCCCCAGCCGTGCCGGCCGGCGAAGGAGCAGACCGGCATCAGCTCCACGTGCGTGACGCCGAGGGCGGTGAGGTGGCCGAGCCGGGCGGCGGCCGCGTCGAAGGTGCCCTCGGGGGTGAAGGTGCCGATGTGCAGCTCGTAGAGGACCGCGTCCTGGAGCCCGGTGTGCGGCGGCGCCGCCGGCCGCGGGGCGAGGGCCTCGATGTCGACCACCGCCGAGAGCCCGTCGGGTCCGTCGGGCAGCCGCCGCCCGCGCGGGTCGGGCCGGGGGCCCTCGCCGTCGAGGAGGAACCCGTAGCGGCTCCCGTCCGCGGCCGCGGCCTCGGCGGTCCACCAGCCGTCCCGGTCCGGATCGCGCGCCATGTCGTACGTCGCCCCGTCGAGCCGCAGGGCGACGTGGTCCTTCAGCGGTGCCCACACCTCGAACTGCACGGGCGCTCCCCTCGTCGTCGGCGGTGTCCAGCATGCGTATCCTGCCCATCATTGCGGGCGCGGCGGGGGAGTTCTGGACACTCCGCCCCCGACGGGCCGACAATCACCCTGTGACGTCCAGTTTTGAGATTCCCGCCTTCCCCGCGCCGCGGCTGTCCGACGCCGAGCGCGACCGGGCGCTGGGCCAGCTCAGGGAGGGTGCGGCCCTCGGCAAGCTGTCCCACGACACCTTCTTGCGCCGCATGGAACTCGCCCTCGTCGCGCGCCGCTCCGAGGACCTGGCGGTGCTCACCGCCGATCTCCAGTCCCGGGAGCCCGCCGAAAGCCCCTGGACCCGTCGGCTGTTCGGCTGGGTCGGCCGGGTCTCGGCCGTCTCCGTCGGGGTCCGGCGCGCCTGGGCCGCCGAGCGACTGCCGAAACTGCTGCTGCCGCACCCGAGCGCGGCGGCCCTGCGGATCGGCCGCGACCCCGGCAACGGCCTGCGGCTCAGCCACGAAACGGTCTCCCGGGCGCACGCGGAGCTGAGCATGCGCGACGGGAGGTGGGTGCTCAAGGACCTCGGCTCCACCAACGGGACCACGGTCAACGGACGCCGGGTGACCGGCTCCGCGCTGGTCCGGGACGGGGACCAGGTCAGTTTCGGGAACATGACCTTCCGGCTCTCGGCCGGCTGAGGCCGCCCGCCGGGAGGCCCCGCCGGTCCGCCGACGGGAGCCACCGCGCAGGATGGCTCCCATGGAACACACGCCCCTCGGACTCGACCACGTCGAATTCCAGACCCCCGAATGGAACGAGGGCGCGATCGGGTTCTACGACCGTCTCGGGGCCACCGGAGGCCCGAAGCTCCGGTACAGCCTGCCCGTGGACCGCTGACCGCTGACCGACCGCTCACCGCGGTGGGGCCGACCCCGGACCGTCGTGTGACGCGGGTGCGCCGCGCACACCCATGCGCCCCCGTGTGCCCCTTCGGCGCGGGCGGCCGCCGTCGTACGGTTCCGGGCTATGAGCGGATACACGAGGGAACCGGCCACGCCGATGGAAATCGGCCCCCGTGTACTGCCGCCCTCCGACCAGTGGTCCCCCGCGCTCGCCGTGCCGGCGCCGGTCTGCCGCTTCGAGAACTTCCTGGGTGCGCAGCGTGCCGGCGCCCTGCTGGAGTACGCGATAGCGCGGCAGGACGACTTCACGGCGGGAACGGTCCTGGACCCCCTCACCGGACAGGTGTCCCGCAAGGGGCGGGACTCGCTGGTCCTGCCCGTGACCAGCGAGGTGTTCAGCGCACACCTGGCCGACTGCCTGCCGCTCGTCCAGGAGCTCCTCGACCACCGGGCCGCCCTCACCCGGTCGTTGACCGTCCTGACGGCGCACGGCGAGGGCGGCCACTTCGGCATCCACACCGATGCCTCCCGCGTCCGTGACGCGAGCACGGCGCTGTCCGCGGTGTACTACCTGCACCGCACGCCCCGAGGCTTCGGGGGCGGCAAACTCCGCCTGTACGACACGGTGGTGCACGAGGGCAGGGCGCGACCCGCCGAGTCCTACCGCACGATCGAACCCGAGCACGACACGATCGCCTTCTTCCCTTCCAGCGCCTTTCACGAGGTGGTGCCCTCCACCTGCCCGAGCGGGCGGTTCTCGGACCACCGGTTCACCCTCACCACCTGGATCTCCGACGGGGAGTCCGCCGCGGGACCGCAGGACCGGCGGTCGCGGGTGGCGCGGTGGATGGCGGACGCGGCCGAGGGCACCCGTCCGCTCCACGACGCCGAGCGGGATCACGACGGCGCCAGGCCCGTCCCCCTTCCGCCGTCCGGTCCGGCCACCCGCCTCAGGACGAACCGGAGCTGACGGCCGTACTGTCGGGCAGCCCGGCCGCGACCAACCGGTCGTAGGCGGCCAGGACCGTACGGGACTGGTGCTCCACCTGGGTGGCCACCGGGACCCAGCGGGCCCCGAAGAGGGCCGCGAAATCCTCGCACCACCCGGCGACCAGCCGGTCCAGCCCGGGCGCCGCCGGGTGCCCCTGCGCGCGCAGCACCCGCAGCAGCATCGCGGCGGCGCGCAGCGACAGCCGCCGCCCGAAGGCGTCGATGCTGGCGATGTACGCCGCGGTGGCCGCTGCCGGAGCCCCGGCCCTCCACTCGGCCGCGACCTGGGGGATCAGCGCGAGCGTCCAGTCCACCGCGCGCAGCAGGGGCGCCGTGGCCGGGTCCCCGTACGGCGGAGGGTCCTCCCGTACGCGGGCGCCGCCGCGGACCGCGGCGACGAGCGCGGCGTCCGCGGTCAGCCGCGCGGCCAGCGTGCGCAGGGTGCCGCGCGGGTCCGGGTGCGGGGCCGGATCGTCCACCAGGTCGGAGGCCCACATGGGGACTTCGACGATGGCGGTGGTGCCGGCGTATCGGTGGGCGTGGTACCAGGTGCTGAGCCGGGTGTCCTCCGGGTGGAAGGCCCCCGCGGCCTCGCTGCCCGGCTGCGGGATCACGAAGATCCCGGGCCCGGGGGAGGGCCAGCCGGCCGCGTCCGAGGCCCCGTTCTCCACGGGGATGTGCAGCTCGGCGGCCGAGGCGGCGAACGGCTCGGCGAGGCCGGGAATGTCCCGGGTCAGCTGCACCCAGGAGCCGCCGAGGTCGGTGGCGTGCAGCGAGACCTGCAGGACGGGCCGCAGCTCGTCGATGAGCGCGGTCAGGGCCAGGGTCTCGGGCGGCAGCCGGTCCGGGGGCAGTAAGGACGGCGCCCACTCCGGCTGTTCGGGGCCGGGCGGCCGGAAGAAGCTCCGGTGGTAGTCGAGCAGGGACCGCGGGCTGGGTGTGCGGTGCAGGTTCGCGCCGTCCGGGTCGGCGCAGAGCAGGAAGTGCCAGCCGCAGCCGGCCCGCGGGGCCGGGTCGTCCAGGAGGCGCCGGGCGAGCGAGAGGGCGGTGGCACCGCCGACGGGTTCGTTCGCGTGTGCCCCGGCGACGACCAGGACGGCGCGGTCGTCGGTGCCGAGCGGGGTGCCGAGCGGGGTGCCGCCCGTGGCGGCGAGGGACAGGACCCAGAGCGGCTGCCCGGCCCGGGAGGCTCCGGCCTGGCGAAGCCCTACCTCGCCGGGGTGTTCGTCCGCCAGAGCGCGGGCGGCGAGCCCGAGTTCCCGCGGTGTGGGGTAGCGCATGTCACGGAGGAGAGTCACAAGGGATGCCATGCCCGCGGGGCCCGCCGCCTACTGCTCCGCGGGCCCCGCAGTTCCCCTCAATGCGCAGGGAAACCCCCTGGCCAAGGCCCGGGAGCCCCGTCGGCCGGGTGCGGCACCGTCGCCGGGGGCGCTGCCCCCGGACCCCCGCGCCTCGAACGCCGGCGGGGCTGGAGGAGTGCGGTGGGGCCGACACGGGCGCTACTGCTGGTGCAGGCCGCGGCCCGCCAGGGTGAGGTGGTCCATCTGGGAGCTGGAATGGGGACGAGTGCGGGTGGACACGTACCAGTAGGCGGTCGGATAGGCCTGCTCGAGCGATTCGATCTGGTGCCGGTGCCCGAGGAAGTACCCGAAGGGGTCACTGTCGAGCGGCTCGCCCATGGGCCCGGCGCCGACCGCGAGCAGGGGCCAGGGTAGGTCCAGATCGGAGTCGAAGCGGATCCGCAGGTCCCGGCGGCCCAGTACTGCCGTCAGCCGGTCGCGCGCCTGCGCCAGCTGCCGACCGTCCCCGGCGAGCAGCTCGTCCAGCAGGTACTGGCCCTCCCAGACCAGGCGGGTCACCTGCGCCTCCACCTCGACGGCCGGGCGGTCGCCGAGATCGGCGAGGTTGGTGTACGGCAGGGCGTCCAGCGGTCCCCGCCACTGGACCGGCTGGTACGCGACGAAGTCCTGCCAGCCGGATATGAGCCGGGCCGACAGAGTCATGAGCTCTTCCGCGCCCGTCTCCAGCGTGGCGTAGCAGAGGTTGGTCCGCGGCTGCGGCAGGACGTCGGGATCGTCGCCCCACAGGACGATGGTGGTCACCGCTTCGGACGGACGGCGGATGCAGACGGTCAGCTCCCTGGGCCCGCAGGACGGGGGCTCCGGCAGCAGCCGGTAGGCGCGGCTGGGGTCCTGGGCCGCGTCCCAGTCGATCGGGGGGTTCAAGGGTTCAGAACTCCGGTCCTTCGTGCCGGGCGGAGCCGAGCAGAGCGGGCTCAGTGGTCTCCACGGTCGCATCGAGCTCCTGGAGCACCACGCCGTGTGTGCGGTCGTACACCGTGAACCGGAGCCGGTGCCGGCCCGGGGTGTGAGCGGTGAACACGAAGGCGGCGGGCTTTGCTTCGGCGTGCTGTACGAGATACCCCGCGCAGGGCGGTTCCAGGGTCGACCCGGCCCCGCGCGGCGAGGCCACGAGCACCAGCTCGGCGGGGGCCCTGGTGTCCCCGGCGGCCCGGTGCCAGGGATGGCCGGCCGGGACGTCGAGGCGGAACTCCAGCCGGACGGCGCGTCCCACCTGGGCCCCGGTGTCGCTCAGGGTCAGCCGGGGTGTGCAGGCGGGGAGTTCCGCCAGGGCCGCGGGGGGAGGCGGGGGCGGTACGGGTGCCCGGTCGGGGGAGGGGCCGGTGGCGGCCGCGACGGCTGGGCCGGGAACGCGGCCCGGACCGCCGCGCACCTTCGCCCGTAACAGCGCCAGGCAGTGCCAGCCCACCTGCGACAGCACGCGCACGGTCCCGTAAGCGACGCCGAACACCAGCGCGGCCAGTAAGGAGGTCCCCGGGTCGGGGGCCGAGGGCCGGCTCACCAGGTGCCAGCCGAACAGCGCGAGCAGGGTGACCAGCACCCCGGTCATGAAGGCGGCCATCGCCCGACTGGTGGCTGTGGTGAACGCCTGTACCAGCTGCTCGCGCAGGTGCTCCCAGAAGGAGCGCGGCGGCCGGTTGGCGACGGCCCAGTGACCACCGGCCATCGGCTGGTGCCTCGCGGCGAGCGTGCGCAGCGAGACCAGGGCAGGGGCGGCGGAGGTACGGGCACCCGGGTGCGGGCAGAGCAGGAGCTCCAGCAGCAGACTGATCTCGGTCTCCCCGGCGATGCGGGGCGGGCGCGCGTCGTGCACCGTGCGGACCCAGCGGAACCTCCTGAGCGGCCCGTACAGCAGACTGCGGCTGCCCCTGAGGATCTCGTGAATGACCATGCCCAGGGCCCACAGGTCCGCCGAACGGGTCGGGGGCGGCGGCCGGTCGGCCTTGGGAGCCGCCAGCTCGGGCGCGGTGTACCGGGAGTCCGGACGCCAGGGCCGCACCCACGGCCCCTGCTCGTCGTGCGGTGAGGGGGTCAGTCCGTAGCCGGCCAGGGCCAGGGTGCGGTCGGCTCGGAAGAACACGTGGCGGGGGTCGAAGCGGCCGTGCACGATGCCCTCGTCGTGCAGCTCCTGGAGGGCGGCCGCCATCTCCACCCCGAGGTACGAGGCCCCGGCGCCGTCCAGCTTTCCCTGCTCCTTCATGAGGTGGCGGAGCGAGAAGGGCTGGACCGGATCCATGACCACCCACAGCGACCCCGCCTGTTCGAACGCGTCGTGCACGGACAGCAGATGGGGACGGCGCGGGTCCCGCACCCTGCGGACCTGGCGCAGCAGATCGCCGGGGACCCCGAGCGGCACTTTGTTCGGACCCCACGTCGAGGCCGACTTCGAGCGGGGTCTGTGCTTCGGCGCCGGCGGCGAGGTCAGCGGCCGTAGCTGCTGGACGAACACCTCCGCGCGCTCCTTCTCGTCGAAGGCGGACCAGTGGGTGGTTCCGTCGTGTTCCTCCCAGGCCCGGCCCAGCCAGTACGTTCCCGGAGCACGCGCGGTGCGTCGGCCGGCATCCCCTCGCCCCCTTCACCCGGCGCGCAGGCCGTGCGGCCCGGGTACGGGGCAGCCTAGCGACCGCAGGCCCCTCGCGCAGGGAATCACCGGCGCAGCCAGATGCCGACCGGGTGGTCGGCCAGCAGGGTTGCTACGTCTGGCGAACCGCTGTGCGAGGCGGGGGAGTCGGGGTGGAGGGGTGGGGTGTGCGAGGGGTCCGGGGAGGTGGGGGTGAGGGGGGTCCAGGTGCCGGGGGGCAGCGGGAGGCGGGTGTCGCGCCAGCCGCCCGAGGCGGCCAGGCGGTGGGACAGGCGGGTGGCCGCCACCAGCAGTCCGGGGCCCCGGGTGAAGGCCACCAGGTGGTCGGCGGCCGCGCCCTGGGCCAGGACCGGCGTGTAGCCCCGGAAGAGCTCCGGCCGCTCCCGCCGAAGCCGCAGCAGGGCGGCCGTCAGGCTCAGCTTCTCCTCGGCCGGGTCCTGCGGGGCGGCGCCGGCGTCCAGCCGGGTCAGCGCGCCGGTGGGGAAGTGGGCGGGGCGCCGGTTGTCGGGGTCGACCAGGGCCCGGTACTCGGTCTCCGCGCCCTGGTAGACCTCCGGGACCCCCGGCATGGCCAGGTGCAGCAGGGTCATGCCGAGGAGGTTGGCGCGGGCCGCGCCGGCCAGTTCCGCGGGCAGGTCGAGCGGGGTCCGGGCGTACCCGGCCACGCCCGCCTCGTACTCCTCGTCCGGGTCGGTCCAGCTGGTGCGCAGGGCCGCCTCTCGGGCCGCCTTGAGCAGGGCGTCGGCCAGCCGGGGCGCCGCCTCGGGGACCCGGCCGAGCCCCAGCGCGGTCTGCCGGGCGACCCAGGCCAGCTGGGGGTCGGGCCCGGCCGGGCCGTCCATCAGCTCCGGCGCCTGGGACAGCGCCGCGATCCGGGCCCGGACGTCGGCGCTGCGCTTGGTGTCGTGCGTGGACAGGACGGTCCCGGTCGCGGGCCACTGCCGGGCCAGGTCCGCGCAGTACGCGTGGAACTCCGCGGGCGCCACCGCCGGCCGCCCCGGCTCCCCGCCGACCTCGGTGGCCGACAGCAGCGGCGCGTACCGGTAGAAGGCCCGGTCCTCCAGGGACTTGGCGCGCAGGGCCGCCGAGGTCTGGGCGAAGCGGGCGGCGAAGGCCGGGTCCCGCAGCAGCAGCTCCCGTACGGCGGCCACCGCGCCCGGACCGGTCAGCGCGGCGGCCTGTTCCACCGCCCGCGGCGGCAGGTCGATCTCGCCGGGATACGGCCGGTAGACGGGATAGGCGATCAGCAACTCCCGTACTGCCGAGGCTAGTTCGGGCCCGGCCTGGCGCTCCAGCGCGCCCAGTTCGGCGGCCAGGTCGCCGGTCAGTACCTCCCGTGCGGCCGCGCCGGCCGCCTCCGGCCACGGCGGCAGCCCGGTGCTCTGCCCGTACCGGGCCGCCAGCTCCGCGGCGCCCTCCGGGTCGGTGAACACCCCGTCCACCCGGTGCAGGGCGTCGTAGCCGGTGGTCCCCGCCACCGGCCAGCCGGACGGCAGTCGCTCCTCGCGGGCCAGGATCTTCTCGACCACCACCCAGCAGCCGTCACCCGCGGCCGCCCGCAGCCGCCGCAGGTACTCCTCCGGGTCCGCCAGGCCGTCCACGTGGTCGATCCGCAGCCCGTCCACGACCCCGTCCCGCACCAGCTCCAGCACCTTCGCGTGGGTGGCGGTGAAGACCTCGGGGTCCTCCACCCGGACCCCGATCAGATCCGAAATAGTGAAGAAGCGCCGGTAGTTGAGCGAGGTGCGGGCCTCACGCCACCAGGCCGGCCGGTACCACTGTGCGGCGAGCAGCTCGGGCAGGGCCAGCCCCGAGGTGCCCTCCCGCAGCGGGAACCGCTGGTCCCCGTAGCGCAGCACCTCGCCGTCCACCTCCAGCTCGCAGGTCTCCACGGGCCCGGCGAGCACCGGCAGCAGCAGCTGCCCGCCGCCCGCCTCCCAGTCGATGTCGAACCAGCGGGCGTAGGGCGAGGCGGGGCCGCACCGCAGCACCTCCCACAGCGGCCGGTTCAGCCGCAGCGGGGTGGGCACGGCCATGTGGTTGGGCACGATGTCCAGGACCAGGCCGAGTCCGTGCGCCCGGGCAGCCCCGGCCAGGGCCCGCAGGCCCGGTTCGCCGCCGAGCTCGGCCCGTACCCGGGAGTGGTCGGTGACGTCGTAGCCGTGCGTCGAGCCGGGCGCCGCCTCCAGCACGGGGGAGAGGTGCAGGTGGGACACGCCGAGCGAGGCGAGGTACGGTACGGCCGCTTCGGCCGCCGCGAAGGGGAACTCCGGGCGCAGCTGGAGACGGTAGGTCGACGTCGGAGTGACAGGTGTCGGAACTTCAGATTCCGATTCAGGGGTCGCGTGCGGCTGGCTCATGAGAACGTACGTACCCAGCCTGCCGGATTCCGTGCCATTACCCAATGCATCCGAGTGACTGCACCGGGTTAGTGTCGATCAAGTGGTTGGAACCGTCAACACCTATCGAAGAGTCATCGCCCTGACCGGGCCCCTACTTCCCCTCGTCTCGTTCCTCGCCCGACTGCCCGTCGCGATGTCCCAGTTCGGCAGCTTCCTGCTGGTCGCCCAGACCAGCGGATCCCTCGCCACGGCGGGCGTGGTCGGCGGCGCCCTCTCCGTCGGACAGGTCCTCTTCGGACCCGTCCTCGGCTGGCTCGCCGACCGGCACGGGCAGCGCCCCGTCGTCCTGGCCGCCGCCGCCGTCAACGCCGTGGCCACCGCCGCCCTCGTCGCCGGGGCGCTCACCCACCTGGCCACCGTCCCGCTCGCCGCGATCGGCGCCGTCACCGGCGCCTCCGTACCGCTGATCGGACCCCTCGCCCGCACCCGGTCGGTGGCCCTGGCCCGCCGGGCCCGGGCCGACGAGAGCGTCGTCGGCGCCGTCCACGCGCTCGAAGGCACCCTGGACGAGGTCTCCTTCGTCTTCGGACCCGCCCTCGTCGGACTCGCCGCGCTGCTCGCCCATCCGGCCTTCGCGCTGGCCGCCGCGGCCGGCCTCGTCGCCGTCTTCGGCACCGTCTACGCGCTGCACCCGACCGCCGCCGTCACGGCCGGGGCCCCCGCGCGCGAGCGGGGCCCGGGGAGCCGGGTCCGGCCGCCCGGCGTGGTCCACGCCGTACGCGGCTCCCTCGCCCTCCAGGGCATGATGTTCGGCGCCTGTCAGGCGGGCATCACCGCGCTCACCATCCGGCTCGGGGTCCCGGACCAGGCCGCGGTCGTCTACTCCGCGATGGGAGTCGTCAGCGCGTTCGTCGGCATCTCGCTCGGCGCGCTGCCCGCCCGCTTCGGGCTGCGGCTGCGCTGGCGGGTGGCGACCGGCGCCGCCCTGCTGTTCTCCGCGCCGCTGCTGGTCACCGACGGCCTGTGGCCGCTGTACGCCGTCGTCACGGTGCTCGGCGCCGCCTACGCACCCCACCTGATCACCGCGTTCGCGCTCACCGAGCGGGCCGTGGAACCGGCCCGCCTCTCCACCTCGATGGCCTTCGCCGCCAGCTGCCTGGTGGCCGGGCAGGCCGCGGCGCTCGTCGTCTGCGGGCGCCTCGCCGAGGCGTACGGCCCCGCCGGGGCCTTCGCCGTGGCCGTCGGGGCGGCCGCGCTCTGCCTGGTCCTCTCCCTCGTCACCCGGGTGCCCGCGGCCCGTACGCACACCGCCGGGGTGAGCGTCCCGGGACCGCGGACCGGCTCCCCGGCGACGGAGGGGAACGGCGCCGCCTACGCCGGGCGCTGAAGCACCACCAGGCACCGCCCCGTCAGCGCCACCCGGTCACCCGCCGCGTACTGCGGCCCGGTGCCGGGTGGCAGTACGTCCGCCCGCGCCGTGTCCACCACCAGCCGCCACTGCGTGCCGTGGCCCGGCGGAACGGTGAAGTCCTGTGCTTCCGCACCCGCGTTGAACATCAGCAGGAACGAGTCGTCGGTGATCCGCTCCCCGCGGGTGCCCGGCTCGGAGATCGCCTCCCCGTTCAGGAAGACGGTCAGCGCCCGCGCGTGCTGCGCCTGCCAGTCGCGCGCCCGCATCTCCTCCCCGTGCGGGGTGAACCAGGCGATGTCGGAGAGCTCGTCGTGCGTGCCCTCCACCGGACGGCCGTGGAAGAATCGGCGCCGCCGGAAGACCGGGTGGTCCCGGCGCAGCCACACCATCCGGCGGGTGAACTCCAGCAGCGACGGAGCCGGTTTGCCGGGCTCCGGCCAGTTCACCCAGGCCAGCTCGTTGTCCTGGCAGTAGGCGTTGTTGTTGCCCTGCTGGGTACGGCCGAACTCGTCGCCGTGACTGAGCATCGGCACTCCCTGCGACAGCATCAGGGTGGCCGTGAAGTTGCGCATCTGGCGTTCGCGCAGCTCCAGGATCTCCGGATCCTCGGTCGGCCCCTCCACACCGCAGTTCCAGGACCGGTTGTGGGTCTCGCCGTCCCGATTGCCCTCCCGGTTGGCCTCGTTGTGCTTCTCGTCGTACGAGACCAGGTCGTTCAGGGTGAAGCCGTCGTGGCAGGTCGCGAAGTTGATGGACGCCAGGGGGCGCCGCCCGTCGTCCTGGTAGAGGTCCGAGGAGCCCGTCAGCCGCCCCGCGAACTCCGCGAGCGTGCGCGGCTGCCCGCGCCACAGGTCCCGTACGGTGTCGCGGTACTTGCCGTTCCACTCGGTCCACAGCGGCGGGAAGTTGCCCACCTGGTAGCCGCCCTCGCCCAGGTCCCAGGGCTCCGCGATCAGCTTCACCTGGCTGACCACCGGATCCTGCTGGACCAGGTCGAAGAACGACGACAGCCGGTCCACCTCGTGGAACTGGCGGGCCAGCGTCGCCGCCAGGTCGAAGCGGAAGCCGTCCACGTGCATCTCGGTGACCCAGTACCGCAGCGAGTCCATGATCAGCTGGAGCACGTGCGGGGAGCGCATCAGCAGGGAGTTCCCCGTGCCGGTGGTGTCCATGTAGTGGCGCGGGTCGTCCGCCAGCCGGTAGTACGAGGCGTTGTCCAGGCCGCGGAAGGACAGGGTCGGGCCCAGGTGGTTCCCCTCGGCGGTGTGGTTGTAGACCACGTCGAGGATCACCTCGATGCCGGCCTCGTGCAGGGCCCGGACGGCCGACTTGAACTCCAGCACCTGCTGGCCGCGGTCACCCGAGGCGTAGCCGTTGTGCGGGGCGAAGAAGCCGATGGTGTTGTAGCCCCAGTAGTTGCTCAGCCCGTCGTTGACCAGCCGGTGGTCGTTGACGAACTGGTGCACCGGCATCAGCTCCAGCGCCGTCACCCCGAGCTTGGTGAGGTGAGCGATGACCGCTGGGTGCGCGAGCGCCCCGTAGGTGCCCCGCAGCTCTTCGGGAAGGTCCGGATGGTGCATGGTCAGACCCTTGACGTGGGCCTCGTACAGCACCGTGTGGTGGTACTCGTGGCGCGGCGGCCGGTCATTGGCCCAGTCGAAGTACGGATTCACCACCACCGAGCTCATCGTGTGCGGGGCGGAGTCCAGGTCGTTGCGCGAGTCGGGCCGGCCGAAGTGGTAGCCGTACACCGCCTCGTTCCAGCTGACCCGGCCGCTGATGGCCCGGGCGTACGGGTCCAGCAGCAGCTTCGCCGCGTTGCAGCGGCGGCCGCGCTCGGGCTCGTAGGGGCCGTGGACGCGGAAGCCGTAGCGCTGCCCCGGCATGATGCCGGGCAGGTACGCGTGACGGACGAAGGCGTCCGTCTCCCGCAGCTCCACGGCGGACTCGGAGCCGTCGTCGTGCAGGAGACACAGCTCGATGCGTCGGGCGGCCTCCGAATAGACCGCGAAGTTGGTGCCGGCGCCGTCGTACGTGGCACCCAGCGGATACGCCTGTCCCGGCCAGACCTGCATAGATAACGACTCATCCCTCATTGCCCGAAGATGTCCCGGCTGACCCGGCATGGACCACGTCCCTGCCAGATCTTCCCCGAAAGAGGGTCCCCAAGCGCGGACTTGAGAGGGGTCCTATTGGGTGACCCGCAGAGCCGATATCCGGGTCAGCGGACTGTGTGCGCATCGGATAATGGGTCAACGGACAGCCGCCGTAAGGGCCGTCGGGCTGCACCGGGCCGCGCGCGCGGAGTACCCTTCCGTGATCACTGGAGACGGGCGTCCAGACGCAGAAGGCGGTGCACGGGTGAGCTCGGGAGGTCTGGAGCTGCCCCCTGGTGACAGCAGTCACGAGGGTGGTCCGGCGGACGCCCCAGGAGGTGTCCCCGGCGGGGCACCCGCGGGGATCCCGGCCGGGGCGGTCTCCCTGGCGGGCGGCCCGGCGACGGCCGGGAACGCGGGGGCGGGCGTCGAGCTGGACTGGGGCGCGGACGCCTGGAGCGAGGTCCGCACGCGGGCGCAGCGGGCCGGGCGTGCGTACATCTGGCTGAATCTCATCGAGCAGCGGCTGCGCGCGGTCGTCGGGGCGGTGCTCCGGCCGATCTACGAACCGGTGCACGGCACCGACGACTGGGTCGTCGCGGCCGCCGGGCCCGCCGGGCAGGAATGGGTGCAGCGGGCCGTCGCGGTGCGCGAGGTCAGCCGCCGCAAGGGCTACCTGCTCGACTCCGCCGACGACAACGTGCTGAGCTTCCTGACGCTGCCGCAGCTGCGGGAGCTGATGGTCCAGCACTGGCCGTGCTTCGAGCCGTACTTCGACGACCGGCGCGAGATCGAGCTGGCCCTCGACGAGCTGGAGGTCACCCGCAACGTCGTCTCCCGCAACCGGGCCCTGTCCCGGCCCGTGCTGGAGCAGGCGGAGCGGGCCTCGGCGCGCCTGCTGGCGGTACTGGGCGGGGTCTCCGGCAGCCCCTCGGCGGACCGGCTGCCGATCGACGCCGTCGAGGACCTGGTGGGCGACCGGTACGCGGACGTGATCTCGGTCCACCCCGACCGGGTGCGGTTGCAGCGGCAGCTCCCGGCCGAGGACCTCTTCGGAGGGGCGCGGCGTCTCGACGCCATCGGCATAGGGCTCAACCTGCTGGTCCAGAACTTCTCGGGCCGAAGACTCGTCCGGCTCACCGAGGCCGGCTGCCGGGTGCGGCTGCTGTTCCTGAACCCGGCGAGCAGCGCCGTCAAGCGGCGCGAGCGGGAACTGGGACTGCGCAAGGGCGAGCTGAGCCGCTCGGTCGAGATGAACATCCTGCACGTGCGCCGGGTCCGGGCGGGGCTGCGGGATCCCTCCCGCTTCGAGATCCACGTCTTCGACGAGACCCCGCGGTTCACCGCCTACCTGGTGGAGGGGCAGTCCTCGGGCATCGCGGTGGTGCAGTCCTACCTGCGGCGGGCACGCGGCATGGAGTCGCCCGTCCTGGTACTGCGGGGCGGCGGGCGCGGCGTGCCCAAGGACGCGGACCACGGGTTGTTCACGACCTACCGCGAGGAGTTCGAATCGATGTGGGAGGACTCCCGGCCGGTGTCCTGAACGGCCCCGGCAGCCGCTCTGTCAGTGGCCCGTGGCAGTCTGAAACCCGTTGACCGAAGGTGTACGGGGGAGGGGCACGGGGTGGAGGACTGGCGCGGCATGGGGGACTGGCACGGCGGTGTGCTGATCGGATTCGACCTGGAGACGACCGGCACGGAGCCGGGGGAGTCGCGGATCGTGACGGCGGCCCTGGTCGAGGTGCGGGGCGGAGCGGTGCGCGAGCGGCGCGGCTGGCTCGCGGACCCGGGGATACCGATTCCCGAAGGGGCCTCGGCGATCCACGGGATCAGCACGGAACGCGCGGTCGCCGAGGGCCGCCCGGTGCGGGAGGTCGCGGACGAGGTCGCCGAGGCCCTGGTCGGCCACTGGCGGGCCGGTGCGGTGGTCGTCGCGTACAACGCGGCCTTTTATCCACGCACGCCAGACACGTCTCAGGTGTCTCATGACGGCGAAGCGCGGCGCCGGCCGGCAGTCCACGCCGGAATGGTGGCCGCGTGATGAGCTGGATCAGTGGGCCATTGGTGGCCTTCGACCTGGAGACCACGGGCACCGACGTCGAGACCGACCGCATCGTCACAGCCGCGGTCGTGCGGCTGGATCCGGACGGATCCGTCTCGGAAGAACGGACCTGGCTGCTCAATCCAGGGGTGGCCATACCAGAACAGGCGTCGGCGATCCATGGCATCTCGACAGCGCATGCTCGCGAGCACGGGGTACCGGCTGCTTCCGCCATCGAGGAGGTCGCGCAGGCCGTCGCCGAGGGGCTGCGTCTGGGGATGCCTCTGGTGGTGATGAACGCACGCTACGACCTGTCGCTGCTGGACCGTGAGTGTCGGCGGCACGAGGTCGAGTCGATCAGTGAGCGGCTGGGCAGTGTGCCTTCGCCTGTCATCGATCCGCTGGTGATCGACAAGCACGTCGACAAGTACCGGAAGGGCAAGCGGGCCCTCCACGCGTTGTGTGCTCACTACGGGGTGTCGCTCGATGACGCGCACGACGCGAGGGCGGACGCCGTGGCCGCCGGCCGCGTGGTGCGACGCATGGGTGAGAAGCACCGGCCCGTCGGCCTGATGCCATTGGCGGATCTGCATGACCTTCAGGTGCGCGCGGCGGCTGAACAGTCAGTCTCGTTGCAGGCCTATCTGCGGCGTACCGCGGATCCGACGACGGTCGTCGAGCCGGCGTGGCCGCTCATTCCCCGGAGGCGATGACCGCGCTGGTCAGCGCTCTCCGGGCGGGAGAGCCTGCAGGTGGGAGAGGGCGATCCGACGTCCTGGAAGGTCGACGTCCAGAATCTTCACGGTGAGGCTGTCTCCGACCTGAACAACATCCTCGGGCCGGTCCAGGTGCCCTTCGGTCAGCTCGATGAGGTGCACCAAGCCTTCGAGGCCGTCCTCTCTGTCTTCGATACGGACGAAGGCGCCGAACGGTACGACTTTGGTCACGACGCCGTTCGTGATCTGGCCGACCTGCTGTATGAACTGCGGCATCGGGTCCTCTTGCAATGCCTTCAGAGACAGCGGAACACGCTCGCGCACCAGGTCGACATCGAGGATCTCGGCCGAGATTTCCTGGCCGACGGCGACAACGTCGGAGGGGTGATCGAAACGGCGCCAGGACAGTTCGGGAATGTTGATCATCGCGGTGAAGCCGCCGATGTCCACGAAGGTCACACCAAAGCTGGCGATCTCCGTGACCGTGCCCGTGCAGATCTGCCCACGGTGGAGCGTCTTCAGAAAGGCCCAGTTCCGGTCGCTCGGCGTCGGCTCGGTCCTCCACCGCGCACGCAAGACGCCATCGCTGTCTGGCAGGACCGCGGTGAACAGCGGGTTTCGTTCGTCGAGGGCCAAGGACAGGGCCGTAGCGGCACGGGCGCCTGCCACCTGGGCGGCCAGTTGCGGGTACTCGGACTCGTCGGCGATCGTGCTGGTGATCAGCCCGTTCTTGTCCTCCCAGACGACTTCTACCGAGCCGTCATCGGGCAGTGCGGCGAGAACCGCATCGACGTCGGTGGACAGATCCGGCCAGACGGTCAACTGGGCGCGGGGCGTGAGCCGGGCTCGTACCGCATCGAGGGTGTCTTCGGTGAGGCGGTGCCAGCGGGAGGCATTGTGGAGGTACCCCTCCTCCAATATCGCTGCCTGCCGCGCGGCGATGGACCAGCGCAGACGGGCCCAGAAGTCCTCGTCGGCGGGCCGCTGCACGCCGGGCTCGTCGAAGTCCGCGTCGTAGGGCGAGGCCTCCAGCCGCTCCGGGAAGAGACCAAGAGCCCGGGTGCGGGCAAAGGCGCGTTCGCAGGGCTTGTCGCTGCTGACGTAGAGGTACTGGTCCCAACCGACCTGCACGACGAACCTGTCCTCCACCTCCAGACGGCACCAGGCACCGTTGTCGCGGAGCATGCCCCTGACCAGCTCCAGGCCGAGAGAGACGGGCACCTCCGCACCGTCGTGGAACCCGCTGAGGTCGGGCGGGAAGAGCCCGGCAAGGCCGTGGCCGTCGATCGTCGGCTCCAGACCGAAGTGGGCGAGGCCGGAGATCCCCGGCTCACGAATGGCCAGATGGTCGATTCCGGTGTCCTCGGCGAAGGCGGCAATCGCTTGCAGATATGCAGCCTCGACCGGTCCGTGGTCGCTGGTCGAGTCCTCAGCGCCGATATAGCTGCCGTGCTCGTCGCGGTCGGCAGGGTCGTACTTGGTGATCCGGCAGACGAAAGACGGCACGTTGCTCCCCATGGTTGTTGACGATGCTCGCTCAGCAGTCGATCTCGTGATCGGGAGCGTAAGGCGGGATGGGCCGGCGCATCGCCGCCTTGAGGATGGCCAGTGGGATCACCTTCTGCAAGCGGGATACCGTGCCGCATCAGGGTGTATCGATCAGCGGCGATCTATACGAGTGACGCGATCGCTTCGCTCAGCTGCTGGATCAACGCAGACAGCAGATGCACGGCGAAGGTGTGCCTGAGCACGTGGGGTGTGGCGTCGACATCGATCCCGCACGTACGGCATCTCTCCGAGGCCCGCACGAAGACCGACTCCCAGGCAGACAGAGACACAGGCCGCCCCTCCTGGCCCAGCCAGACGCACGCCGGGCCGAGGGAACGGCCCTGATCGTCAACGAGGTACAGGCGGGATCGGAGTGTCGGCGGCAGACGTGACCAGGGGACCCTTCGGAGCCTGCCGTCTTTCATCGGTACTCGCACACCTCGCCGGTCGGCTTGACTCCCCAGCACCGCGCCAGCCGGCAGCGGACAGCCGCGGGCACGCCAGCGGTCCAGCATCAGGGAGCGCTCGATCTCCACGTAGTCGGCCACGGCGCGCAGGACTCGATGGGGCAAGAGGATCTTGCGTCCCTTGCCCCGCTTGGCAGTCGGCGGCGCCAGGTCGAAGGGCACGCTTTTCGTGTCCCTCTGGCTGTCCAGGGCCGGGAGTTCCGGCCAGCAGAGCGAAGCGGCCTCCCCGATGCGCAAGCCGGTGGTGACCAGCAGCTCGGCCATGACGACGTTTCGCTCTGCATTACGGCCTCGGAAGCTCGCATCAGCTGTGCCCGTCTGCGGCTGACCCCGCAGGCCGATGTCGCGGAAGGCCGCGTAGTGGGGAACGGAAAGGAACTTGACGTTCCCGCGTTTGGCGGCTTTCTCTACCGCACGGTTGTTGCGGACGCGTACATGCTGCCCGGAGCCAGTGCGCCGCGAGCTCTCGTAGTACTTGAACGGCGTCCGCTCGATCAGAGCCTCGTCCACCGCCCATGTATAGAACTTGTCCACGGCGGCGACGCCTCGGTTCCAGGTCGAGGCCGAGACGACCTGTGTCGGGTCGGGAGAGACCCGCCGGGCTCGATGGAAGGCGGTGACGTCGTCACGGTCGGCGTGCCACAGGGTCTTGCCGCGGTGTTCCTGGAGGAACCGTCCCCAGGTCAGCAGGTCCAGAGCGTAGGCGCGCCAGGAATGTGCCGACCTCACCCCGAGGGTCGGCAAGGACCACAGGAATCGGTTGAGTTGGACGTCGTAGCTGCCGTCATCGCTGAGGATGAACGGTGCACCGGCATGTAATCCGTGCCGTGCGAGCGCCTTCGTCGCGTCGCTTACCCCGGCGGCTTCCAGCGCATCCGGGTCGGTGAAGAAGATCTCCATCTGATCGCACCCCCTGATCCATCAACGACATGGGGGGTCATGAGACACGATTGTGCGTGGATAAGGCCTTCGACCTGACCCTGCTGACGGCCGAGCTGGCCCGGCACGGCCTGCCGTCGCTGGCCGACCGGCTGGGCGGGGCGCAGACCGGACCGGTGGTGGACCCGCTGACCATCGACCGGGCCGTGGACCGCTACCGGCGGGGCAAGCGCACTCTGGAGGCGGTCTGCGGGGTGTACGGGGTCACCCTCGACGACGCGCACGACGCGGGCGCGGACGCGCTGGCCGCGGTCCAGGTGGCCCGCGCGATAGCCGAGCGGCACCCGGAGGTGGCCTCGCTCACCCCGGCCGACCTGCACGCGCAACAGGGCACCTGGCATGCGCGCTGGGCCCGGGACTTCCAGTCGTACCTGCGCCGCCAGGGCACTCCGGATGCGGTGATCGACGGGGCCTGGCCGCTGCGCGGCCTGGTCCCCGCCTGAGCCTGGCTCCGCCGCCCCCCGGCCCCCACCAAAAGCAGGCGGGCCACCCCGTACCGATGTGCGACGATCACTCGTCGCACATCACCCTGGGGGGTTCATGCCAACGCCAACGGCATCCGCAAGACATCCGCTTTCCACCGTCATCACCTGCCTGCTGGCCGTTCTCGCCGCGCTTCTCCTGCCGGTGAGCGCCGCTCGGGCCGCGCCGGCCGCTCAGGACTGCGTCGGCGTCGCCGAGGGACGGTACGCGGGCAGTTTCACCGCCGCCGGGCAGACGCACTGCCTGGAACTGCCGAGCCCGAAGGGCGCCCGAATCGCCGCCCTCACCTCGCTCGGCGGCGCGGGCCTGACCGCCGTGGTCGAGGTGGTCGACAGCAAGGGCACCGCGCAGTGCACCGAAGGCGAGCTCTCCCGGGGCGAGTGCGCCCTCACCGGAACGGCGCCGTTCCGTGCGCTGGTACACGCCGCGGACGACACCGCGACCGGGCCGTACGGCGTGCACTTCGTCCGCACGGACGTACTCCAGAGCGGCTGTCAGGTCCTGCCGGCCGGGAGCTTCGCCGACGACGCGGCGAGCGTGCGGCTGGAGACCGGCAACGGCGTCTTCTCGCACTGCCTGACCATTGCGGCCGACGCGCACTCCGCCTCGGAGCTGCTCCGTATCCGCTACAGCTTCCCGGACGACACGGATCTGTTCCCGAAGTACACGGTCGTCGTGATCGACACCGATGCTGACGGGCCCAGCTGTTACCACCACCCCGCCCCGGGGCAGCGGATCAGGACGGACGGCCTCAGCAGCTGCTCCTTCGAAGCCGGCAAGGCGTACACCGTGCTCGTGCAGGGGCAGGACGCCCCGCGCACCCACACCCTGGACCGCCGGGACGTCACCGCCACCGCTCCGGGCTGCGCCGCCTCCGCCGCGACGGCGGTCGGTGCCCCGGCCACGAGCGGTGTCTCCGGCCAGAACGGCACCCTGCGCTGCCACCGGATCACCACGGCCGCCGCCACGGACCGGCTGCGCGTCGACGTCCGGGACGCCCACGACAGCACACACACGCTGATCATGGGCGACAACGGCGGCATCGCCTGCCACCAGAAGAGCTGGGCCTGCACGGTCACCGGTTCCACCAGCTACCAGGTCGTGACCCAGGTCCCGCAGGACTGGTCCCTGCCCGACTCCTACCGCCTCGACGCCTGGCGGATCGCCACGGCCGCCGGTGCCGCTCCCGAGTGCACCCGCGCCGGATCGGTCGCGCACGGGTACGGCCCGCTGACCGGCACTCTTTCCGCGGAGCGCACCGGCGTCTGCGCGGTCCTGCCGAGCGTCTCGGGTGACCGGTTCAGAGCCGTTGTCTCGGCAACGGACGGCGGGGCGCGCACCCCGCGGCCCGCGTTCTACAGCACGGCCGGAACCGACCTCTGCATGGGCAACTCCTCACCGTACGACTGCTCCGCGGCCGGAGAGAGCCTGTTCGTCCTCCCCCTTCCGGACGGGGCGGAGCGTACGGCGTACCGTGCCGAGCTCGTCTGCACGACCGCGCCCTGCGGCTCCGAGGAGGTGTCCGTCGGGACGGTCACGCCGAGCACCGCTCAGAGCGGTACGGTCGCGACGCTCACCGTGCAGGGCACGGCGCTGGGCATGAGTTCCACCGTGGCGCTGACCGGCGGCCCGGCGCCGCTGACGGCCACGACCGTCTCGGTCTCCGACGACGGGCGGACACTCAAGGCGACCGTGGACCTGAGCACGGCCCCCGCCGGCATCTGGAACATCCGCGTCATCGTGCTCAACAGCAGTTACTCGGGTGGCACGCTGACGGTGACGCCGCCCCCGGTCACCGGGCTGGGCACCTACAAGCCGATCACGCCGACGCGGTTGATGGACACGCGTGAGGGTCTGGGTGTGCCGAAGGCGAAGGTGGGTGAGGCGGGGACGGTGACCCTGCAGGTCGCGGGCACGGCGGGGATTCCGGCGACGGGTGTCACCGCGGTGGTCCTGAACGTCACCGCGACCGGGCCCACGACGGGGAGTTTCGTGTCGGTGTATCCGAACGGGACTGCCCGTACGAGTGCGTCGAACCTGAACTTCACGGCGGGGCAGACGATTCCGAACCTGGTGGTCGTCCCTGTCGTGAACGGGAAGGTGAGTTTCTACAACCACGCGGGTTCGGTGGATCTGATCGCGGATGTGGCCGGCTTCTACACGACCGACGGTTCGGGTTCCTCGTACAAGCCGATCACGCCGACGCGGTTGATGGACACCCGTGAAGGTCTGGGTGTGCCCAAGGCGAAGGTGGGTGAGGCGGGGACGGTGACCCTGCAGGTCGCGGGTACGGCGGGGATCCCCGCGGGCGCGACCGCGGTGGTCCTCAACGTCACCGCCACCGAGCCGACCGCCGGCAGTTTCGTGTCGGTGTATCCGAACGGGACGACCCGCACCAGTGCGTCGAACCTGAACTTCACGGCGGGGCAGACGATTCCGAACCTGGTGGTCGTCCCCGTCGTGAACGGGAAGGTGAGTTTCTACAACCACGCGGGTTCGGTGGATCTGATCGCGGATGTGGCCGGTTTCTACACGACCGACGGTTCGGGTTCCTCGTACAAGCCGATCACGCCGACGCGGTTGATGGACACCCGTGAAGGTCTGGGTGTGCCCAAGGCGAAGG
>NZ_JBIWCL010000025.1:56601-99965 GCF_044761485.1 Streptomyces sp. NPDC097617
GTATCCGAACGGGACGACCCGCACCAGTGCGTCGAACCTGAACTTCACGGCGGGGCAGACGATTCCGAACCTGGTGGTCGTCCCCGTCGTGAACGGCAAGGTGAGTTTCTACAACCACGCGGGATCGGTGCACCTGATCGCCGACGTGGCCGGCTACTACACCTCGTAGCGCCGGAGGGTGCCCGCCCCGCGCCGGTCGGGAGTCCGGCCGGGGCGGGGCGGGCACGTGTCTAGAACGAATGCCACCGCGTCTCCCCGTCCCCGTCCCTGAGAGAGGACACCCGGCGGCGGAATTCGGCCAGGGCCTTCGGGTTCGTGGGGGCGTGCTGGGCGACCCAGGCGCAACTGGCCGTCTCCCGGGCGCCGCGCAGGACCGCGCAGCCCTCCCAGTCGCGGACGTCCCACCCGTACGCCGCCACGAAGGCCCCGTACTGCCCGGCGGGCAGGCCGTACCGGTGGCGGGCCAGCGCCATCACCACCAGATCGTGCTCGCGCAGATCGGCCGACACGGTCTCCAGGTCGACCAGGACCGGGCCGTCCGGGCCCACGTGCACATTGCGGGGCAGGGCGTCGCCGTGGACCGGGCCCCTGGGCAGGTGCGGGGTCAGGGCCGCCACCTCGTCGGCGTAGGCGTCCCGGCGGGCCCGCAGATAGGCCGCGTCGGCCGGATCGACGGACTCTCCCGCCAGCCGCAGCCAGCGCTCCACCCCGTCCAGCAGGTCCCGCGCGGGCAGGGCGAACGGCGGCTCGGGCAGCGCGTGCACCAGGCGCAGCAGCGCCGCCAGGTCCCCGGGCCCGGCCGGCCGCACGGGCTCCGGCAGCCGGTACCAGAGGGTCAGCGGGTGCCCGTCCACCAGCCGCGGTCCCGGCTCGGCCGCGCGGACCGCCGGCACCCCGCAGGCGGCGAACCAGTCGGACACCGCGAGTTCCCGTTCGGCCCGCTCCAGCAGCGCCGCCTCCCGGCCCACCTTCACCACCAGGTCGCCGACGGCGAAGACCGCGTTCTCGCCGAGCGCCAGGAGCACCGCCGCCCCGGACGCGCCCCCGGTCAGGCCCGCCGCCGCCAGTACGTCCCTCGCCCGCGCCTCGTCCATACCGCCGGCCCCGCCCTTCGCTCCTGATCCGCTTCCGCCCGCCAGTATGTGGTGGCATCCGGCGAGTGGCCCGATCCTGTACTCATGGGCGCCCAACCCGAGGGAAGCGCCGGCCGCGGCCCCGCGGTCGTGACGCGGCGCGCCCTGCGCACCACCCTTTCCGCTTGTGCCTCGTTCTTCGTGTGCCTCTACGCGCTGGACCGCCCGGTGGCGGCCACGTACGCGCTGTTCGCCGCGGTGTCGATGGCGGCCCTGTCCCACATCCCGGGTACCGGACGCCAGCGGGCGGCCGTCATGGTCAAGGCGACGCCCACCGCCTGGGTGCTGCTGACGATCGGCACCTACCTCGCGATCCGCACCTGGAGCGCCGTCGTCGGCATGCTCCTGATCGGCTTCTTCCTGGCCTTCGTGGCGGCGGCCGGCCCCCGCGCGGCGGGCGCCGCGCCCGGCCTGCAACTGCTCTACATCCTGCCGTGCTTCCCGCCCTACGCCCCCGACACCCTGCTGGAGCGGCTCGCGGGAGCCACCTTCGGCCTCCTGCTGCTGGTCCTCGCCGAGGCGTTCGTCCTGCCCGAGGAACCCGGGCCGACCTACCGGCGCCTGGCCGCCGCCGCGGCCGACACCGCCGCCCGCTGCGTCGCCGAGCTGGGGCGCGCCCCGTACACGCTGTCCGCCGCGTCGGTGGAGGAGGCCCGGGCGGCCGGCGAGTCGCTGCGGCCCTTCAGGGTCGACGAGGCCGACCGTCCCGCCGGGCCGGGTCTGCGGGACCGCGCCCTGTCCCACGGGGGCCTGGCCGCCCGCACGCTCCTGGCCCGCCTGGTGAACCTGCCTCCGCCGCCCCCGCCCCCGGGCCCTGTACCTATGGAGCAGGAACCCGAGGTGCTGACCGCGGTCGGGCGGGCCGTCGCCGAGACCGCCGCCCTGCTGGACGGCTCCGCCGGGAGGACCGAAGCGGCCGACGCCCTGCGGCGCGTACGGGAGCAGGCCGTCACGTCGGCCGCGCGGCAGGCGCCCACCACTGCCGGGCGCGGCCGCCGCCGGGCGGCGCTGCTGGAGGTGGCGGACGCCGCCGTGGCCCTGACGACGGCGGCCGAGCTGGCGGTACGGGGCCGCCGCGCGCGGGTTCCCGACGACGTCGACTCGGGCCGGTTCTGGTACGCCAGGCAGCTCGCGCCGCGCCTGTGGTGGCACCGGCTGGCGGGACATGCCGGGCCGCGCTCGGTGTACTTCCAGAACGCCGTCCGGATCAGCCTCGCGCTGGCGGCCGCCCGCACGATCGCGGGCGTGGACTCGCTGCCCCACGGCTTCTGGGCGATGCTGGCCGTCCTCAGCCTGACCCGGACCACCGCCTCCCAGACCCGGGCGACCGTACGCGTGGCGATCACCGGCACCCTGCTCGGCGCCCTGGTCACCGGGGTCCTACTGGCCCTCATCGGGGGCCACACCACCATCTACGCCATCGCCCTGCCGTTCGTGATGCTCACCGCGTTCCGGGTGGGGCCGGTCCGGGGGGTGGGCTGGGCGCAGGGCATGTTCACCCTCGTCGTGGCCTTCGTCTTCGCCCAGCTGGCACCGGTGACCTGGCAGCTCGCCGAGGTCAGGATCCTGGACGTGATCATCGGCAGCCTGATCGGTGTGGTGTTCGGGGTGCTCGCCTGGCCGCGGGGGGCGCAGCGCGAGCTGCACCGGGCGGTCGCCCTGCTGCTGGCGACGGAGGCGGATACGGTCGAGCGCACCACGGCCGTCGTGGTGGAGGGCGGGCCGGGGCACGTCCCCGACGACCGGCCGCTCCAGCACGCGCTGACGATGGCGGAGTCCGCGTTCGCGCAGCACCAGAGCGAGCCCAGGACGACCGAGGACCCGAAGACGGACTGGCAGGCGGCCATGATGTCGGGCCACCACGTGCTGTGGGGTTCACGGCGGCTGTTCGTCCGCGGAGGTCCGGCCGTTGGGCCGGCGAACAGTGCCCGGCTGGACCGCCGGGCGGCCGGGGTGGCCACCCGTATGCGGGCGGCGGCCGACCGGGCGGGGGCGGGCCCGGACGAGACGGATCCGCAGGGCGCCCCGCTGCCGTCCGGCGGGTCCGCGACGGACGAACCGCCGGGGGTCTCCTCACCGCGGTTCTTCGCCGCGCTGGCCTGGCTCGATTCCCTCAACGTCGACGTCGACCGCATGACGGCCTCGCCTCACCTGCCGAGCCGATCGGGTCCGAACGGCTCGGCAGGTCCGAACGGCCCGGCCGCCGGTCCGTCCGCTCCTGCCTGAGCGGCGGGAAATTGGTTGCACGAGACGTATCGTCTCGCTTATGGTCCGATCATGACCGCAGCCAAGCCCGCCCACATCGCCATGTTCTCCATCGCCGCGCACGGGCACGTGAACCCGAGCCTCGAGGTGATCCGCGAACTCGTGGCCCGGGGCCACCGTGTCAGCTACGCCATCCCCGCCCCCTTCGCCGAGAAGATCGCGGAGACCGGCGCCACGCCCGTGATCTACACCTCCACCCTCCCCACCGACGACGAGCCGGAGGCCTGGGGCACCGAGCTCATCGAGAATCTGGAGCCCTTCCTGAGGGACGCCGTCCAGGCGCTCCCGCAGCTCGCCGCCGCCTTCGAGGGCGACGAGCCCGACCTCGTCCTCCACGACATCACCTCCTACCCCGCGCCCGTGCTCGCCCATCGCTGGGGCGTCCCCGCCGTCTCCCTCTCCCCGAACCTGGTCGCCTGGGACGGCTACGAGCAGGAGGTGGCCGAGCCGCTGTTCGCCGAGCTGAAGGCCTCCGAGCGCGGCCGGGCGTACTACGCGGCCTTCGCGGCGTGGCTCACCGAGAACGGCCTCGGCGACGACGTCGACCGCTTCCAGGGCCGCCCGCGGCGCAGCCTCGTCCTCATCCCCCGCGCGCTCCAGCCGCACGCCGACCGCGTCGACGGGTCCGTGTACACCTTCGTCGGCGCCTGCCGGGGCGATCGCAGCACGCCCCGGGGAGCCTGGCAGCGGCCCGCGTCCGCCGAGGGCAAGAAGGTCGTACTCGTCTCCCTCGGCTCGACCTTCACCAAGCAGCCCGCCTTCTACCGCGCCTGCGTCGAGGCCTTCGCCAACCTGCCCGACTGGCATCTCGTCCTGCAGATCGGCAAGTTCACCGACGAGGCCGAGCTGGGGCCGGTCCCCGACGATGTGGAGGTCCACCGCTGGGTCCCCCAGCTGGACATCCTGCGCCATGCCGACGCCTTCATCACCCACGCGGGCGCCGGCGGCAGTCAGGAGGGACTCGCCACCGCCACCCCGATGGTCGCCGTCCCGCAGGCCGTCGACCAGTTCGGCAACGCCGACGTGCTCGTCTCGCTGGGCGTGGCCCGCCACGTCCCGATGGCTGAGGCGGACGCCGCGACCCTGCGCGAGGCGGTCCTCGGGCTGGTCGCCGACCCGGAGGTGGGCGCCCGCGCCGAGGCCGTCCGCGCACAGATGGCCACCGAGGGCGGCGCGCGGCAGGCAGCCGACCTCATCGAGGCCGAATTGTCGTAGCCGGGTCCTAGGGTGCGCCCATGACGACGAAGAAGGTGACGATGACGGCGACGAAGACGGCGACGAAGACGGCCGTGACGAAGAAGTACGCGGCGCTGCTGCGCGGGATCAACGTCGGCGGGAGCAAGAAGGTCCCGATGGCGCAGCTGCGCACCCTGCTGGAAGGGCTCGGGCACGGTGACGTACAGACGTACCTGCAGAGCGGCAACGCCGTCTTCAGCAGCACCCGGCAGGACCCGGAGGCCCTCGCCCGGGAGCTGGAGGCGGCCATCGAGGCCCACTTCGGCTTCCGCGTGGCCTGCCTGGTGCTGGACGGCGCCTACCTGCGCGCCGTCGCCGAGGCCTGCCCCTTCCCGGCCGCCGAGCTGGAGGGCAAGCAGCTGCACGTCACCTTCTGGTCCCGGCAGCCCGGCCCGGAGCGCTTCGCCGCGCTCGACGAAGCCTCGTACCTCCCCGAGGAGTACCGGCTCGGCGACCGGGTCCTCTACCTCTACGCACCCGACGGCCTGGGTCGCTCCAAGCTCGCCGAGGCACTCGCCAGGCCTGCCGTCGTCAAGGGCGTCGACGTGACCACCCGCAACTGGAACACCGTGGCGAAGCTCGTGGAGTTGACCGGGATCTGACCTCGGGTTCCGGTCGCCAACTCCCCCCGGGAACCGTCCGGTGCGGATTCAATGGGGGCAGGACGCAAGGGGAGGGGGACCCATGAGCGAGATCCTGCCCGCCGGGGAGGACGCACCGGCCGGACCGCGCGCCGGCCGGACACGGCGCATGGCGGAGGTGGCCGCCGTGCTGTCGGCGGTGACGGCCCTGGCGGCGCTGGTGTTCGGCCTGCGCGGACTCACCGGCGCCGGAGCGGGCGGCGGTGGTTCGCCGCGTACGCCGGCCGCCCCGGGCGTCCCGGGCGGCGCCTCCGAGCCGCCCGCCGAGAGACCGTCGGCCCGCCCCACGGCTACCAGCACCCCGACGCCCGCGGGCACGGCGGCCACGGGCGCGGCCACGGACCGCCCCACCCCCGTCCAGAGCCCCGCACCGCCGCCGCCGGCGGGCTCGCACCGGGTCGACGCGGCCGCGCTCACCGTCTCCGTCGCCGTGCCCGACGGAGGGAAGATCAAGGACGACGACGCGCTGCACGTCAACTGGATCTCCCCGGACGGCCGTTACGTCATCGGCGTCAAACGCGACAGCACACACGGCAGCACCGCCCAGGCGGCCTCCATCGGCCAGCTCGCCTGGTACCGCAAGACCGCCGAGTCCAAGATGGTGGACCTGACCGCACAGAACCGGACCGTGGAGCAGGGCGGCCGCAGCGCCGTCCGCCTCGACCTCGACTTCCACTGGGAGGGCGTGAGCACCCCGGTCCGGCGCATCGAGCTCTTCGTCGCGGGGGAACAGGGCCAGGTCTACCAACCCCTCGTCGAGGACCGGTACCTGGACGGCGCCTCGGCCCTCACCGGCCTCTACGAGACCGCCCGCACCCACCTGCGCACCGACCGGCCCTGACGCCGGCCTCAGGCGAGCGCGTCCAGCAGCGCCGACTCCGTCGCCGTGAGCCGGACCGTCGCCGCATCCAGGTTCTCCGCCAGGTGCAGGAGGGAACCGGTGCCCGGCGTCGGGCACAGCACGGGGGAGTGGTGCAGCAGCCACGCCAGGGCGATCCGGCCCGTACTCGCCCCGTGGGCCGCCGCCACCGAGGTGAGCGCGGCCGCGCTCTCGCGGGTCAGGGCGCCGCTGTCCAGGGGGTAGTACGGGAGGAAGGCGATCCCCTGCGCCTCGCACAGCGCGAGCACCTCCGCCGAGCCGCGGTCGAGCAGGTTGTACGGGTTCTGGACCGAGGCGATCGGGGTCGACTCCAGCGCCGACCGCAGCTGCGCCGCGGTGACGGTGTCCAGCCCGATGTGCCGGATCAGGCCCGCCTCCCGCAACCGGGCCAGCGCGCCCAGCTGTTCGGCCATCGGTACCGCGGGGTCGAACCGGTGCAGCTGGTAGAGGTCGATCCGGTCCACGCGCAGCCGCCGCAGACTCGCCTCGCACTGCGCCCGCAGCTGCTCCGGGCGGCCCGCCGCGTGCCACTGGTCGGGCCCGGTGCGCACCACCCCGCCCTTGGTGGCGACGACGAGCCCCGCCCGGTACGGGTGCAGGGCCTCGGCGATCAGCTCCTCGGCCAGCTCGGGGCCGTAGTTGTCGGCGGTGTCGATGAGGGTGACCCCGCGCTCCACCGCTTCGGCCAGCAGCGCCCGGGCCTCGGCCCGCCCGCCGCGCGGGCCCCAGTAGCCGGGGCCGACCAGACCGCCCGTTCCGAGCCCGAGCCGCCGCACGGGCAGCTCCCCGCCGAGATCCAGAACTACGTTCACCATGCCCCGACCGTATCCCCGGGGGCGGGATGTGCCAGGCTCGTGCAATGCGTTACATCATCATCGGCGCGGGCGCGGTCGGCGCCACCATCGGCGGACGGCTCGCGGAGGCGGGCTGCGAGGTCGTGCTCGTCGCACGCGGCGCGCACGCGGAGGCCCTTCGGGCCGACGGACTGCGGCTCACCACGGCCGACGGGACCGGGGTGCACCGGCTGCCCGTGGTCACCGGACCGGGCGAACTGGGTGAACTGCGCCCCGACGACGTGCTGCTGCTGTCCGTGAAGACCCAGGACGCCATCGCCGCGCTCGACGCGTGGGGCGACGCGGAGGTCAAGGCCGGCGGTACGGCGGCGCAGCGGCTGCCGGTGCTGTGCGCGCAGAACGGCGTGGAGAGCGAGCGGCTCGCGCTACGGCGTTTCGCGCGCGTCTACGGGGTGTGCGTGTGGCTGCCCGCGACCTTCCTGGAGCCGGGCGTGGTCTCGGCGCTGTGCGCGCCGCTGACCGGCGTCCTGCACGTGGGCCGGGCGGCGGGCGGCACGGACGCCCTGTCCCGGGCCGTCGCGGCGGACCTCGGCGGAGCCGGCTTCGGGGCGCCGCCGGTCGAGGACGTGATGCGGTGGAAGTACGCGAAACTGCTGGGGAACCTGGGCAACGCGATCCAGGCGACCACCGGCCCGGAGCCGGACCCGGCGAAGGCGGCGCTGCTGCTGCGGGCGGTCCGCGAGGGCAAGGCCGCCTTCCGGGCCGCGGGCATCCCGTACGCCTCGGACGCCGAGCAGTCGCTCGCGCGCGACGGCAAGGTCGAGCAGCCGGCGGGCGTGCGGGGCGGTTCGTCCTGGCAGAGCCTGGCGCGCGGGACGGGGTCGGTGGAGGCGGACTACCTCAACGGGGAGATCTCCCTGCTGGGCCGTCAGCACGGCGTGCCGACCCCGGTCAACGACGTCCTGCGGCACGCGGCGAACATCTTCGCCCGCGAGGGGCTGCCGCCGGGCGCGATGTCCGTGCAGGACTTGACGGCCCTGGCGGACGAGGCGGCGGCACGCACCACGGGGACACCGGACACGGACAGGCCCTAGCCGATCCGGACGACCCTGCGGTGCGCCGGTGCCGGGAAGAGCGGCGGCGGGGGCAGGCTCGGTGCTACGCCGTCAGCGCGGGCAGCCGGGCCGGGGCCGTGGCGGCCGCTTCGAAGCGGTGCAGCAGCAGCCGGGCCAGTTCGGGGGCCGCGCCCAGCACGTCCGCGACGACGTCCGCGCCCGAGGCTTCGGCGCCGGCCGCGATGCGGTCCGGGAGGCGGCCGGGGGCGATGACGTACGGGGCCACCGCCACCCTCTCGAAGCCCTCGGCGCGCAGGGACCGTACGGCGTCCTCCGTACGGGGCAGTGCGGCGGAGGCGAACGCAGGCCGCACGGCACACCAACCGGTGCGCCGCCACTCCCGCGCGGTTTCAGCGATCACTGCGATCGCCTCCGGGTCCGTGGAGCCGGCGGACGCGAGCACCACGGCGGTGGTGGCGCGGTCCGCCGGGGTGAGGCCGGCTTCGGAGAGCCGGCGTTCGAGGGCGGTCAGCAGGAGCGGGGACGGCCCGAGGACGTCCGCCACCCGCACCGACAGCCCCGGCAGGCGCGAGGTCGATTCGGCGAGCGCCGCCGGGATGTCGGACTTCGCGTGGAAGGCGCGGGTCAGCAGCAGCGGGAGCGCCACGACCTCGCGTACGCCCGAGAGGTAGAGCGAGGACAGGGCCTGGCCCACCGAGGGGGTGTTGAAGTCCAGGAAGGCCGTCTCCACGCGCAGCCCCGGCTGCAGCGCCCGCACCCGCCCGGTGAGGGCGTGCACGGTTGCCGCGTGCCGCGGGTCGCGGCTGCCGTGGGCGATGACCAGGAGTGCGCAGGACATGGGGATCAGCTCTTCGCCAGCAGGCCGCGGCTGCGCAGCACCCACCGCTCGACCGGGCTGAAGATCAGCAGGTCGATGGCGATGCCGACCACCAGGATCAGGATGATCGCGAGGAACACGCCGGGCAGGTCGATGTTGTTGCGGCCGTTCTCCAGCAACTGGCCCAGGCCCAGGCCCAGGTCCGGCGAGGAGGCGATGATCTCGGCGGCCATCAGCGAGCGCCAGGAGAAGGCCCAGCCCTGCTTGAGGCCGGCGAGGTAGCCGGGCAGCGCGGCCGGCATGACGATGTGCCGGGCTCCGCGCAGCCCGGTGGCGCCCAGGGTACGGCCGGCCCGCAGGTAGAGCGGCGGGATCTGGTCGATGCCGGAGACGAGGCCGTTGGCGATGGACGGTACGGCGCCCAGCAGGATCACCGTGAACATCATGGCGTCGTTCAGGCCGAACCACAGGACGGCCGGCGGCACCCAGGCCACCGACGGCAGCGACTGAAGGCCCTGCAGGATCGGGCCGATCGCGGCGCGGACGAACTTCACCCGGGCGACCAGCAGGCCCAGCGGGGTGCCGATGGCCAGGGCCAGCAGGAAGCCGAGCAGACCGCGGGAGACGCTCGTCCAGATGACCTCTAGCAGCGTGCCCTTGAGCCACATGTCGGACAGGCTGTCCCACACCGCGGACAGCGCGGGCAGCTTCGTCTCCTCGATGACCTCGGTCGAGACGAGGACCTGCCAGACCAGGAGCACCAGGATCACGGCGAGGACCGGCGGGAAGACCTTCTTGACGAGGATCTCGCGGATCGGGGTGCGGTGGGTCTGGACCGCGTCGAGGGCGTCGAGGCCCGCCTCCAGGCCGGCGAGGTCGTCGGTCTTGACCGTGGCCTTCGGGGTGGTGTCAGTGCTGGCCATGGCGGCGGATCTCCCCACGCAGGTGTTCAGTGATCTCGAGGGACAGTTCCGCGACGTCCGCGTCCTCGATGCGGCGCGGCTGCGGGATGTCCACGGTCCATTCCTTCGCGACCCGGCCCGGCCGGGAGGAGAGCAGGACCACGCGCTGGGCAAGGCGGACGGCCTCGCGCACGTTGTGGGTGACGAACAGGACGGACAGCCCGGTCTCGGCCCAGATGCGGGTGAGTTCGCCGTGCAGCACATCGCGGGTGATGGCGTCGAGGGCGGCGAACGGCTCGTCCATCAGCAACAGCCGGCTGTCCTGGGCGAGCGCCCGGGCCAGGGCCACGCGCTGGCGCATGCCGCCGGACAGCTCGTGCACGCGCTTGCCGTACGAACCGCCGAGGCGGACCAGCTCCAGCAGCCGCTCGGCCTCCGGGCGGCGCTCGGCCTTGGCCACCCCGCGCAGGCGCAGGGCGAGTTCGATGTTCTTGCCCGCGGTCAGCCACGGGAAGAGGGCGTGCTCCTGGAACATCAGCGCCGGACGGCCGCCGGGAGTCTCGATGGACCCCGCGGACGGCTTGTCCAGGCCCGCGACCAGGTTCAGCAGCGTGGACTTTCCACATCCCGAGGCACCCAGGATGGTGACGAACTCGCCGGGGGCGACATCGAGGCTGATGTCGTCCAGGACGAGCTGCGATCCGGCAGGGCCGGAGAAGGACTTCGAGACGTGCTCGATGCGGGCGGCGTGCGTACGCTCCAGGGCGGAGCCCTCGGCAGCCTTGGCGAACGTGGTGGCCATGGTCGTCACCTCCTGGGATTCCTGGGTTGCGGGGTTACTTGGCGCCGAGGCCGGCGTCGGAGACTGCGGGTTTGCCGGCGGCTTTGAGGACCTTGTTGAGGAGGGTGAGGTCGTAGATGCCGGCGAGGTCGGGCTGCTCGATGAGCTTGGCCTTGACGGCGTGGTCGGCCTGCTTCTTCAGGGTGTCGGCGAGCGGGTCGTCGGTGACGAGGATGCCGGGCCAGGCGGGGTCGATGACCTTCGGGTCGAGGGGCTTGCCGCCTTCGGCCTCGAGTTTGGCGTTGGCGGAGGCCTTGGCCTTGTCGGGGTTGGCGTTGATCCACTCGTTGGTCCTGACGGTGCCGGTCAGGACGGCCTCGACGACGTCGGGGTGCTCCTTGAGGAACTTCTGGGACACGATGATGTTCGTGATGACGAACTTCTTGTCGGGCCACAGGGTGGTTTCGTCGAGGAGGACGGAGCCGCCGTCGGAGACGAGTTTGGCGGCGGTGGGTTCGGGGGCCCAGGCGCCGTCGATGGAGCCCTGCTTGAAGGCGTCGGGGGTGACCTTGTTGTCGGTGCGGACGACGGAGACGTCGCCCTTGCCGGACTCGGGGTCGACCGTCCAGCCCTTCTCGGAGATCCAGTTGAGGAAGGCGACGTCCTGGGTGTTCCCCTTCTGGGGGGTGGCGATCTTCTTGCCCTTGAGGTCGTCGAGGGTTTTGATCCTGTCCGGGTTCACGACGAGCTTGACGCCGCCGGAGGCGGAGCCGGAGATGATGCGCAGGTTGGAGCCCTTGGACTTGACGTAGCCGTTGATCGAGGGGGAGGGGCCGATGAACCCGATGTCGAGAGAGCCGCCGTTGAGGGCCTCGATCTCGGAGGGGCCGGCGTTGAAGGACTGCGGCTTGATCTTCGTGCCGCTGAGTTCCTTCTCGATCAGGCCTTCCTGGAGGCCGACCAGTGCGGTGGCGTGCGTCAGGTTGGGGAAGTACCCGATCCGGACCTCGGGGGCCGAGAGCTTCTTGCCGGCACCGGCACTGTCGGCGGCCTTCGGCTCGTCCTTCTTCGCCTCGGAACCGTAGCCGCAGGAGGCGAGCGCGCCGATCAGGAGCGGCAGGGCGGCAGCGGCGACGATGCTGCGGCGGAAGGCGGTGGTGGTGGGAGGCACGGGAGGGCTTCCTCTCGTGACGGCGTCATCTCATGACGCACGTCTTCGTTTGTGGAACGAGGTCGGACAGGGGGTGTGGGCGCGCATGCGGTGCACGTACGTCATCGCGCACATCGCGCAACCCCTCCCTGGCCGCTGCCGAGGGCGCCGCTGCCCACGCGGCCGCCCTCCTTCGCGAAGGTGGAGAAGATGTCGGGAAGCATGAGTCAGAAGTCCCAGCCTTCCTCGTCGGCCTGCACGGTCGTCTCGGCCTTGGACGCGAAGGACTCGCCCGCCATACCGGCCGCGAGGGTGGTCCCGTCGGCCGGGTCGATCAGCAGGAAGGACCCGGTGCGGCGCGAGTCGGCGTACGCGTCGAGCGCGAGGGGCTCGGCGGTGCGGACGACGACGCGGCCGATGTCGTTGGCCACCAGCTGCCCGGGGTTCGGGTGCTGGGACAGGTCGTCCAGGGTCAGCCGCGAGGGGATCTCCTTGACGATCGCCTTGACCGTGCGCGTCGTGTGCTTGATCAGTACCCGGGCGCCGACGGCCAGCGGCTGGTCGGCCACGTGGCAGACCGTCGCCTCGACGTCCTGTGTGGTGGCCGGGGCATTCGCGGACGGCGCGATCAGGTCGCCGCGCGAGATGTCGATGTCGTCCTTCAGCCGCAGTGTCACCGACTGCGGGGCCCAGGCGATGTCCACGCTCTCGCCGAGTGCGTCGATGCCCTCGATGACCGAGGTCCGGCCGGAGGGCAGGACGGTCACGGCCTCGCCGACGCGCAGCACGCCGGAGGCGATCTGGCCCGCGTAGCCGCGGTAGTCGGGGTGCTCGGCGGACTGCGGACGGATCACGTACTGCACCGGGAAACGCGCCGGGCAGGCCGTGAGGTCGTGGCTGACGGGGACGGTCTCCAGGTGCTCCAGCACCGTCGGGCCGCCGTACCAGTCCATGTTGGCGGAGGGTTCCACCACGTTGTCGCCGGCCAGGGCCGAGATGGGGATCGCGGTGATCTCCGGGACGCCCAGGTCCGAGGCGTACGCGGTGAACTCCTCGGCGATGGCCGCGAAGACCGACTCCTGGTAACCCACCAGGTCCATCTTGTTGACGGCCAGGACCACGTGCGGAACGCGCAGCAGGGCCGCGACGGCCGCGTGCCGGCGGGTCTGCTCGATGACACCGTTGCGGGCGTCGACGAGGACCACGGCCAGGTCGGCGGTGGAGGCGCCGGTGACCATGTTCCGGGTGTACTGCACGTGCCCCGGGGTGTCCGCGAGGATGAACCGGCGCCGCGCGGTGGCGAAGTAGCGGTAGGCGACGTCGATGGTGATGCCCTGCTCCCGCTCGGCCCGCAGACCGTCGGTGAGCAGCGCGAGGTCGGGGGCGTCCTGGCCGCGCTGGGCGGAGACGGCCTCGACGGCCTCCATCTGGTCGGTCAGGACCGACTTGGAGTCGTGCAGCAGCCGGCCCACCAGGGTGGACTTTCCGTCGTCGACGGAACCGGCGGTCGCGAAGCGCAGCAGGGTGGTCGCCGACACATCGGCGAACTGCTCGGTGGTGCTGGTCATGTCTAGAAGTACCCTTCGCGCTTGCGGTCTTCCATCGCGGCCTCGGACATCTTGTCGTCGGCGCGGGTCGCACCCCGCTCGGTGAGGCGGGAGACGGCGATCTCGGCGATCACGGCGTCCAGCGAGACGGCGTCCGAGTCGACGGCGCCGGTGCAGGACATGTCGCCGACGGTGCGGTAGCGGATGAGCCGCGTCTCGGGCGTCTCGCTGTCCTTCGGGCCGCCCCACTCGCCGGCCGTCAGCCACATGCCGCCCCGCAGGAACACCTCGCGCTCGTGGGCGAAGTAGATCTCCGGCAGCTCGATGCCCTCGCGGGCGATGTACTGCCAGACGTCCAGCTCGGTCCAGTTCGAGAGCGGGAAGACGCGCACGTGCTCGCCGGGGGCGTGGCGGCCGTTGTAGAGCTGCCACAGCTCGGGGCGCTGGCGGCGCGGGTCCCACTGCGAGAACTCGTCGCGGAGGCTGAACACCCGCTCCTTGGCGCGGGCCTTCTCCTCGTCGCGGCGGCCGCCGCCGAAGACGGCGTCGAACTTCAGGCTCTGGATCGCCTCGGTCAGCGGCACGGTCTGCAGCGGGTTGCGGGTGCCGTCGGGGCGCTCGCGCAGCTTGCCCGCGTCGATGTACTCCTGCACGGAGGCCACGTGCAGGCGCAGGCCGTGCTTCTCGACCGTGCGGTCGCGGTACTCCAGCACCTCGGGGAAGTTGTGGCCCGTGTCGACGTGCAGCAGCGTGAAGGGCACCGGCGCCGGCGCGAACGCCTTCAGCGCCAGGTGCAGCATGACGATGGAGTCCTTGCCGCCGGAGAAGAGGATCACCGGCTTCTCGAACTCGCCCGCCACCTCGCGGAAGATGTGCACGGCCTCGGACTCCAGCGCGTCGAGGTGCGACAGCGCGTACGGGGCGTCGGAGCCGGAATCGGTGTGCAGGTGTGCGGCCGTGGTCATGCCAGACCCCTCTCGGTGAGCAGCGCGTGCAGGGCCGAGGCCGACTCCTGCACGGTCTGCGTGTGCGACTCGATACGGAGGTCCGGGGACTCCGGTGCCTCGTACGGGTCGTCGACCCCGGTCAGACCGGAGATCTCGCCCGCCGCCTGCTTGGCGTACAGGCCCTTCACGTCGCGCTCGGAGCAGACCTCGACCGGGGTGGCCACGTGGACCTCCAGGTACGGGGTGGCTTCGGCGGCGTGCCGCTTGCGGACGGCCTCACGGCTGTCCGCGAACGGCGCGATCACCGGCACCAGCGCCTTGACGCCGTTGCTCGCGAGGAGCTCGGCGACGAAACCGATCCGCTGCACGTTGGTGTGCCGGTCCTCGCGGGTGAAACCCAGGCCGGCGGAGAGGAACTCGCGGATCTCGTCCCCGTCGAGCACCTCCACGCGGTGGCCCTCGGTGCGCAGCCGCTCGGCCAGCGCGTAGGCGATGGTGGTCTTGCCCGCGCTCGGCAGCCCGGTCAGCCACACGGTGGCGCCCTGGTCGCTCACGCTCATCTGGTTCGTCTCCGTAGGTTCTGTGCTGTCCGTCATCAGCCGTGCAGTCCGCACTCGGTCTTGCCCCGCCCGGCCCACCGGCCGGCCCGCGCGTCCTCGCCCTCGGCGACGCGCCGGGTGCACGGGGCGCAGCCGACGGAGGCGTACCCGTCCATCAGCAGCGGGTTGGTGAGCACACCGTGCTCGGCGACGTACGCGTCCACGTCGTCCTGGGTCCAGCGCGCGATCGGCGACACCTTGACCTTCTGCCGCTTCTCGTCCCAGCCGACCACCGGGGTGTTCGCCCGGGTCGGGGACTCGTCGCGGCGCAGGCCGGTCGCCCACGCGGTGTACGCGGTCAGGCCCTCCTCCAGCGGCTTGACCTTGCGCAGCGCACAGCACAGGTCGGGGTCGCGGTCGTGCAGCTTCGCGCCGTACTCGGCGTCCTGCTCGGCGACGCTCTGACGCGGGGTCAGCGTGATGACGTTGACGTCCATCACGGCCTCCACCGCGTCACGGGTGCCGATGGTCTCCTCGAAGTGGTAGCCCGTGTCGAGGAAGACCACGTCCACACCGGGGAAGACCCGCGAGGCCAGGTGCGCGACGACCGCGTCCTCCATGGAGGAGGTCACGGCGAACCGCTTGCCGAAGGTCTCGGCCGCCCAGCTCAGGATCTCCGAGGCGGAGGCGTCCTCCAGGTCCCGGCCCGCCCGCTCGGCCAGCTCCTTGAGTTCCCCGGCCGTGAGACGCACGTCTTGAGTGGTGGTCATATCCCGTCCCCTCCCGCTGAATCCGACTGGACACCCCGGGCCAGCAGCCCGAGGTACTTCAGCTGGAAGGCCCGGTTGCAGGCCCTGCATTCCCACGCGCCGTGGCCCGTCTCATTGGGAAACAGGTCCTCGTCGCCGCAGTACGGGCAGTAGAACGGTGCGGCGCGCTCGCTCACGAGAGACTCTTCTCGTCCGCGCGGGCCACCCACGCCGCGAACCGCTCGCCGTCCTCGCGCTGCTCCTCGTAGTGCTTGACGACCCGCTCGACGTAGTCGGGCAGACCGGCCGAGGTGACCTTGAGGCCGCGGACCTTGCGGCCGAAGCCGGCCTCCAGGCCGAGGGCGCCGCCCAGGTGGACCTGGTAGCCCTCCACCTGGTTGCCGTCGTCGTCCAGGACCAGCTGACCCTTGAGACCGATGTCCGCCACCTGGATACGGGCGCAGGCGTTCGGGCAGCCGTTGATGTTGATGGTGAGCGGCTCGGCGAAGTCCGGCAGGCGGCGTTCCAGCTCGTCGATCAGCGAGGCGCCGCGCGCTTTGGTCTCGACGATCGCCAGCTTGCAGAACTCGATGCCGGTGCAGGCCATCGTGCCGCGGCGGAACGGGGACGGCTTGACCCGCAGGTCCAGCGACTCCAGCGCCTCGACGACCGAGTCGACCCGGTCGGCCTCGATGTCGAGCACGATCATCTTCTGCTCGGCGGTGGTGCGCAGCCGGCCGGAGCCGTGCTGCGCGGCCACGTCCGCGATCTTGGTGAGGGTGGCGCCGTCCACGCGGCCCACGCGGGGCGCGAAGCCGACGTAGAACTTGCCGTCCTGCTGCTGGTGGACGCCCACGTGGTCGCGCCACTGGCCGCTCGGCTGCGCGGGGGCGGGGCCGTCGGTGAGCTTGCGCTCCAGGTACTCGTCCTCCAGGACCTGGCGGAACTTGGCCGGGCCCCAGTCGGCGACGAGGAACTTCAGGCGGGCGCGGTTGCGCAGCCGGCGGTAGCCGTAGTCGCGGAAGATCGAGATGACGCCCTCGTAGACGTCCGGGACCTCGTCGAGCGAGACCCAGGTGCCCAGGCGCACACCGAGCTTGGGGTTGGTGGAGAGACCGCCGCCGACCCAGACGTCGAAGCCGGGGCCGTGCTCGGGGTGGTTCACGCCCACGAAGGCGATGTCGTTGATCTCGTGCGCCACGTCGAGCAGCGGCGAGCCGGAGATCGCGGACTTGAACTTGCGGGGCAGGTTGGAGAAGTCCTTGTTGCCCACGATGCGGCGGTAGATCTCGTCGATGGCGGGCGTGCCGTCGATGATCTCGTCCAGGGCGATGCCGGCGACGGGCGAACCGAGGATGACGCGGGGCGTGTCACCGCAGGCCTCGGTGGTGGACAGGCCCACGGCCTCCAGCCGGCGCCAGATCTCCGGGACGTCCTCGATCCGGATCCAGTGGTACTGCACGTTCTGGCGGTCGGTGAGGTCCGCGGTGCCGCGCGCGAACTCCTCGGAGATCTCGCCGATCACACGGAGCTGCTCGGTGGTCAGCCGGCCGCCGTCGATGCGGACGCGCAGCATGAAGTACTCGTCGTCCAGCTCCTCCGGCTCCAGGATCGCGGTCTTGCCGCCGTCGATCCCGGGCTTGCGCTGGGTGTACAGGCCCCACCAGCGCATCCGGCCGCGCAGGTCGTTGGGGTCGATCGAGTCGAAGCCGCGCTTGGAGTAGATCGTCTCAATGCGTGTCCGCACGTTGAGACCGTCGTCGTCCTTCTTGAACTGCTCGTTGCCGTTGAGGGGGGTGTGGTGTCCGACGGCCCACTGGCCCTCACCGCGGTGACGGCCGGTCTTGCGGCGCGCGGCGGCTGCGGGTGCGGCTGCGGGCGTTTCGGGGGTGGCGGCCATGGCGGTACGTCCTTCTTCGGCGGCTCGAGGCAAGGGCAGGGGGAGGCGGCAGCGCTCCCCTGCGGGCTCGGCGACTCCGAGCGGATGCGGCTGATTGCCGCTCCGCGCCGGGGTTGCCGGCGGGCAGGGCGGAATCGGCCTCAGGGGGCTAGCGGGTGATCGGCGCGTCCGCGGCGGCGGGGACGACGGCGATGCGCGGCGTGGCTGGTTCCGTCAGCGCGCCGGACAGATGGCGCTGGACATGCGGCCGAGGTCGACGTGCCGCCGACTCACCAAGGCAATTCCAGCTCCATTCATGGCGGAAGCGTGTCATGTGCCGATTGGAGGAGTCCACTACTGTCCACGATCCGGACGAACTCGTCCCGAATGGTGGGACGACGTGACGGGGGTCACCCAGTCGGGAGGGCCTGCCTCCGGTTGGTTCGTCCACTTTACGTCCGCGGCCGTCCGGGTTGCCCGGGCTGCTGCCCGGGCTCCGGTGGAGCGACCGGGCGGAAGGGCGTCGATGTCTCGATGCCGACGGCGTCGGGGCCGTCCTGCCGGAGCCGCTCCAGCGGGGGAGCCGGGGAGTCCGTCGGCGGAGAGGAGGCGGGCCTCTCCTGCTTCGGGGGCGCCGAGGTGATCGCTCCGGCCGACATCTCGAGCGGGAGGCGGGGCCGCGGGACATGTACGAGGGCCTTCCAGGTCCCCCTGCCCCGGTCGACGTCGGCGAGGGCGCTCGGCCAGTTCGACCGCTCGTCGCCCCGCCGGACCATCGCGTACACGGTCGACCCGGGCCCGAGCCCGCTGACCGTGCCCTCGAAGTAGACGGCGACGCCGGAGGGCGGCGTCGCCGGATCGGCGTACTGCCGGGTGAGGTGGGTGGTGACCACGGTGTCCGTCCTGCGGCCCATCGACGGGTCGAGCGCCGAGCTCAGGGTCGGATCGGGTGCCGGGTCCCGGCCGCCGGATCCCGACTGCGAGAGGAGCACCGCGACGAGCGCGGCCATGGCCGTGACGACGGCCGCGATGAGCGTCTGCCAGCGGTGGGACGCCGCCAGCCACCGGGCCATGCGCGGGCGAGGACGGGTGGGAGCGTCCGAGGGATCCTGCGGGGCGTCCGGGTTCGGCGCCGGGTCCGGCTCCGGTGGCTGTGCGGCAGTCATGACCCTCGCCTGCGCTCGACGGAGCTCCAGCATGCGCGGGCCCGCCCCCGACCGGCCCGCCGCCACGCCGGACGGGCGAAGCACAGGGTTCGGCTCGCGGGCCCGACCGGGGACCCGCAGCGCCCGGCGCCGGCCCGGGGCCGACAGCGCGGCCGCGGGCCGGCGGCGGCAGGCTCCCACCGAGTCCCGGCACGATGCGAAAGAGACGGCCTAGGAGTGGGCGCCCGGCCAGGGGCCCGGGGTGGGGGACTCCTGCCGGGACTCCGTCTCCGTCCTGAAGACCTTGAAGCCGCGCCGCTCGTAGTTGCTCATCGCCGTCGGTCCGTCCTGGCTGCACGTGTGCACCCACACCCGACGGGTCGGCTCCCGGTCGGGCCACCGCTCCGCGAGGGACCAGGCGCGGGCCACGCCCACCGACAGCAGGTGCCCTCCGATGCGGCGCCCGCGGAAGTCCGGCAGGAGACCGAAGTACATGATCTCCACCACGCCGTCGTCCTGCGGGTCCAGCTCCACGTACCCCGCCGGCGTGCCCCGGTCGTACGCCACCCAGGTCTCCACGCCCGGACGCTCCAGCTGCTCGACCCACTGCGCGCGGGTCAGGGACAGCCGGTCCGTCCAGTGGATGTCACCGCCCACCGACGCGTACAGGAAACGGCTGAACTCGGGGGAGGGGACCTCCGCCCGCACGATGGAGATCTCCGGGCCCGCCGGAGCCGCCGCGACGAGGTCCTGCGCGGAGTTCATCTCCAGCGACCAGGTGGTGAGTGTGATGGTGCTCATGCAGCTCAGGGAATCATGCCGGGCTCCGTCCGGCCCAGGCGGGCCCGGATCACCGCCGGGGCCGTGGAGTGCGGGAGCAGCGACGCCGGGTCCCGGGGCCGGATCAGTTCCACCTCCACGTCCTCCGCGAAGCGGTACGGCCGGTGCGCGAGGACCCCGGCGAGGTGGCGGCGTACGCGGGACAGCTCCGCGCGGACCGTCACCGTCCGCGTCGGGTCCCCGAACAGCTCCGCGGCCAGCTCCGCCGCCGAGTGCCCGCGCGGGCTCTGCGCCAGCAGGAACAGCAGCTCCGCGTGGCGCGGGCTCAGCTCCTGCGACCAGCTCCCGGACGCCCCGTACACCGTCGCCGACCAGCACCGCGCCCGGCTGAGGTCCAGCACGATCCGCGACACCGCCTTACTCGCGCGGTCCTCGGCCACCCGCAGCAGCCAGCCGCCGGGCAGCGGCTCCACGACGCACTCCCCGAGCCGCGGCACCCACACCCGGCCCGGCCCGAACGCCTTCGGCAGCGGGATCCGCTCCGCCGGGGCCAGACCCGTCACCGCCGCGGCCCAGCCGTTCGGGTCCACGGCCAGCGCCCGCCCCGGCAGCCGGGCCAGCAGCGGGGCCGCCACCGTCCGCAGCCGCTCCAGCGACTCCAGGTGCCGCACCCGCAGCTCCCGCTCCGCGAGGCGCGCCACGGAGCTCACCCACGTCAGCGTCGCCGGGTGCATGGTGGCCAGCGGCCCGCTGACGTCGACCACGCCCAGCAGCCGCCCGTCGCGCGGGTCCCGTACGGGTGCCCCGGCGCAGGTCCAGTCGTGGTGGCTGGAGACGAAGTGCTCGGCCGAGAACACCTGCACGGGGCGCCGGGCCACCAGGGCGGTGCCCACCCCGTTCGTGCCGACCACGGCCTCGTCCCAGTCCGCCCCGACCGCGAAGCCGAGCCGGTCCGCCTTGCGCAGGATCGAGGAGTGGCCCTCCCGCCACAGCAGCCGCCCGTCCGCGTCCGCGACGACCATGATGTGCAGGGCCTCGTCCAGGGCGGGCAGCAGCCCCTCGCGCAGCACCGGCAGGATCTCCCGCAGGGGCGACACGTGCCGGCGCTCCTCGGTCTCGGCGGCCGACAGCATCCGCGAACGCGCGTCCCGGTCCGGGTGCACCCCGCCGGCCAGCATCCGGCGCCAGGACTCTGCGATCTCCGGTCTCGGTGCGGCCGGCGGCCGCATCCCGGCCAGCGCCGCCGCCCGCACCCCCTTGAGCAGACGCGCCGCCGCCCGCGCGTCCATGGCCGAGATGCGAGCGACATCGATCGTGCTGCCTGTGGTGTCGGCCACCGGAACCTCCCCGTGCGAACAGGACGTACGACGCAAGCCGCCCCCGGTGCTCCGCGCCCACGCTTCTCCCGGCGCCCCGAAGGACGGCTGCCGACTCAAAGGTTGCAACGGTATGCAACTCTCGCCAAGTCCCGGTCGGTCGACCGAAACTGTCCGGACGCCGCAGAGCGGCGTGCAGGCTCCTCCTCGGGGCTTCGGAACAGGGGTGGCGCCGAGTCGGCGCGGCGCCACCCCTGATCCGGTCGGCGGGTCCGGATCCCGGCCGGGAGCGGTTTGGGGACCGCTGCGGAGCCCGACGGGGGCTCCCTCCTAGCCCGTGATCCGCGCCCGTTCCACCACCGCGCGCAGGTCGAGGGTGTGCGGCAGCGTGCCGAAGGCCGCACCCCAGTCGCCGCCCAGCCGCGAGGCGCAGAAGGCGTCCGCGACCTCCGGCGGAGCCCACCGCACCAGCAGGGACCCCTGGAGCACCAGCGCCATGCGCTCCACCACCCGGCGGGCCCGCGCCTCGATCCCGTCCAGGTCGGCGAGATCCGTCAGCAGGTCCTTGATGGCCGAATCCAGCCGGTGGTCGGCGCCCCGGGCCAGGCCGACCTCCTGGAGGAAGGCGTTCAGTGCCTGCGGCTCCCGCTGCAGGGCGCGCAGTACGTCCAGCGCCTGGACATTGCCCGAGCCCTCCCAGATGGAGTTGAGGGGGGATTCGCGCAGCAGTCTGGGCAGCCCGGACTCCTCTACGTAGCCGTTGCCCCCCAGGCACTCCAGGGCCTCCGCCACCATCGGCGTACAGCGCTTGGTCACCCAGTACTTGGCGGCGGGCACGGCGAGGCGCAGGAAGGCCTTCTCCTGTTCGGTGCCGGCGTCGTTGGCGGCCGCCAGGCGCAGGGTCAAGGTGGTGGCGGCCTCCGACTCCAGGGCGAGGTCGGCGAGCACGTTGCGCATCAGCGGCTGGTCGATGAGCGGCGCTCCGAAAGCAGAGCGGTGCTCCGCGTGGTGCACGGCCTGCGTCAGGGCCTGCCGCATCAGCGAGGCCGAGCCGATGACGCAGTCCAGCCGGGTCGCCGCGACCATCTCGATGATGGTCCGCACCCCGCGGCCCTCCTCACCGACCCGCCGCGCCCAGGTCCCGTCGAACTCCACCTCGCTCGACGCGTTCGACTTGTTGCCCAGCTTGTCCTTCAGCCGCTGGATCGCGAAGACGTTGCGCGTCCCGTCCGGCAGCACCCGCGGCACCAGGAAGCACGTCAGCCCTCCCGGAGCCTGCGCCAGCACCAGGAAGCCGTCGCTCATCGGCGCCGAGCAGAACCACTTGTGCCCGGTCAGCAGGTACTCGCCGGACGCGTCCAGCGGCACCGCCGCCGTCGTGTTCGCCCGAACGTCGCTGCCGCCCTGCTTCTCCGTCATCCCCATCCCGAAGAGCACACCGCCCTTCTCGGCGGGCGGCCGCAGACCCTGCTCGTACACGTGCGAGGTCAGCCGCGGCTCCCATTCGGCGGCCAGCACCGGATCGGCGCGCAGCGCCGGCACCGCCGCGTGCGTCATCGAGATCGGGCAGCCGTGCCCCGACTCGGCCTGCGACCAGACGAAGAACCCGGCGGCCCGGCGCAGGTGCCCCGCCGGCCGCCCCCAGGCGTCGGTCAGCCCGGAGGTCACGGCGTGCCCGAGCAGCCGGTGCCAGGCCGGGTGGAAGTCCACCTCGTCGATCCGGTTGCCGTAGCGGTCGTGCGTCCGCAGCGTGGGCGGATTCTCGTTCGACTGCACACCCCATTCCTGAGCCTGCGCGGAACCCGCCGCGCGCCCGAGGTCGGTGAGCTCCTCCCTTACCTCGCCGAGGAGTTCGGGATCGGCGGATGCGAGGTGACGCTCGACGCCCTCCGTGAGGGCCCGATCGCCGCCGTAGACGTCGTGGCCGACCAGGGGCGGGGGCTGGTTGCTGACTGTGTGGGTGGTGGCTGCCATGCGGATACCGTAAGGACGTGCAGCCAGCAAAAGAAACACCCGAGCGGATCCCAGGACGGCTCCACCGGGCCCGCGCCCTCTACCGCAACGTCTCGATGCGGAAGATGGGCTGGCTGCTGCTGAAGGACACCGTCAACTCGTGCATCGAGTACCGGATCCTCGGGCTCGCGGCCGAGGCGGCGTTCTTCACGCTGCTCTCGCTGCCCCCGCTCTTCCTGGGCCTGCTGGGTCTGCTCGGCTACGTGGACGGCTGGACCGACACCCGTACGGTCGAAAGTATCGAGGAGAACATCCTGCGGGCGGTCGGCACGGTCCTGTCCGACCGGGGCGTCAACGACATCGCGCGACCCCTCCTCGACGACGTCACCGGCCGCGGCCGCCCCGACCTGATCTCGCTCGGTTTCGCCTTCGCCCTCTGGTCGGGATCGCGGGCGGTCAACGTCTTCATCGACACCATCACCGTGATGTACGGCCTCGACGGCCAGCGCGGCATCGTCAAGACCCGGCTGCTGGCCTTCCTGCTCTACATCATCGCGCTGCTCATCGGTGCGATCGTGCTGCCGCTGATGGTGGTGGGCCCGGACGCGGTCGTCCGGCTCGTGCCCTGGGGCACCGAGGTGATCGCTGTCCTGTACTGGCCGACGGTGACCCTGCTGTCCATCGCCTTCCTGACCACGCTCTACCACGTGTCCGTGCCCGTGCGCTCGCCGTGGATCGAGGACGTGCCGGGGGCGCTGGTGGCCCTCGCCATGTGGGTGCTGGGCTCGTTCCTGCTGCGGATCTACCTGACCAACACCGTGGAGGGGCCGACGATCTACGGATCGCTGGCCGCGCCCGTGGCCGTCCTGCTGTGGATCGGTATCTCGGCCTTCGCCGTGCTGGTCGGCGCCGCCGTCAACGCCGCGATCGACCGCGTCTGGCCCTCCGTCGCCACGGCGGCGGCGCGCGAGGCGAACGAGCGGGCGCGCGAGGCGGAGGCCGCCCAGCTGATCGCGCGGGCCGCCGCCTGGCGGGCGATGGCGGAGGGCGAGTCGGAGGACGACGAGGACGACGGGATGCCGTCGGAGTTCCCGGAGCGGTGGTCGAAGTTCCTGCCGCCCGAGGACTACCACTCCCGGCTGCGCAAGCACTGAGTACGCGGGCACGCGGGCACGCGGCCGCCGCGGCCCGCTCCGGACGCCGGGCCCGCGCTAGGCCGGGCCCTTCACGCCCCACGCGGTGAGCAGGCCGGGGGAGAGCGCCGCGCAGTCCGGCGAGTCCAGGTAGCGGACGGCCGCGTCGATCGCCGCGTCGTCGACCAGCCCGGTGGCCGTCATCGGCTCGCGCGCGCGGTCCCAGGTATCGGCCCAGAACCGGCTGATGGGGCTGCCCGGCAGCAGCGGCGGGACCAGGATCTCGGCCCCCACGGACAGCAGACCGGCGTCCCGCAGGTGCCGGGGGTAGTCCGGCACCCAGGAGACGTCGGTGCCCAGGCTCTCCCGCAGCCCCTGCCACATCGCCCGCATCGCCCGGTCGTACGCGGTCGTGGGCGCGGCGGGGGTGGTCAGGTCGACCGCGTCGCCGAGGACCAGGACGCCGCCCGGGGCGACCAGGGAGGCGAGCTTCCCGATCATCCGCGGCCAGTTCCGCAGGTGCATCAGGACGAACCGGGCGTGCACCAGCCGGAACCGGCCCGGGCTGAAGTCCAGGGCGGTGATGTCCGCCTCCAGGGGCGTGAGCCCGGCCGTCGGGTGCGCCCGGAGGAAGGCCGTGTCCCGGTCGACGGCCAGGACCTCCGCGACCCCGGCCCGCTCCAGGAGGAGCCGGGAGACCGTGCCCGTGCCCGCACCCACGTCCAGACAGTGCCAGCCGGGTCCGGCGCCCAGCGCCCGCAGCCGGGCCAGGGTGAAATCGTCGTAGGTGAGCGCGCCGAGGTCGATGCGCTCGTCCTCGCCCGCCCGCTCAGGCCGGAACACGGCCTCTCCGTAGCGGCCGCCGGCCGGTGCGCCCTCGGCCGGTGCGCCCTCGGCCGGTGCGCCCTCGGGGCGGGGCGGTTCGTCGTCGGGAAGATTCACGCCCCGATCCTCCACCGGCGCCGGACCGCCCCACCGAGGCGCGCCGGGCCTGATCCGAAAGAGCGGCCGGGTCCTTAACCTGGAGGCGTGTACGAGGAAGCCGCGTCGGCGATCGTCCCCGGGGCCGTGCGGTGGCGGGCCGCTGCGGGCGGCGGCCGGATGGTGCTGCCCGACGGCTGCATGGACCTGCTGTGGGCCGACGGGCGGCTGCTGGTGGCCGGACCCGACACCGGGCCGCATCCGGCCGGCGAGGTCCCGGGCGGTGCCTTCGCCGGGATCCGGCTGGCGCCCGGCACCGCGCCCGCACTGCTCGGCGTACCGGCGCACGTGCTGCGGGACCGGCGCGTCGAGCCGACCGAGCTGTGGCCTGCCCGCGAGGTGCGCCGGCTGTCCGGCCTGGTCGAGGGGTACGGGGACGCGCGCGCGGGACTCGAAGCGCTGGCCCGCACCCGCGCCGCCGCGGCCGGGCCGCCCGACCCGCTGGTCGCCGAGGTCACGGCCCGGCTCGGCGCGGGCGAGGCGGTGGCCGCGATCGCCCGGGCCGTCGGCATCGGCGAGCGCAGGCTGCACCGGCGCTCGCTCGACGCCTTCGGGTACGGGCCCCGCACGCTCGCCCGCATCCTGCGGCTGCGCCGCGCCCTGGCCCTGGCCCTGGCGGGTGTGCCCTTCGCCGAGGTCGCCGATGTCGCCGGGTACGCCGACCAGGCGCACCTGGCCCGTGAGGTGCGGGCGCTGGCCGGGACGACGCTGGGGGCCTACGCGGCCGGATCCGACGGGGCGAACAGCGAGACCCCGCCGCCGTCCGGGTCGAGGACGACGGCGTAGCGCTGACCCCAGAAGGCGTCCCAGGGCAACAGGTGCCCCGTGTGCCCGGCAGCGGTCAGTTCGGCGTACAGCGAGTCCACCTCGGCGGGGGAGTCGCACAGGAAGGCCAGGTCCCGGCGGCCGTCGCCGGTGGGCGCGGTCCAGGACGGGTCGAAGGAGCGGATGGTGTCCTGCGTGTCCCACGCGATCCGCAGGCCTCCGGGCAGGACGGCCTCCACGTGCGGCAGGGCGTCGGCCTCGGCCGGGATGTCCAGCCCGAGGCGGCGGTAGAAGGCGAGCGAGGCGGCCATGTCGGAGACCACCATGCCGATCAGGTCGAGTCGAGGAGTCATGACAGCAGGCTAGGCGGGCACGACCCGCCCGTCTTGAACGAATCGGACACCGCCCGCGCCGTGTCCCGCTCCCGGCGCTGTGCGTGCTGCCGGCCCCCCAGGGCGAGGAGACCGGGTGCGGCGCGGTGCGGCGCGCGGCCGCGATCGGCGGGCGGGTGCCGGGCGGGCCCGAACTCGGCTGGTGACGCGCCCGGTTGTCCGGCGCCGGTGCGTGCGGCGGGCCGCCACCCGTGCACGAGAACCCGCACGCGGACACAGCTCCCGGGCACGGTAGCGTCACCCACGACTGTGTCGGCCTCGCCGTCGGCGACGGGGACCGGAGCGAGGCCCGGAAGCAGTGGCTCGAGCCCGCGCCGCAGGAAGAGAGCAGGACCAGGTGACCGAGGACGAGTTCGATCTCTTCTACACGGCCGCCTACCCGCGTCTGGTCGGCCGGCTCTATGCCCTGACAGGTGATTACGCCGAAGCCCAGGACGTGGTGCAGGAGGCGTTCGTCCGCGCCTGGGACCGGCGTGCGTCGGTCCTCAACGGCAACCAGGCTCCCGAGGCGTGGATCCAGACGGTGGCACGCCGTCTGGCGATGAGCCGTTGGCGGCGGGCACGCCACTGGTGGGAGCTGGTCCGGGGCGAGTCCGCACCACGGTCGGCGCCCGAACCGAGCACCGACCATGTGGCACTGGTCGCCGCTCTGCGGCGACTGCCCGAAGCCCAGCGGACCGCGATCGTGCTGCATCATCTGTGCGATCTGACCGTGGATCAGATAGCGGCCGAGACCGGCGTGGCCGTCGGCACCATCAAGGCACGCCTGTCGCGAGGCCGTACGGCACTGGCCGCCCACCTGGCGAGCGAGGAAACCCACTCGACGGAGGAAGCCCGTGTCTGACCAGCCGCCACCGCGTCTCCTGACCGAGGCGGAGCTGTCCGCCCGGCTCCGCGGCCTGGCCGCGCACGGCGCGGTCCCGGCGCCGACCACGGGGGCGCAGGTGAGGAACCGGGTGCAACGCCGCCGACGCGGCCGACGCGTACTGCTCTCCACCGGTGCGCTGGCAGCGGCGGCCCTCATCGCCGTCACCTACGGCGCCCTCACCTCCTCCGCCGGGCAGCCCGCACCCCCAGCGACGTCCCCGCCCGAGCTGCCCCCGGCCCCCGTACAGCAGGTGACGATCGACCTGGACGCCTACACGCTGACCATCGAGGGCAGGACGTTGCGCATCAGCGGGCTGCAGGAAAGCTGCCCGATCGGTGAGACGACGGTCACGGTCACTGCCAAGTACCCCTCTCTGGCGATGCCCCCCAACAAGTTCAGCAGCCTTACGGGCATCGAGGTCAAACAGTGGGTCGTCACCTTCACCGACCGCGGTCGGCAACACGAACGGCTGCTGACGTGGGCGCTGGACCCCGCCGCCGGTCTCGCAAGCATCGGCCACAACGCCGGCGCCGGCGCCATCGCGCTCTCACCCGAGGACGGGAAGTGGGTGTACGACGCCATCGAGCCCGGTGCGCGTGTCGAGATCAAGGGCTGGCAGGCTGCGAGCCCGGATCCGGACACCACGTGCTACGACCGCCAACCGGTCACCGGCACCCGCTGACGAGCGAACCGCCGGCGCGTCGGGGCGGGGCACCATCGCCGGGCGCGGCTCCCCAGGATGCGCGAGCGCGCCATCTTGCCGACTGATGCAACCTGGCTCCGCGCCCGTGCGTAAAGGAGGCGACAACCGCACTTCGCATGGGGAGGGGATCTCATGTACTCGACGTACTCGATGTACTCGATGGGCCGGCTGCACTTGGACCGTCCGGCCGGTCGGACCGCTCGGCGTCCCGGCGCCGCTGTCGCGGCCCGTGTCGCCCGCCGCGCCGCTGCGGGGAGGCCGGCGTGAACCGGAGTTCGGTCCGGGGATTGGCCGTCGCCTCGGCCACGGCGGTCACCGCCGTCGGCGCCGTTACCGGTGTGGTCTCGGACAGCGGCGGCCGGCCCGCGAGCATCGCCGAGGCGACGACGGGCGACACGATGCTCCTCGCGGGCATACCCGCGGGTCAGCAGGCCCAGGTACAGGCCGCGTTCCTGGCACAGCAGGCCGACACACAGGCCGTCGCCGCCGACACGAGTGCCAGGAAGGCCGCCGAGGAGACGGCCCGCAAGCAGGCCGCCGCGGACGCGGCGGCCCGGCAGAAGGCCGCGCAGGAAGCCAAGAAGCGCAAGGCGGAGCGGGAGACGGCCGCGCGCTCCGCGACCCGCGACGCCTCCCGACTGTCGGAACAGAGCTCCTACACCACCGCGCAGATCCAGGCGATGGCACGTCAGATCGTGGGCGCGGACCAGTTCCAGTGCTTCAGCAACATCGTGGAGCACGAATCCACCTGGAACCACCGCGCGGTCAACCCGACCTCCGGTGCCTATGGCCTTGTCCAGGCATACCCCGCCTCCAAGATGTCGACTGTGGGCGCCGACTGGCGGACCAATCCGGCCACGCAGATCAAGTGGGGCGTCAACTACATGAACCAGAGGTACGGCAGCCCCTGCCAGGCCTGGTCGTACTGGCAGACCCACCACTCGTACTAGATCGCACGTCTAGAGCGACCGCCCCGCCCCGGCCGACCCCGGGTGCACGGCGGCTGTCGTCGCAGGGAAAGAGAATGCGGGTACGAGGATGCAGATGTCTCCCACACCGTTGCCGGTGGAATCGCACGGGGACGTGCTGGCGGTGTCCTGGAGGAAGGTCTTCACCGGCCGGGAGGCCGAACTGCGGCTGCTGCGGGAGCTGATGCTCAGCGGCGGCCGAGGCTGCTTCGTGGTCTGGCTGCACGGCATGGCGGGCGTGGGCAAGAGCACGCTGCTGCGCCGGTTCGCGGAGGAGGCCCGGGCACACGGCCGGATCACCCGCAGTGTCGATCTGCGGCACGCGGACCCGACGCCGGAGGCGTTCCTGGCCGCACTGGAGGCGCAGGGCGCGCCGCAGGACGCACAGGTACTGCTGATCGACTCCGCGGAGTCGCTGGGCCCTCTGGAGCAGTGGCTGCGCGATGTCTTCCTGCCCGGTATGCCCACGCGTCCGCTGCTCGTCGTCGGCAGCAGGCTGCCCCCGTCCGCCGAGTGGCGCACCGATCCGCGGTGGTGGCGCGCACTGCGCAGCGTGGAGCTGGCCGGGCTGGACGAGGCGCAGGCCGCTCTGCTGCTGCGCAACCGGGACGTGGACGAGGCCGAAGTTCCGGGCATCGTGCGCGCCGCGCACGGACTGCCGCTCGCGCTGGCGCTGTTCGCCGACGCGCGGGAACTGCGTACGGGCTCCGTGGAGCCGGGCCGATTGCGGGAGTTGCGCGACTGCCCCGACCTGGTAGGCGAATTACTGCGTCTGATGCTGCGCGAGAGCCCGTCGCTGGCCCGGACCGATGCCCTCCATGTGCTGGCGCTGGCCCGGGTCACCACCGAGGAGTCGGTACGGCACGCGCTGGAGGTGTCGCCGGCCGAGGCGCGTGCGCTGTGCACCTGGCTGCGCGGCCTGTCGTTCGTGCGCAGCACCGTCGAGGGCCTTGTGCCGCACGAGTTGGTGCGGGAGGCGCTGCTGGCCGATCTGAGGTGGCGCGGTCCGCAGAGGTACGAGTCCCTCTTCGGCCGGCTGCACGGCCAGTTGGCCGAGCGGCTCGGACAGCGCGCCGGAGACCGCTGGGCGTCCGGTGCGGGGCTGGCCTATCTGGGCCGGACGAGCCGGGTGGCGCGGGAGGTGGTGGACTGGCGGGGCGCCGACCGGATCCGACTGCGCGCCGCCCGCCCCGAGGACCTGGACGAGGCGGTGGCCGCGATCCGGAAGGAGCACGGCGTCGCGGCCGGCGCCCTGGCCTTGCGGTGGTGGCAGTATCAGCCGGCCGCCTTCACCGTCGCCGAGGACGGCCACCGACTCGTCGGCGTGCTCGTCGCGCCGTGTCTGGAGCCGGGCGCCACCGGCCTGCCGGACGATCCGGTGGCCCGTGCGGCCCTGAAGTACACGGCGGGCCGGTCGCCGCTGCGGCGCACCGAACGGCTGCTGCTGACCCGGTGGAGCACCGGCAGCGCTGCGGCCGCCTGTTCCGCGCTGACCACGCTGTGGGCGACCACCCCCGGCCTGGCCATGAGCTGGACCTGTACGGCCGAGGAGCAGTCGGCGCTCGCCTCGCTGCTCGACCTGTACGGTCAGCAGCGGATGCCGCCCGCGGACGGCCCGGACGGTGAGCGGGTGTTCCCCTTCGTGCAGGACTGGCGCTGCGCGCCGTTCGACCGCTGGGCCGCGGCGCTCCGCGTCCGACTGCTGAGCGACGAGCCCGCGGGCGCGGTGGCGCCCATCGCGGCGGTGGCGGAGCCTTCCATGCCGTGGCAGGAGTTCGCCGACGCCGTCAAGTACGCCTACCGCAGTGTGGGGGACCCCCGGCGGCTCGGGGAGAGCGCGCTGCTGGGCACCCGGCTGGTGGCGCCCGGAGCGGACGCGACCGCGCTGCGCGAGGTGCTGGCCGAGACGGTGTCGCAACTGCGCGCGCACCCCGGGCAGCGGCAGCTGGGCGACGTTCTGGAGATCACCTACCTGGGCGGGCCGCGCAGCCAGCAGGCCGCGGCCAGCAGGGCCGCCATGTCCTTCAGCACCTACCGGCGCAGGCTCTCCACCGCGCTGACGAAAGCCACGGAACTGCTGCAGGAACGCGAGCTGTACGGGTCGGTACCGCGGTGAAGGCCGTCCGAGCGCTGCTCATCCCCTGCTCATCCCGCGCTCACCCCGCTCAGGGAGCAGGCCCGCGAGGGACCCCCGGTGGTTGACTGGCAGGCCCCGGGCCGGGCCGGACGGATGCATGCGAACACTTTCTTCGAGTGGGGGACGGGCGTTGAGTGAGACCGAGCAGGACGACGCGAAGCGGCGGCAGCGGGCGCGGTTCGTCGACGCGCTGACGAGCACTGCGCAACAGCCGGGAGAGCGCTCCCGGGTGGGCATCAGGGTCGCCGGCGCCACCGCGGTGCTGGCGCTGGTGGCGGGCGGCGCCCTGGGGCTGGGCGCCTGGCGCAGCTACCAGGCGGACCAGGACGCCAAGGGGCAGAAACTGGCCGCCGAACAAGCGGCGGCGCGCGGGCCGCTCACCGCGAGCCCGTCATCGGACCGGTCGGCCGGTCCGAAGCCCGCGGAACCAGGGGAACCGGCGCAGGCGCCGCAGGCGGCGCAACCGGTGCAGCCCGCCCGCGGTGCCGAGGCCCAGGGGGCCGTCCCCGAGGCCGCTCCTGCGAAGCAACAGCAACAGCAGCAGCAGCCGGCGAAGCCGGAGGCCGTGAAGCAGGAGGTCCGCCCGATGGTGCTCTCCGACCGGTCCGGGGTGCTGCTGAAGAACGCGGCCACCGGCATGTGCGCCGACCTCCCGTTCATCGGTGGCGGCCGTTACACCGTGCCGATCATCCAGTCCAAGTGCGGCAACTCCGACGACAACCAGCAGTGGAACATCCGGGTCCACCGCGGCGCCACGGGCCCGGGCGGCGCCTCGCTCGTCCTCTTCGTCAACGCCAAGGACGGTCTGTGCATGGATGTGCCGGAGCGGGTGGCGAAGCCCGCGGGAACCCTGGTCCAGGAGGCGAACTGCCATTCCAGCCTGGAGGACAACGAGTTGTGGTGGCTCGACCCGGCCGGTGACGGCACCGTCAGGATCCGCAACTACATGAGCAACCAGCTGTGCCTCCAGGTCGAGGGCGACACCCGGGTGGAGATCGACCGGTGCGACGTGGACGGCGACAGCCGCTGGCGGCTGACCGGCTGACGGACTGTGCAGTTGACCGACTGAGCGGTCTCGACGGCCCCGGCGGAACCCTCCGCCGGGGCCGTTGCGCGGCTCAGCGGCCCGAACCGCCGGGCGCCTTGCCGAGCGAGTCCAGCGGGAACCGGGCGCCGCCGATCCCCTCCCGGCACCGGTCGGCGGCCAGCATCGCGGCCGGACCAGGCATACCCGCCCAGGCGTTGTTCCACAGCGTCCGCTGGTCGACCTGCTCCTGACGTGCGCTCTCCAGCTCGCGCCGGAGCCGCCCGTGCCCGTCGTAGAGCGTGTCGCGGGCAGCGGTGGCCCGGGCGACGTCCGCGGCCGCGGTCGTTTCCGCGGCGAGGGCACCGCTCACCCGCTCCTCGGCGGCGGCCAGCTGCTCCTTCAGCTCCGCGACCGCGCCGGCCGTGCGCCGGGCGGCCTTCCGCGCCACGTCCGCCGCGCCGCGGGCGGCGTCCCACTCCGACCGGGCCGCGTCCCGCGTGGACTCCGCCGCGGACACGGCGTCCGGGCCGGGACCGTTCCCCGGCGCCGCGGGTCCGGCCGCACTGGAGCCCGTCGGCTGATTCCTCGCGGCCTCCTCCCGCATCTGGCGCAGCACCTGTTCCGCCTGCGCGAGGGGCTTCTCCGCCGTCGTGACGGCCTGGTCCCGCCGATCCGCCTCGAGTTGGGCCCTCGCCCGCTCCAGCTCGGCGTCGCGGAGCCGGTCGGCGAGGGACTGCCGGCCGGTCCGCGCCGCGGTGAGCTCCGCGGACTTCGCCTCGTGTGTGGCGACCCTGGCCGCCCATTCCGCTCGCGCCGTGACCAGTTGCTCGGCGGCTTCGGCTTCCTGAGGGCCGAGCACGGCCTCCTGGCCGGCCGCGTCCGCTTCGGCCTCGGCCGCGTCGGTGGCAGTGACGACCGCCGTACGCAGCAGGTTCCAGGTGGGGGTGGTGGCCGGGGTGAGGTCGGCTAGCCGTCCGTCGGCGGCGAACGGCCAGAACCTCAGACCCGTTCCACCGCGCACCACCAGCTCCACCGGACGGTCCGCCGCCCGGGCCGTCCGCGAGCCCACGTACAGGGCTCGGGCCAGCCGGCTCCCGTCCGGGTCCGGGCCGAGGTCGATCCAGAGCTGGGCCCCGCTGTCCCGGTCCTCCAGCTCCCCGGCCAGCGCCGCGGGCAGTTCGGTGACCGGGTGCGTCATCCAGTCCCGCAGCGGGGCGCTCGGCTGCCCGGCGAGCATCGACGGAAGGTCGTAGACCCGCGGGGCGATGCGCGGTCCGATCACGCCGTGGCCGAGCAGTTCCCGCTCGAAGAGCCGGACGCCGGCGCTGCCGGTGACGTACAGGGTGCCCGCCGGGCCGGTGACCGTGATCACCGCGTCCACGAGTATCTCGTGGCTGCGGGTGTCGGCTCCGGTGGCGGAACGGGTGGGGTTGCCGGTCTTGATCCGGTCCCGCTGTCCGGCCGAGGCCCCCGCGCCACCGGTACGGGAGACCGGCTGACGGGACAGCAGCGGGACGATGAAGCCGACCACGTGCAGGTTGGACCGGTTGCCGCTCAGAGTGGACTGGTAGCCCAGGCCCACCGCCGAGCCCACGACCGAGGAGCTGCTGGTGGAGCGCACGGGCTTGCGCACCCGGTCCACGGCGACGTCGTCGGCTTCCGTGATGGACCGCGGGTTGTGCAGGGTCACGTGGAGGGTGGGCGTCTCCTCGGGATCGCTCGCCGCGGGCCAGGCTCCGGGCATGGTGGTGGTCAGCCCCGCGGCCATGCCGGACAGGCCGACGGTGATCCGTCCGGCCTGCAGGAGTTCCCCGAGGCGGGCCGCCGTGGCCTCCGGTGTCACGTCGGCCGACAGGCCCCAGGCGCCCGTGCTGTCCGGCGCCACCGTCCGCAGGGCGTGGGCGAGCTCCGGGAAGCCGTTGAACCCGGTCACCGGTGTCGGACCGGTGGGAACCAGTACGGGCCCGGCGGTGAAGGACCGCCCGCCGTCGGAGAGCGGTGCGTGGGGCAGCCGTGGGTCGGTGTGCGTGGTGTGCGGCCGCACCGGCGGATCGTACGAGGGCGGCTCGACGGCTTGCGAGCCGACGAACCGGATGCCCACCAACGCCGGGACCGAGACCTGGCGTCCCTGCGCGCCGCTCATCATCCGGGCGAGCCGCCTGCTGAGCTTCCCGCCGTCCCGCGCGGTCAGGGACACCCATCCGTTGTTCAGAACGCCGCCGATCAGGTCCGGCGGCCAGTCCCAGATCAGTTCGGAGCGAACGCTGCCGGTGATGTCGTAGACGATGTCGTCGAAGTCGGCGGCGTTGCCCGAGCGCGTCCAGAGACGGTCGTCGGCGGAGAGGTCGCTGCGCGAGCCGATGCTTCGGGTGGTGGAGGCGGACAGCACCGGGCCGGTCCGGTCCGTGTGGCCCGGACCGTTGCCCGAGCGCGGGTAGCGGGAGATCGGGGCCGCCTGCAGCTGCCAGGTCCGGGTGACCGCCCGGGAATCGGAGCGGTTCTCCGGCGCGTGGATGTTCACCGTGTCCACGGCGTTCATCGCGCCCGCGGGGCGCCCGCGCAGCTCTCGCCGGGCCGGGACTTCTCCGACGGGACGGGCCGCCAGGGTGACCTCCACCAGGCGGGCGCCACCCGTCGCGGCGTACCGGAACCACAGCCGGACCGTGCCCCGCCCGGGCAGCGCGCGCAGCGCGGGCGGTGCGGTCAGGTCGGCGAGGCGAGTGGACACCCCTGGCAGGTACGCGGCGTGACCCGGACGGGTCACGCCGGGCGCCACCCGCTCCACCTGTGCCAGCAGCTCCTCGTGCAGCCGGCCGCGGACCTCGTTGCGCCGCGCCGGGTGGTCGACCTGGGTGACGGACATGACGCTGCCGGTGCCGATCTCACCGGTGCGCACGAAGTGGTCCGGCGGCGGCAGCGTGGCGGGCTCCCGCACCAGCCGGGGCAGGCCGAGCACCCCGGCGAACCAGCGTGCGTAGCGTGCGAAGTGGCTGGTGGCCATGGTGAACTGCACAGCCCCGGGCAGATCGACGGCGACCACGATGCCGTCCCGGCTGCCCAGGCCCGCGAGGTTGCCGAGGACGTTGCGGGTGCCCTGCCGCAGCGTCACCAGCAGGGTGGCGTCGGCGGTGATCAGGTACTGGTCGGCGGCGTCCGTCGGTATCCGCACGACCGAGGTGCTCGCGGAGTGCTCGACCGTGGTCTCGGTACGGCTTCCGCGCGAGGCCCGCACGCTCGGGTTGGGCTGCGAGACCCGCGGCGGTGGGCTGCCGGCGGGTGGAGCGGCCACCGCCCGGAGTGCGGTGACCGCTCCGTCGAACTGGTGGGACCTGGCCTCGGAACGCTGCCGGGCGGCGGCATCGGTCGCGTTCACGTCGCGCTGGCCGTGGCTGCGGAAGGAACCGCTGTGCGCGGGGTTGCGCAGATAGCCGGTGATCTCCAGGGACATTTCCCGGTCGGCGCCGAGGCCGGGCAGGACCAGGCCCTCGACGACGTAGGTGCCGCTGAAGATCTGCTGCGCGCGGGCGAGCAGGTTGGAGACCCGCAGATGCTGGTTCAGGACCTCGCCGGCGAAGGCGCTCTGGTTCTCGGCGGCGGGGCCGGCCAGATACTCGCCCAGCCAGGCGCCGGGCGTGGTCACCAGGTCCGGCATCCGGCCGCTGAACGTGTGCAGCCCGCGGCTGAGCGCGCCGACGTCCGGCCGGCCGGGATAGGTGCCGGTGACCAGCTGCCGGAACGCCTGCCGCAGCGCGGCGCTCGCGCGAAAGACGTCCACGATCGCGTCGTCCGGCAGCCGGAGCAGCCCCGGCTGCGGCTGTCCGGCGGGGTCCGTGAGGCGCAGCCGTACGGCGTCGTCCGCCGTTCCCCCGCCGGTGCGGGGCGCGCGGATGACGTCCAAGGCCGGCGCGGGCACGATCCGGCCCTGCACCGGGACGGTGCGCTGGTGCGGCACGGCCAGCGTGACGTGTCCGGCGACGGTCGTCGGCGCCGACGGCACGACCGGGCGGCCCAGGGGGCCGGTCGCGGCGGGCCGCGGGCTCGTGACGTGTCCGGCCGCGGGGTCCGTCGCCGGGTCGGCGAACCGCACCAGCGGGTCCTGCGCGCTGCCCTCGTAGAGGTCCAGCGCGAACCGGGCCGGTACGGTGAAGACCTCGGTGCCGCCCTTGGACGTGATCGTGTACTGGTCCCCAGCCTGCGAGGATCCGGCGGACGCGGCACTCGAGCGCTGCGCGCCCCCGGTGTATTCGCCGGTGGTGTCCAGCCCCCATCCGCCGCCCGCCAGCGGCCACCGCAGTCCCCCTCCGCCGCCCAGCGTGCCGCCGAACTGGTTGCCGCGCTGCCGGGTGCCGCGCGCCTCGTGGGAGGTGTTTCCCGCGGTCTGCACCTGCGGCGCCCGCCCCGTGTGCAGGGAGGCCGGCGCGCCGGCCTCACCGGGACGCGGGGTCCGGTCCCGGGCGGCGTCGAAGCGCAACTGGACGCGGCGGGTGCCGCTCACCAGGCCGGGCTGCTCGAACCAGACCGACCGCCCGCCTTCGACGGCGTCCGGCAGCGCGGCGGCCAGACCCATCCGGGAAGCCAGTTGCCCGAACCGTCGCAGATTGGCCAACTGGGCCTGCGCCCGCGCGTCGTTCATCCCGTACCGGCTGTGCTCCTGCGGAGGCAGGAATCCCTCCCGGCGCAGCCACTCCTGCGCCCGCTCGAACATGCGGTCCGCGCCGCTGACGGCGAGGGGCACTGCGGAGAAGCCGATGCTCTCGAGGTGTTCCAGGTGCCCGGGCAGCCCGCGCAGCTCCTCCTGCGCGGGTTCTCGGACCGTACCGCGCGGCAGCAGCCGCAGCTGGACGCCCTGCGGCCACGGGCCGAAGGAGCCGGTGGTGCTGCCGCCGCCCGCACGTACGAGCGTGATCCGGTAGGTGATCTCCGACGGGACGTGCAGGTGGCTGGCGTCCGTGTAGAGGGCGTGCATCATCGATGACTTGTTGCTGACGTTCAGCGCGTCGCTGGACTGCCAGGACACGCCGGCCCTGCCGAAGGCGATCCCTTGGACGTGACGTGCGGCGGACGGGTGGCCGGGTGCCCGATCGGGCGTGAACGTGGGCCCGCCTCTGCCGTCGACCCCGATGCCGCTGGTGAGTCGCGCCGAGCGGTCCACGCCGGAGGTGTGGGTGAACCAGGTCTCCAGCCTGAACCGGCCGTGCGGGCTCTGCGCGTTCGGGCTCCCCGGCCGCACGGTGGCGGCGAGCCGGAGCATGCCGATCGCGTTGCCGTCGCCGTCCAGCAGCAGCGGCGAGTACACGCCGCGGTCCCGCTGCATCGGGAAGGTGTTGCGCAGCATCCCCTCGGAGAGGAAGCCCGCCAACTCGCCCCGGGAGCCCTCGCCCAGGCTGCGCAGGGCGGCGAAGGCGCCGTCGTCGAGCAGCTCGTCCAGCAGCCTGCCCGGTTCGGCCACGGCGTCCACGCCCCACAGGGGGAAGTCGTCCAGCCCGGCGGCCTGCGGGAACGGGCCGAGGGCGCCGCCGTGGCCGACGGCCCGGTACTCGGGGAACCAGACGGTCAGCCGCCCGTGGTCGCGCTCCGCGCCCCAGGTGTCCCCCGGCGCACTGCGGTCGGTGTCCACCCGCACCTGCCACCGGCCGGTGAACTCGACGGCATGCGCGGGATCGTTCGCGCGCTGCATGGACGTGGTCGTGACGCCCTCGCTGACCGTCGCGGACTGCGTGAGCTGATGGTGTGTCAGGGTCAGGGTGAGGGCCCCGTCGAACCAGCGCAGCGGCCCGGCGGGGCCGTTGTAGATCGCCGTCCACGGGATCGGGATCGTCCGCATGGTGGCGGAGCTCTCGGCCGCGGAGGAGGTCTGACTGCCCTCGCTCTGCCGCTCCAGCTTCGTATCGCGCGGTACCTCACCCTCGGTTCCCCGTGCGACCGGCCGCGGTTCGCTCAGGCGCAGCCGGACGTCCACGGTGTGCTCCGTGCCGTCCACCGTGACCGTGACGCGATGCCCGCGCGTGCTGCGCACGTACGGCAGATGCAGGCCGATCTCCGCGCTGCTGAGCGCTTCGGCGAGGTGCCGGAGAACGGCCGGGCCGGCCGCTCCCCCCGGCGTCACGCCCAACGCGGTCAGTACGTGCTGGTGGAGTGCCTCGAGCACGTCCTCGGGAACCGGCTCGTGGGGCACGAGCCCGATCAGGCCGTCGAGCCGGGAGCCGTAGTCCTTGACGTAGGGCGACAAGGTGCGGGACCCGGCGTCGTCCCCCTCGTGCGGCACGGTGGCCTGTCCGGACCCGGACCCGGACCCCGACCCGGACCCCGACCCGGATCCGCTGCCGTCGTGGCCGGCCGCGGGGCCACGGGAGCTGCCTTCGCCGGGATCGTGGGCGGCGGGGACGAGGGCGCTCTCGCGGGCGGGCACGGCGGTTGCGGGGGTGGTGGTCTCCGTCGCGGGGGCGGCCGGAGTGGACTTGGCCGGCCGGGGGGCCTCGCCGAAGAAGACCACGGGATCTGCCGGGCCGGAGGCTGCGGCCGGCCGGGCCGGGCCCGTGGCCGGGGACGACCCGAGGCCGCTCCGGGCCGTTCCCGGGGCCGGGGTCGCGGGGGAGGACGCGCTGCCCCAGGTGAAACCGGAGGTCTCGTCCGCGCGCTGCCGGCCGGCGCGCCGGGCCTGCTCGGCCGCGGCGATGGGTTCGGTCGCCACCCAGCGGGCGGCATAGGGTCCGGGCTGCTCCTGTTGGAGGAGGACGACAGGCCGTCCGTCGGCGGGTCCGACCGTCCAGGGGGCGTTGTCCGGCGCCAGTACGGTGATCCGCAGCCCCAGCCCGACCGCCGCGCCCGCGAGGGTCAGCCAGTCCGAGGAGGCGGGGCCGTCGCCGGTCCGCACCCCGCGGGCGATCTCGTCCGCGCTGCCCGCGGCAGCCGCCTCGGGCAACAGCGGTGCGCCGTCCGGCCCGTTCGGCACCGTCTCCGGCGACAGCAGCCTGCGCTCGGCGGGCGACCTGCGCAGGTCGGCCGCGACCGCGTCGGCGACCTGCGCGCGCAGCTCCTGCGGGGTGGCGGGCCGGCTCCGGCCCACCAACTGCCCGCTCTCCTTCGGCGCTACGGCGATCAGCGCGTGCGCCAGCGCGTCTCCGTCGGCGAGGACGAACACCGGGGCGAGTCCCCGCTCGGCGAGTTGGGCCACCACCCCCGCCGGGGGATGCCCGGACGTGGCGGGTGCTTCCGCCGTGGGCGGTGCGTGGGCGGCCGGCTCCTCCAACTCGGTCGTGGTCGTCGGAGGCGCCGGCATCGCCTGTCGGGTGCCGCCGGGCAACCCGCCGGGACCGCCCGGGACCACGGTCCCGGCGATCGCCTCGCCACCCGCCCGGACGGGCCCGCGCAGCTGATCGGAGGCCGTGACGTGCGCCTGCGGCACGGGGCCGAGTTCCTCGTGGCCGCCCCCCTCGTCGAACCGCAGCGGCCGCACGGCGCCGTCGGCACCGGCCAGAGGCAGGTCGCCCGGAGCGCCCGGCTGCGGCTGCGGTTCCTGCTCGGCCCGGCCCCACAGCGCCCGGAAGCCCGCCCAGGTCTCGTGCTCGGCCTGCACCGCGGTGAACGGGTTGGCTCGGCCGCCCTTCTCCTGCCGGGGACCGTAGAGCCGCTCCAGCAGGGGCAGCAGGCCGCTCTCGTGCTGCCGCACCCAGTCCGCGCCGTTGTTGCGCTGTTCTCCGGTGTACGGGTCGGTACCGGTGTTGGTACCCAGGTAGGCGTTGCTGAGCTGGGCGAAGTACTCGTGCTCGTTGCGGGAGGAGTAGTTGGGACCGGGGCGGGCACCGGACGGGTCGCGCAGCGGACCGTCCGGCCAGTGCGCGGCGGCGCCTTCGTCCACCTTGGCCCGGTAGGCGCTCGTGATGAGGGCGCGGTCGGTCGCGCTCAGGCCGCCCTCGTGGATGGCGTGGGCGAACTCGTGGGTGGTGGTGGAGTAGCCGTCCGGGTAGACACCGTCGCCGGGCACCGAAGTGGTCTCGCCCAGCAGGTTCTCCTCGGTGACCGCGACCTGGCCGTCGTGGTGGATGCCGCGCACGGTTTCCAGGGACCGTTCCTCCGCGCGGGTCCCGTGCAGTGCGGCGAACGGGCCGAGCGTGGTCATCGGGACGTTCCGGGGGACCACGGTCATCCGGGTACCCCCGGTCAGCAGGCGCGCGGCCACCTCGGGATCGGCGAGCATGCCGGCGATCAGGCCCCGCGCCTCGTTCCGGGCGGAGACCGGCTGCTCCAGCCCCTCCGGCAGCCGTACGAGGAGCTGGGCGGCCGCGTCGGCGAACTCCGCGGGCGGCAGGTGATCCCGCAGGCCGGTGACCAGTGCCTCGTCGGCGGCCAGGGCGTCCAGGGCGTCCGGCGGCAGCAGCGTCAGTTCCCGGGTTCGCTCCTCGGCGCTCATCTTGGGCAGGCGGGTGGCGATGTCGGCGAGGAGGGCCGGGCGTGCGGGGGCGGGTGTCTGCATGGTGGCCCGTGTCCGCGTGGGCGGTTCTTCGAGGACGGTCGTGGCCGTCGGGGGCGCCGGCAGTACCGGTCCGGACGGCCCGCCGGCCGCGGCGGGCACCGGAGGTGCCACCGGGCCACCGACCGGGCGCAGCCGACGTTCCTGCCTGGCCCGGTTGTAGAGGTCCAGGGACAGGTCCGCCAGGGTGCCGTACTCCCGAAGGACCGTGTCCCGGGTCGAATGGGCCGAAGCGTAGGGCCGGGACTCCATCCGCACGACCGGGGGATCGATACGCCGTGTCCCGGTCCCGGTCTCCGGATTGCTGTCCAACTCGTCGAAAGCGGTACGGATCCTGAGCGCCTGATACTGATCGATGACCTGCTCGGGGACCGCCCGGAGCAGATTGTCGAGGTACTGCCCGATCGTCGCGCTCCGCTCCCAGTGCATCGGCCGGTCCAGCAGGCTCGCGCCCGTGGCCATGGCGACGCGCAAGGACTGGTCGAAGTCACCCGCGAGCGCCCCGGCGTGCTCCTCCAGGAACCTCCCCGGCACCACGCCCAGCGCCGCCCGGATCGCCTGCAAGGGCTCCCGCGAGGCGACCGCCGTGAAGTCCTTCGATCTGGCCTTCACGGTCTTGAGGTCGCGCGCCGCGGCTGCGACCTGCGTATACCCCAGCGCGAGCGCCCCCTCCAGGTCCCCGCGATCCCACGCCCCGGCCTGTACCGCTTGCGCGGGACGCTCGGCCAGCCACTGCCCGAACCGGTCACCGGCCGCCCGGCCGAACCTCAACGCCCCCTCGAGATCCTCCTTGGCGATCCTGACCGGGTCGGACTCCGTACGCATGTGCTCACGCACATGCTCCATGAACCGGATCACCCCGCTCAGCGGAGCCGTCGCCGTGTGATGCACCAGCATCGTCGACCCGCCGCCGTCCAGCACCCGCAGGTCCACCGCCTCCACATCGACGCGATAGCCCGCCGACTCGGGAAAGATCTGCGACAGCGAGGCACCCGACTTCGCGGCAGCGAGCCGCTCCAGCACATCCCGGAACGCCGCGACCACATCGGACCGCTCGGCCCGCCCGTCATCAGGCCCCCGCACCAACCCGCGCGCAGGATCCGCCACCACCTCCAGAACGGGCTTCTGTCCTACGAAGTCCAAGGTGATGGCCAACAGCCCCGGCAGCTCCACCACATTGCCCAACGACACCAGGTCCGCCGCATTCATGCCCGGGCGCACCACCACCTGGTAACCGTGCAGCTCCGCCTCGAAACCGCTGGCAGGCGCAAAGCCCTCCACCTCGACCGCACGCCCCCCGGCAGCAACGGGCGCGGACGGGCCCGCCGACCGGGCGGCCGTTTCCCGGGCGGCGCCCTGCGCGGACGACTCACCGTGCCCGGAGGACTGACGGGACGCGTGGAGCTCGGCCTGGACAGCCCCCTTGAGCTGCGCGACCGCCCCCCAGCGGCTACTCGTGGGCTGCTTGCCCCCTTGCCAGGCGTTCGCGGCGTCGAGCACCCGGTTCAGAGCCGCGACGCCGGGGGTACGGCGCAGCTGCCGTACCGCCTCGTCGATGGCGCGCACCTGCTTGGAGCGTGTCTTCGGTACGGCGGAGAGGTCCTCCCAGTCCCGGATCGGGTCCAGGCCCGCCTGACCGGACGGCGGTGCGAGGTGGGGGCGCGACGGGGCCGGCAACGGGGCTTCCCCGGCGGGGGGCGGCGGGAGGGACGGCTGTGAACCCGGTACGAGGGAGTGCAGCAGGGCCGTGGCGGGCAGGTGTCCGCCCCGCAGGTGCTCGGCCGCGACCAGTGCGACGACTTCGTCCGGCCGCGGCACCACGCCCAGCGGATTCTCACCGGGCGCCACGCGACCGATCCGCTCGAGCACCGCGTCCGCGGCCCACTGACGGGACGTGTTCCGCCGGTCCTGCGGCACCGAGGGGTCGTCGAGCCGCGCTCGTGCCACGCCGATGTCGAACCGCGCCTCGCCCGGGTGGCGGGAGGAGGAGGGCGCGCCCGGTGCGGGTGTCGCACCGGCGGCGGGCGTCCCGCGCGGGCCCGGCGTCTCGCGCGCCGGGGGCACTGCACCGGCCGGGGACGGCTCCTTCACCGGCGTCGCGCCGGTGCCGGGAGTACCCGCGGACGAGGTGTCGTGCCGCGCCGCTGCCGGCGGCTCCACCGGCCTGGATGCGGTACCGCCCGGGGTGGGCGTGGTCGGCGGACCGGACGGCGCCGCGCCCGGGTTCGCGGGCTGCGCGCCCGGCGCAGTGGGGTGTCCGTCCTTGCCGGGGGATCCGCCGGACGGTACGGAACGCGACGGTCCGGTGCTCTGGCCGCCGGCTCCGGCTCCGGCACCACCGGGGAGCTGAGCGGAGGCCGGGCGGCCCGTATCGGTACCCGGCTGCGGGGACGGGCCGCCCGGACCCGGTCGGCCGTTGTGCGGGGCAGGGGCACTTTCCGTGTCGCCCCCGCGGGGGCTGCCACCTGGCGCCGTCGGGTCCGTCCGGCCGGACCACGCCGGGGCCGGGCGCGCTCCGCCGCTCCCCGGCGTGCCCTCGGTCCGGGCAGGACCGGATGAGGTGGGTCCGGCCGGGCCCGCATCGGGCGTTTCCCGGCCGGTCTTCGACGCGGGGGCCTCGGCGGGACGCGAGGCGGCCGACGAGGACGGGTGCCCGTCGTCCCCACCGGATCGGGCGCCTGCTCCAGGACCGGGACGGGCGCCGGGGGCCGGCGTCTCGACATAGGTGGAGCTGCCGCTGCCTTCGTTGGAACGGAGGTTCCCCCCGCCCTGTCCGGGTCCGCGCCCGCCGCCGGGTGTGCCGCCGGGGATGTCGTTGAGGGTGGCCGGCCGTTCAAAGCCGGCTCCCGAGCGCGTCGGGGGCACGGGGCCGCCGGCGCCGGGGACCGCCTCTCCGGGACGGTTCCCTCCGCCCGGGCGCGGCTGCGCGGTGCCGTGCGGGTCGGCCTGTGGTCCACCGAGGGGCTGCCCGGTGCGCTCGAACGGGTGCGAGGAGGTCGGGGCGCTCGGCTTCGGACTGTCGCCGCTCTCGCCGGTCGGGCGGTTGGTGGCCGTCGCCGGGTAGTCGTGACCCCGGCCGGCGGGAGACCCGCTCGCCGGGCCGGGGTCGCCGGACGAAGAACCCTTGGCGGGCTGCGGTTCGGGTGTTCCGTGCGGGTTGGCCTGGGGGCCGCCGAGTCGTTGGCCTGTGCCGCTGAGGGGTTCGGTTCCTGCCGGGTTTTCGGGCCTGTTTGTTGTGGGCGGCTGTTGTCCGTCGCCGGGTTTCGGTAGTGGTGTTCCGTGCGGGTTGGCCTGCGGGCCGCCGAGTCGTTGGCCTGTGCCGCTGAGGGGTTCGGTTCCTGCCGGGTTTTCGGGCCTGTTTGTTGTGGGCGGCTGTTGTCCGTCGCCGGG
>NZ_JBIWCL010000025.1:100064-114034 GCF_044761485.1 Streptomyces sp. NPDC097617
CTGTTGTCCGTCGCCGGGTTTCGGTAGTGGTGTTCCGTGCGGGTTGGCCTGCGGGCCGCCGAGTCGTTGGCCCGTACCGCTGAAGGGATCGGTTCCTGCCGGGTTTTCGGGCCTGCTTGTTGTGGGCGGCTGTTGTCCGTCGCCGGGTTTCGGTAGTGGTGTTCCGTGCGGGTTGGCCTGCGGGCCGCCGAGTCGTTGGCCCGTACCGCTGAAGGGATCGGTTCCAACCGAGCTTTCCGGCCTGCTCGTTGCGGGCGGCTGCTGCCCCCCACCCGGCTTCGGCAGTGGTGTTCCGTGCGGATTGGTCTGCGGGCCGCCGAGCCTCTGACCCGCACCACCGAACGGATCGGCCCCGGCCTGATGGCCCGGACCGCCCGCCGGAGACGTGCCCGTGGCGGAGCCCTCGCTCCTCGCGCCGGGTTGGGGCAGCCCGACGTCGTCGGTGCGGCCCGCACCGGCTCCACTGCTGGTGGGGTGCGACTCGTGGGCTGAGGCGCTGCCGCCCCTGGGTGCGAGCGGGCCGGGGACGAAGGCTCCGTCCCGCTGGCCCAGGGCGCCGGGGTTGGGGGCCGCGTGATCGCCGCCCGGCAACCTCGGCGACGGGGTGACGTGAGCGCCGCCACCGCTCGCCGTGGGGCTGGCGCCAGGCCCGGGGGTCGGCCCACCGTGTGGAGTGGGCGTCGGGGCGCCCGTCCGGGCACTGGGGAGCGGGTCGGCCGGGCGCGAGGTGTAGTGGTAGCCGGCGAAGCCGCCGAGGACGCCGCCCAGGAGCCCGCCCAGGCCCATGCTCCAGGCTTCGGCGCCCCAGTCGACCTCATAGTCGGTGTGCGCGATGGCGGCGCCGGCCGCACCGACGGCGACATCGATGCCGAGGCTCAGCGCGGCACCGGACACGGCGCCGCCGAGGGCGCCGACGGCCGTAGTGCCCAGGGTGCCGAGACGGGCGGCCATCTGGGAGAGCACGGGGATCAGCCGGCCCAGCAGTGAGCCGATCGTCGACAACAGGTTGCCGAGCAGCGGCCCGAGGGCCAGGAAGGCCATCCCGACGATGGCGCCGAGGATGGTCGCCCACATGGAGGCGTTGACCTTCTTCGCGTACTCGTCGGCTGCCTTGTGCAGTTCCTCCGCGTAGCGGTGGATGGTCTGGCCGATCGTCCAGGCGGTCTCGGCGGCGTCGTCGATGGTCCTGCCGAGCGCCTCGTCCCACGCCCGGTGCGCCAGGTCGCCCGCGGTGCCGGTCATGCCGAGGCCGCTCAGGTGCCCGTTGACGGCGACCCTGCGCTCGTGGATCTCGTCACCGAGCTGGATCCAGGCGTTGCCCAGGGCGATGATCTCGTCGAGGCTGATGCTGCCGAGTACGGATTCCGCGTCTGACATGGTGTCGGCCGCCCTCCTTGGGCGCGGTGCTGCTGTCTAGGCTTGGATGGTGGGGGTCCGGGCCGGTGCGGGACCGGAAGGGGTCCCGCGCCCGCTGTCGTCCCGGGTCCGGCCGGCGTCGGCGTCGGCGCTGGAGCCGCCGGAGTCGCCGGAGGTGCCCGGGGGCACGTCCGGTTCGTCCAGCGCGATCTGTACGAGCGCCGGTTCGGCGCTGCGCCGCACCAGCAGGCCCCGGCCGGGCTGTCGGCGGCGGGCTCTCAGGTCACCGATGAGGGCGCCTTCGCGGTGGTCGCCGGAGAGCAGCAGCCCGTCGGTGCCGATCTCCTTGAGCTTGCTGAGCAGCGGGTCCGACATCAGGGATCGGCCGGCGCCGCCGACGCGTCGGGCCAGCACCAGGTGGAAGCCCAGTTCGTCGGCCTGCGGGATGAACTCGGCCAGGGCGGCGAGCGGGCCGCGGCCCATGCCGCCGGAGGCGAGGTCGTAGTCGTCGGCCACGACGTAGAGTTGCGGGCCCTGCCACCAGCCGCGCGCGGCGAGCTGGGCGGTGGTGAGATCGGCCGGGGGGATGCGCGAGCGCAGTGTCTCGGCGAGGGCCTGCGCCTGGGCCGCGACCAGGTCGGCGTTGCCGCCGCGGGCCCCCACGTACTCCTCGGGTACCACGTCCAGCAGACTGTGCCGGTAGTCGACCACCATGAAGCGCACCTCGCGCGCGGAGTACCGGGCCGCCAGGCCGCGCATCCAGCCGCGCAGGAACGCGGTCTTTCCGGAGCCGGAGTCGCCGAAGACGGTGAAGTGCGGGGCGCCGGACGTCAGGTCGAGGCCGACGGTGCGCAGGTCGGACTCGCGCAGCCCGATGGGGACCTCGCGCTCGCCGATGCCGGGTCCATGGCCCTCCCAACGCTCGGCGGGGGACGGCTCGGCGGCGCTCGCCAGTTCGCGGACGGTGATCCGCTCCGGCAGCACGCGCAGCGCCGGGGCCGCCGCCTTCCGCCAGCTCTCGGCGATCCGGCGCACCAGGGCCTGCTCGGCATCGGCGAGCCCCTCCGTATGGTCCGCCCCGTCGAGCCGGGGCAGCGCGACCTGGTAGGTGAGCCCGGGCGAGGCGAGTCCGCGCCCGGTGACGCTCTGGCCCAGTCCGCGGGCGGCGGGGCGGTTGATCTCGGACTCGGACGGGTCGTTGAGGCGCAGTTCGAGGCGGCCGGGGATGTTGTCGCGCAGGTTGACGCGGATCTCCGCCCAGCGGTTGACGGTCAGCCACAGGTGGACGCCGACGCCGAGGCCGCGGGTGGCGATCTCGGTGAGGGTCTCCACGGCGGTCTCGTGTGCGGCGTGCAGGGCTGCCCAGTTGTCGATGGCGAGTACGACGTCCGCGGCGCGCACGCCCTCGGGCAGCTCGCCCCGGGCGCGGCGGGCGCGCAGTTCGGCGGCGGACTGGATGCGCAGGTCGCGGAACATCTGTTCGCGCGCGGTGACCAGGCGGCCGACCTCGGCCAGCACCCGGCCCACCCGTTCCTCGTCGCGGCGCCCCGCTACGCCGGCCACGTGGGGCGCGTCGGCGAGCCCGTGCAGCGAGCCACCGCCCATGTCGATGGCGTAGAACTGCAGCTCGTCGGGGGTGTGGGTGAGCATGGCGCTGAGCATCGCGGTACGCAGGAAGGTGGACTTGCCGCTCTGCGGCGCCCCGACGAGGGCCAGGTGCCCCTGCCGTCCGGCGAGGTCCAGCACCAGGGGGCGCTGTTCCTGGCGGGAGGGTACGTCGAGCACGCCGACGGGGAACTTGAGCTCGCCCGCATACGGCCACTGGGCGCAGCGCAGGCCGAGGTCCGGGTCCGCCTCGGCATCGCCGAGCAGCGGGTCGAGGGGGAAGTGCGACGGCAGGGGCGGCAGCCACACCTGGTGTCCCGGGGTGTCCTTGTTCACCAGCCGCTCGACGGCGATCTGGAGTTCGGTGGCGCCCGCGTCCGGGTCCCACTCCCAGCCGGCCCGCTCGCTCTCCTCGGGGGTCAGCGGGGCGAGGTCGCCGTGGACGGCGTAGGGCACCGGTTCCACGGCGGAGCCCGGTCCCTCGGTGTCGTGCTCGCGGTAGGGCGCGGAGACGTGGGCGACGCGGAAGCGCTCGTAGACGGATTCGTCCACCTTGAGGTAGGCGGAACCGGGGATGGCGGGCAGCGTGTAGGCGTCGGAGGTGCCGATGACGGCGCGCGATTCGGCGGCGCTGAAGGTGCGCAGGCAGATCCGGTAGGACAGGTGCGACTCCAGGCCGCGCAGCCGGCCCTCCTCCAGCCGCTGGGTGGCCAGCAGCAGGTGCATGCCCAGGGACCGGCCGACTCGGCCGATCTGCACGAACAGGTCGATGAAATCGGGTCGCTGGGAGAGGAGTTCGCCGAACTCGTCCACGATGATCAGCAGGTACGGCAACGGCTCCAGCGGTGTGCCGTGCGTATCGGTGCCGCCGGCGGCCTGGCGGAGCTGGTACTCGCGCACCGAGTCGACGTTGCCGGCCTCGCGCAGCATCCGCTGGCGGCGTTGCTGTTCGCCCTGGAGGGCCTGCCTCATCCGGTCGACCAGGCCTAGGTCGTCCGCGAGGTTGGTGATCAGCCCCGAGACGTGGGGCAGTTCGGTGGCGCCCGCGAAGGTGGCGCCGCCCTTGAAGTCGACCAGGACGAAGGCCAGATGCTCGGGCGCGTGCACCATGGCCATGCCGGTGACGAGGGTGCGCAGCAGTTCGCTCTTGCCGGAGCCGGTGGCGCCGACGACCAGGCCGTGCGGGCCGATGCCGCCCTGTGCCGACTCCTTGAGGTCCAGGGACAGCGGTTCGCCGGTGCCGGTCACCCCGATCGGGACGCTGAGCAGGTCCTTCTTGTCCGGGGCGCGCCGGGAGGTGGCCGGGTCGAAGGCCGCGATGTCGGGGAAGCCGAGCATGCCGGAGAGGGAGACGTGCTCGGAGAGCACCTGATCGCGTTCGCCGGACAGCCTGAGCGGGGCCAGGGCGCGGGCGGTCGCCTCCCGGACGGCGGGCGCGGTCTCGTCGGCCACGGCCTTCTCGACCGGCGTGTGCAGGCCGGGTGTACGGCCCTCCATGACGAGGCCGCCGCGCGCGTCGGTACGGGCGCGTACGTCGACCCGGCCCGGTTCGGATCCCTCCTCCTCGACCAGGCACACCACATGGAGGCCCAGTTCCGGCCCGGCCTCGGTGAGCAGCTCGGACAGCAGCGCCGAACGGGTCCAGGGCGCCTGGGGGTCGTAGCCGTCGAGGATGACGACCAGGTGGCGGCGGGAGCCGGTGTCGCGCTGGGTGACGATGCGGCTGTTGCGCTCGGCACGCGCGGCGACGGCCCGGTCCAGTGTGCCCTGCAGGTGGTCCTGGAGCCCGGCGAGGTCGTCGGCCAGCAGCGGGACGACTTCCTGCTCGCGTCGCTGCGCGTCCCGGTCCGGCTGCTGGGCGTGCGGCAGCCATTTCACCCAGTCCCAGGCGCGGTCGCCGCCGGTGACGACGGCGACGCGCACGTCGTCGGGGGCGTGCAGCACCGACAGCTGGAGCAGCAGCGACTGGGCCAGCTCGCGGGTGCGCGGGCGCGGGCCGAGCAGGCTGACGACCCCGGCGCCGCCCAGGTCCAGCCAGGCGGCCTGGCCGTCGACGCTCTCGTGGGCGCGGACGAGTTCCACGGCGGCGTGCCGGGACCGGGTGTCCGTCTCGGCGGTGGGGTCGTTCTGGACGGGCATGTGCAGCCCGTGCGCGGAGGGCACCGCACCGGCGCCCACGCGCAGGTGCAGGAAGTCCGCGTCGCCGGGCCGCCGTTCCCACACCCGGCGGCGGCGGGTGGCGATGGCCCACAGCCGGTCGGGGTGCGGGTGGTGCCAGGCGTCCGCCGCGCGCTGGGCGGCGCTGTCGCGCATCGCCTGCTTGCGGACCCCTGCCAGGTACTCCGAGTACCGCTCGCGCTGCCGGTACTGGCTGCGTCGCCGGCTGCCGCTCAGCTGCATGCGCACACCGATGGTGATACCGACCGACACCACAACGAAGGCGACGCCGAGCAGGATCATCCACGCCTTGCCGTAGGCGACCATGTACGCGGCCATGCTCATGCTCGACAGCAGCGGCAGCAGGAGCATCAGCCAGCCGGCCGCCCCTTGCTGCTGCGGCTGTTGGGGCGGGGTGGCCAGCGTCGTCCGGCCGTCCGGCATCGGCGGGGGCGTCATGCGGACGGGGCGGTGGAAGGGTATGCGACTCACGGGGGCTGCCTACTGACGGGGCTGGGGCCGGCGGGGCCGGGGCTGACGGGGCCGGGGCTGACGGGCGAGGGATACGGGCGGCGGCGGTCAGCCGGGGAAGGTCATGGTGACCGCGGTCTTGTTCGTGTCGGTCACTTCCTCGGGCGGGGTGTCCTTGGGCGGAGCGCCTTCGCCGCCACCGGAGGTCAGGGCGTTGCGGAAGTCCGTGAACAGCTTGGCGATGCCGTCCTCGGCCTTGCTGAAGTTGCCGGAGGCCATGCCGACGCCGTCGGCGAGGGTGGGCAGAACGCCCTTGTCCGGGTCTTCCGCGGTGCCGAACAGTTCGGTGATCACCCGCAGCCATTCCTGGGTCACCTCGCCGGCGTCCGAGGCTGCTTGGCCCTGCCAGGCGAGACGCAGCCCGCCGAGCGTGGTGTTGATGAGGCCGAGGCTCTCGGAGACGTCCAGTGCGAGGGCCTTCAGCTGGGTGGCGGTGGTCCTCATGCCCCTCGGGGAGACGTCGATGACGGAGACGTCGTAGTCGGCTCGGCCGCTGTCAGCCATGACGCACCTTCCTGGTAAGTCCCGTGAGGGCGCGGGGTGTTGTCGCGAACGAAACGCTTCCGCAGCCGCGGTGACAATTCATTGCATAAGTGGTAAACCTGGCGGAGGTTCCGTGGGGCCCGCGCCCCGTACACCGCGCCGCCCGACCGACGGACCACGAGGTGCGCGCGAGAATGCCGAGGGAGACACCGTGACCGACCCGATCACGTCGAACCACGACACAACTGCGCTGCCCGCCGCGGAAGGGGGCGACGAGCCGGGCGAGCCGGGACCGGATCACGGCAAGGACCTCAGCGGCCTGGTGCCGACCGACAAGGTCGCCTGGGGCGAGCCGCCCTCCTTCAACGACGACCCGAAGAAGATCCCGGCCGACAGCGGCACCCTGGAGCAGGGCGAGACGGACCCGTCCGGGGACCTGAAGATCGACCTGGGCGCCATGCGCACCACGGAGAAGTCGATCCTCACCGAGACCCGCGCCGCGGTGGCGAAGTACGAGGAGGTCCGCGCCAAGGTCGTGGCGACCAAGGACAGCGTCTTCGGCCAGGGTGCGAAGGAAGAGGACAAGTACGTCTTCAACCCGGCCTCGCAGGGCGTGGGCTATCAGCAGGGCGAGGACAACCCGTTCGCGGCGGCCGGCGCACAGTTCGCCGCCGAGATGAACCCGGCGCAGGAGCGGGCCCTGCTCCAGGTGGGTACGGCGCTGGAGAAGCTGGGCGAGTACATCGCGCTGATCAACCACTCCGGGCAGGTGTACGCGCACACCGACCGGGAGTGCCGCTTCCCCCACCCGCCCGCCGCGCGCTGAACCGGCCGCCGCGGACCTCGGCTCAGGCATCCTGCTGCCCGTCGCTGAGGTTCGCGTAGTTGGCGGTCTCCGCGTGGTGGTAGTTCCAGTAGCTGGTGGTCATCCGGTGGAGGATGTCCTCCAGCAGGTTCTCCAGGTCGTGCTGCGACGTGTGGAACCAGGTCTTGATCTCGTCGAAGGTGGCGTAGGACGGGGTGGCCCAGTGGGTGCCGATCTCGTTCATCCTGGAGTCGATCGACGCCATGGTCTCGTTGATGGACGCGGCCTCGCGCTTGACCGTGCCGATCGCCTCGTGGAGCGCCGCGAGGTGGGCGCGCCACTGATCCGGAGCAGGTTGTTCCGTCATCCGCCGGACACCTCCCTTTCGCCAGGTCCGAAGTTCGATCGCACCGCGCCGTCGGAGGTCACCGCGCCTGCCCCGGAGGGAGGTCCGCGGGGAGCAGGGTGGTGAGCAGGTCCGGGTCCGCCGCGGCCAGGTCGGCCGTGCTCGGACCCAGTTCGGTCACCCGCTGGGCGTGCCGTTCGGTCATCAGCTGGAAGACCTGCCGGGCGCTGCGTCCGTTGCCGAACCGCTCGCCGCGCGGCAGGGTCTCGAAGTGGTCGTGCAGCGCCTCGGCCGTCTCGGGCGCGACGGTGTACTCGTGGCTGTCGGCCTGGTGCCGCACGATGCGCACCAGTTCCACGGAGGAGTAGTCCTCGAAATGGAGGGTGCGGGTGAAGCGGGAGGCCAGGCCCGAGTTGGACTCCAGCAGCCGGTTCATCTCGCTCGGGTAGCCCGCCACGATGACGACCACCTCGTCACGGTGGTCCTCCATCAGCTTCACCAGGGTCGAGACGGCCTCCGCGCCGAAGTCCGTCAGGTGTCCCTGCGGCACCAGCGAGTACGCCTCGTCGATGAAGAGCACCCCGCCCAGCGCCCGCCGGAAGACGGCGGTGGTCCTGGGCGCGGTGTGCCCCACGTACTCGCCGACCAGGTCACCCCGGTCCGCCTCCACCAGGTGGCCGCGGCTGAGCAGCCCGAGGGCGGCCAGGAAGCCGCCGTAGAGCCGGGCGACCGTGGTCTTGCCGGTACCGGGGTTGCCGGCGAAGACCAGATGGCGGCTGAGCGGCGGCGGTGGGAGCCCCGCGTCCTGCCGGACCTTGACCATCTGCATCAGCTTCGTGAGGTTCAGCACGTCGCGCTTGACGCCGTCGAGACCGACGAGCCGGTCCAACTCGGCGTGGAGTGCGAGGAGTTTGCCGTCGTCCCGATCGGCGTCGCCGGACGCGTCCCGATCGCGCGCCCCGCCGCCGTCCGCACCGCCGGCCGGACCCGCGGCGGGCGCGACGGCGGGCACGGCCGTGCACCCTTCCCCCGCGGGCGCCAGTGCGGGCAGTAAGGGCTCGGAGACACCCTCCACCCGGCAGTCCTCGGCCGTCACCTCCGCCTCCTCGTCCCGCAGCAGGTCCTGTTCGGTCCCGTCCACGGTGCAGCGGCGCAGCAGGACGCGGGAGCGGGCTCCCGCGTAGATGGCGGGGAAGCGGCTCCCGGTGAAGCGGCAGTCCTCGTAGCGGCCTTCACCGCCCTCCTCGACGAACAGCCCGTTCTTGGCGGCCGATGCGACCGTCGTGCCGCGGATCCGTGGCCGGGCCCCGGCGCGGACGACGATGCCGCTGCCGGCCGGTTCGCGGACCGAGCCGCCGTCCACCACCGCCGTACTGCCCTCCTCCAGCAGCAGACCGGCCGTGCCGCTGCCGGTGACCGTCACGTTCTCCAGCCGGGCTCCGGTGTCCCGGCCGATCCGCACTCCGGTCTCCGCGGTGCCGGTGATCTCGCAGTCGGCCAGCAGCGGACGGTGCGAGGTGCGCAGCCGCACCCCTTCCCCGGTGCCGCTGATCCGGCAGCCGCGCAGCGCGGCGTCGCCGCCCTCCACGCACACCCCGGCCAGGTCGGCGCCGGTCACCTCGCAGTCCTCCGCGAGCAGTTCGGCCCGCTCGGTCACCCGCATCCCGTACTCGGGGCTGTTGGCGACGGTGCAGCCCTGCACCTGGGCGCGGGCTCCGCCGCCCAGGTGCAGGGCGCTGTAAGCGGTGTCGCGCACGGTGCAGCCGACGAGCGACACATCGGCCTCACCGACCGCGTACAACCCGTTGGCGGCGGTGCGGGCGAAGGTGGAGTCGTACGCGGTGACCGTGCCCGAGCCGCTGACCACGATCGCGGTGTCCTCGCAGTCGACCGCCCGCACCGCCGTCAGCTCGGCGACGGCCTTGGCGGTGACCAGCACCGCGGCACCGGAGGTGTGATGCACATGGCACGCGTCCAGCAGGACGGCGCTGGCGCCGTCTGCCAGTACTCCGGCTCCGGCGGTGCGGAAGATCTCGCAACCGCGCAGCCGCACGCCCGGGGTGGCGCGGGTGGAGAGGGGCTCGACCCTACGGGGAAGGGCCGAGCCCCCGTTCTCGAGGTGAGGGTCGCGCTCCCGCACCGGGCTGCCGTCCGCGCCCGCGCGACGGCCTGCCGTGCCGCGCAACCAGACGCCCTGGCCGCCCGTATCGTGCAGCCGGCACTCGCGCAGCACGGCGCCCGCGTGTCCCTCGACGAAGACGGCGGCGGCGCCCGTGCCGCGTATCTCGCAGCGGGTCAGGGTCGCGTGGGCGCCGGCGGTCAGGACGAGGCCGCGCCCGGTCGCTCCGTCCAGCACCACGTCCGTCAGCTCGGCCCGCGCCTCGTCGCCGGCCACCAGCCCGTCCCCGGTGCAGTCGTGGACGGTCAGGCCCTCCAGCACCGTGCGGCTGGTGCCCGTGAGCCACAGCGCCGCACCCTCGGCCCGCCGTACCGAGCAGCCGGCCAGCAGGGGTGCCGCCGCTCCGGCGACCTCGACGCGGCCGCCGGTGATCTCGCAGTCCCGCAGCACCGGTTCGCCGCCGCGCAGCAGCACGGCCGCCTCGCGGGGCGCGGTGGCGGACAGGATGAAGCCGCGCAGTTCGCCTCGGCCGGCATGCACGGTCACGGCCGGGCCCCGTGCGGCGATCAGCCGCACCTCGCCCTTGGCGACCAGACTGACGTCCTTGTCGAGCACGATGCTCTCGGTGTAGGTGCCGGCCTGGACGGTGATCACGGCACCCGGCCGGGCTCCCCGCACCGCCGCCGTGATGGTGCGGTGCGCGCCCCAGCTGCCGGGCGCCACCCGCTGCGCGGTCGCCTTCACAGTGAGCCCCCCCGCCGTGGCCCGAACCCGTACGCGGCGGCCGGTCACAGCCCGCTCCCCAGGTTGGCCAGCCGGCCGAAGAGGCCGAAGACGCCGACGGCCAGCGGCAGACCGGCCACCGCGAGGCAGGTGGCCACCGCCGACGGCCACGTGGGGCGTTCCTGCTCGACGGGGCGCAGCGCGGCACCGAAGGCGAGGAACAGACCGCAGCCGACCAGCACCGGCCCGGCGGCGAAGGCGGCGAGCGCCCCGGCGGCGCGGGAGTCGAAGAGGTACTCGGGGAGCCGGATCGCCAGCGCCAGCAACCCGATCACTCCGGCGGCCAGCTGGGGCAGCACGGCGGCCAGTACCCGCACCGAGCCCGCCTGGAGCAGCAGCCCGACGCTCACCACGCCGAGCAGTGCGAGCGCGTACGTCCCCCGGGAGGCGCTCAGGACCAGCAGCGCGGCGGTGAGCACCGTCGTGGTCAGCACGCTGAGCAGGGTGAGCAGCGCGTTGCCGCGGCGCACCACGGCAGCCACGTCCGCACTGTCCATGACGGACGCACCGGTGTCCGGTCCGGTGGGCACGAGTACCGCGACCTGGCTGGTCACCCGGGGCAGCAGGCCGGCCACCAGGTACAGGCTCAGGGCCAGTACGGCGGCCGAGCCGGTGCGGCCCGCGTGCAGCACGGTCAGCGGCACCACGAACAACGCGGCCACGGCGGTGATCAGTTGGAGCACAACGGTGGACGGCGAGGGCAGTGCCACCAGCCCGGCGAGCGCGCCGAGCGCGGCGGTGACCGAGACCAGCACCGGGGTGGCCACCGGCCCGTGCAGCGGAGCGCCGAGGCCGGCACAGGCCAGCAGCGGGCAGGCCGTCAGCGCCAGGAGCCGGCGGACAGAGCCCGGAATCGGCCAGTTCTTGCGGGTCGCGTACCGGGCGAGCAGCGCCGAGGCCAGCGCGGCGAACACGAAGAGCAGCACAGCCGGACCCGCCACACGGTGCGCCCCGAGCCATCCCGCGCCGACGACGGTCACCAGCAGACCCGCCCCCAGCACCGCCTGCGCGCGGCGGCGGGCGCTCCACAGACCGGTGTCCGCGCGCGCCGCGGTGACCTGTTCGTCCAGGTCGGTGACGGTCAGCTCGCCCCACTCGCCGTCCCGGTGGTCGCGCAGGTAGAGCGTGGCTCCGTCCGTGATCCCCGCGTCGGCCAGCGAGTCGCCGGGGGCCATGGGCAAGCCCCCGGACTCGGCCAGCGACCACACGGGAGGCATCGCCTCGGACTCGGGCCGGCCGCACAGGGCGGCGAGCCGAGGGGCGTACTCGGCGATCGGGGCCTGCGCCGGGAGGGCGAGGTCGACGCGCCTGCGTTCACCGACCACGGTGACCCGGCAGCGTTCATCGGGCACGAACGATTCCTTCGGTGGTGTCGGGTCAGCGGCGCCAGGTGGACATGTTCGACCACTCGGCGTCGCTGTAGTTGTTCCAGTTCACGTGCATGGCATGGGCGATGCGGCCGAGCACTCCGTCCGGCCCGAACAGGCCGTTGGCCGCCAGGTCCCACTCGTTCTGCATGTCCTGGTAGTAGGTGGCGGCATGGCTCTCCCGCCAGGAGTCCGCCAGCGGGATCAACTGGGACTTGAGGCCCTGGAGTTCGCCGGAGACCTCGCCGGCCCTCGCGTTCAGCCAGCCACCGGCCGCGGCGAGCCCTTCGCCCACATAGATCGGGGTGCCATCGACATCGGCCATGAATCGCTCCTCGTGGATGCGGCTGTCAGGAGAAGTTGGTGCCGGTAGAGGGCTTGGGCACGTCCGCGCCGAGCGCGATCAGGTTGTTCACGTTCTGCTGCTCGGAGTCCTTGTAGTTGACGTAGTTGCCCTGCAACCCCTTGGAGATCCCCTCCAGGGCGTCGTTGAGCATCCGCGCGTAGATGTCGTACTCGGCCATCAGCATCTGGAACTGGTTGTGGGCGATGCCCTGCCAGCTCGCCTCCAGGCTCGACACGTATGTCTTCACCTCGCTCAACTGCCCCGAGATCTCGACCGCCGTGGACATGGTGTTGCTGGACGCGTTGGCCAGGTACTCCGGTGTCACCCGGTAGGTCACACCGCCGATGCTCACGGAAGGCTGGTCAGCCATGGCGGGATCCGCCCCTCTCACTCGACACCGTCGCAGTCAAACATCGCCGTGGCCCCGGCCGGGGTGCCGCGGACTCGAGTGAGCAGCGGTTGAGCAGGTTCTGAGCGGCGCTGCCGGCGTGCGCCGCCGCACAGACCCGGCGGGCCGGCGTCGGGCTGCTGCGCGTCGGCCGCCGGCCTCCGGGCCGGGCCCGGAAAGCCGCCCGAAAAAGAAGTGGCACCGGTGGGAGCCGGCTTGTTACGGTGAGCCCGTTCCCGCCGACCGGTGGGGGACGAACAGCATGTGTGTGGACCCGGAGGTGAGTTCGTTGATGACTGTCATTGCGCAGGGCGCTGCCCGCACTCAGAAGACCATCAATGTCACTTCTGTGGTCTCCGGCTGACCTCACACCTCTTCGCGCGCCGCCACTGAGCGAGCGCACGCGGCCGGGGCCACCCTGTGAAGGGTTCCCCTTGTCTTTCTCCGCTTTCCCGTCCGTTTCGCACGCCTCGCTCCCGCACGCCCTCGCCCCCTTCGGCTGGGACGACGCGTGGGAGGCCGAGTTCGCCCCGTACGCCGCCCAGGGCCTGCTGCCCGGCCGGGTCGTACGCGTCGACCGCGGCCAGTGCGACCTCATGACCGCGGACGGCATCGTCCGCGCCGACACCGCCTTCGTCACCCCGCACGACCCGCTCCGGGTCATCTGCACCGGCGACTGGGCCGCCGTCGAAGTGGCCGGCAATCCGCGCTACGTGAAGGCGTACCTGCCGCGCCGGACCGCCTTCGTACGGTCGACCTCCTCGCAGCGGTCCGAGGGGCAGATCCTCGCCGCGAACGTCGACCACGCCATCATCGCCGTCTCCCTCGCCGTCGAGCTGGACCTGGGGCGCATCGAGCGCTTCCTGGCCCTGGCCTGGGAATCGGGGGCGCAGCCGCTGGTCGTCCTCACCAAGGCGGACCTGGTCCCTGACCCGGCGACCCTCGGACACCTCGTCCAGGACGTGGAGGCCGCCGCGCCGGGCGTCCAGGTACTGACCGTCTCCTCCGTCACGGGGGAGGGTACGGACGTCCTCGCCGCGGTCGTCGGCGACGGCACCAGCGTGCTGCTGGGCATCTCGGGCGCCGGCAAGTCCACCCTGGCCAACGCACTGCTCGGCGCCGAGGTCATGGAGGTGCAGGAGGCCCGCGAGGTCGACGGCAAGGGCCGTCACACGACCACCACGCGCAACCTGCTCGCCCTGCCGGGCGGCGGCGTGCTCATCGACACGCCCGGACTGCGCGGCGTCGGCCTGTGGGACGCCGAGACCGGGGTCGGCCAGGTCTTCTCGGAGATCGAGGAGTACGCGCAGCGGTGCCGCTTCCACGACTGCGCCCACGAGGCGGAGCCGGGCTGCGCGGTGCTGGCAGCCCTCGACTCCGGCGAGCTCGCCGAGCGCCGTCTGGAGAGCTACCGCAAGCTGCTGCGGGAGAACCAGCGGATCGTCGCCAAGACGGACGCCCGGCTGCGGTCGGAGATCCGCCGTGACTGGCGCCTGAAGTCGGCGGAGGGCCGGGCCAACTATGCCGCGAAGCGGACCGGCCGGGCCTGAAACACGTCCGGGGGTGGGGGGGGGGGGGCCCCCCCCCCCCCCCCCCCCCCGCCCCCCCGCGCCCCCCCCCCCCCCCCCGCGGCCGGGGGGGGGGGCGGCCCCCCCCCCCGCCCCCCCCCCCCCCGCCCCCCGCC
>NZ_JBIWCL010000025.1:114043-148710 GCF_044761485.1 Streptomyces sp. NPDC097617
GGGTTAGCGGGGGGGGGGCCCCCAACCGGGGGGGGGGGGGGGGGGGGGGGGGGGGGGGCCCCCCACCCGGGGGGGGGGGGGGGGGGGGCCCCCCCCCCCCCACCCCCGGACGCGTCAGCCGGGCTGCCGCAGGGCCTGCCGTGCGCCGTGGGCGACTGGCTCACCCCCCCACAACTGTCGCCCCTGCGTCCCTGAGCGGAGCGTCAGCACGGCGCTCGGATCGGGTCACAGCCCCCACACGTGGACGCGCTCCGGATGGATCCGGATCACCTCCGGGCTGAAGTGCGGGCCCAGCTCGTGCGGGCCGGTCTCCAGCGTCGCGCGGCCGCGGATCTCGATGCCGCGCACCTTCCACGGCCGGGTGCTCACCAGATCGTCCACGACCAGGGACAGCCGCGGGTTGCCCCGCAGGTTGCGCCACTTCTTCGTCGTGCCCATCGCCAGCCCGCCCACGAGGATCGTGCCGTCCTCCTGCGGGAAGAACCCCACCGGGTTCGCCTGCGGCTGACCGGCCGCGTCCACCGTGGCCAGCCGGCCCAGATGCTGGGAGCGCAGGTATGCCAGCTCCGCCTCGCCGAAACCCTTGAAGTCCGTCACACCCGCAAGCCTTGCAGCCCCCGCACCGCACCGCATCGGGCCGCAGCCCTACGCCGAGGGGCGTACGCCGCCGCGCGGACGGCTATCCCGTGACCACCGCCCCCACCCACGCCCCGACCACCATCAGGCACGCGAACAGCTCCACCAGCACGCTCGTCCCCACCGAACGCATCACTGCCCGCACCGACGCCAGGGCTTCGCCGTGCGTCCCCAGGCGGAGCCGCTCGCACAGGTAGATGCCGCCCACGAATCCCGGTACCGCCCCCACCACCGGGACCAGGACGAAGCCCAGGACCGCACCGGCGCCCGCGAACACCGCCATCCGGGAGGTGACGCCGAGCCCCCGCACCCGCCGGGGCGGCAGCAGCCACTTCACCACCTGGACCACCAGCAGCAGGGCCGTCGCCGCGACCAGCAGGGACCAGGCGAGCGTCGAGCGCACGTGCAGCGCCCACCACACCAGCCCCGCCCACACCAGCCAGGTGCCCGGCACCCCCGGGATCAGCACTCCGACCACCCCGAGCAGCAGCACCAGCCCCACCAGGAGCAGCTGAGGCAGATCCATGCGCTCAGCCTGACCGACCAGCGGCTATCGGGCCACCCAGCCCCGCTCGAACGCGTGCCAGCCCAGCTGCAGCCGGGTGGTCACCCCGGAGAGCTCCATCAGCCCCTTGACCCGCCGCTGCACCGTCCGCAGCCCCAGCTCCAGGTGCTTCGCCACGCTCGCGTCCGTCATACCCGCCAGGAGCAGCGAGAGGATCTCCAGATCCGTGGCGTCGGGGCTGCCCCCGGACTCCTGCGCCGACCCGGCCGGCCCGAGCCGCAGCGGCAGCGACTCCCGCCACACCGCCTCGAACAGGCCGGTCAGGGACTCCAGCAGCCCCGACGCGTGCACGACCAGCGCCGCCGGCTCCGCCCCGCGGGCCGTCAGCGGGACCATGGCCAGCGTCCGGTCCGCGATCACCAGCTTCGTCGGGACCCGCTCGGTCACCCGGACCTGCTCGCCCCGGCCCAGTGCCGTCGACGCCTCCCGGATCCCGCTCGGCAGGCCCAGCACCTCCCGCTCGATGACCACCCGGTAGTCGACCCCGCGGCCGAAGGCCCGGTCCTCCGCGTCGTTGTCCGTCCCCGTCACCACCTGCGGCCGGCCGGTGACCAGCGCGCAGACCTCCTTCTCCGCGCCCAGCTGGATCTGGTGGAAGCGGTGCGCGACCGCGCTCGCGCCCTGCACCACCTCCACCAGGTCGTGCACCGCGGGCTCGGTCGCCTCCGCCCGGTACTCCTCGGCCAGCAGCGCCGCCGCCAGTTCCGCCTGCTCCAGCTCGTGCCGCTGCTGGGTCAGCAGGGCCCCGAGGGCCACCCCCGGCGGGGCCGCCACCCAGCGCCCGGGCCGGGCCGAGGACTGTGCCGCCAGCCCCTGCCGCTCCAGGTGGCGCAGGGCCCGTTCGGTGTGCGGAACCGGCAGGGTCAGCCGGTGCGCGAGATCGGGCACCTCCGCCGCCCCCAGCGCGACCAGCGCGCGGTACGCCGACTCCTGGCCCTCGTCCAGCCCTATCGCACCCAGCATCCCGTCCACCCACCTTTCGACACGCGCCTGGCGGGAAGCGGCCACGGCGCAAACCCGCCGCGGACATCATCGCCGCACCCGGCGCCACTCTGCCAAGGTGACGCCACCGCAGCACCAACATCCGCCGGCCTGAAGCCATTTACGCGGCGCTTTCGCCGTGCAATGCAGTAGTTGGCCGGAATTCACCTGGGGAGAGCGATGCGTCCGATATCGCGTACGGCACTCGGGGCGGCCACCGCGGCCGTCCTGGCTGTCACCGCCGTCGGCCCGTCGGCGGCGCAGCCGGCCGACGGAGCGCCCGGAGCGGGGAAGAGACCCCTCGTCGGCAGCGAGGCGGCCGGAAAGCAGCCCACGGCACCCGTCACGGTGACCCTGGTCACCGGTGACCGGATCCTGGTGTCCACGGACACCGCCGGCCGCACCGCCGCCACCGCGATGCCGCGGGCGGACGGCTCGCAGCCGCTCGTGCAGACCCGCCGGTCGGGCCAGGACCTGTACGTCTACCCCGAGAGCGCGGTCAAGGCGCTCGCCGCCGGCACGGTCGACGACGAGCTCTTCAACGTCACCGGCCTCGTCCGGCAGGGCTACGACGACGCGCACACCAAGAAGCTGCCGCTCATCGCGGTCTACGACGGTTCCGTGAACGTGGCGCGCAGCGCCCCGCCCGCCCCGCGCGGCGCCGACCGCGCTCTCGTCCTCGCCTCCATCGGCGCCGTCGCGCTCGCCGCCGACAAGGAGCAGGCCGTCGCGTTCTGGTCCGACGTCACCGGTACGGACGCCCGCGCGCGCTCCGTCTCGGGCGGGCTCAAGAAGCTGTGGCTGGACGGCAAGGTCCGGGCGAACCTGGAACGCTCCACCCGGCAGGTCGCCGCCACCGCCGCCTGGGCCGCCGGGTACGACGGCAAGGGCACCAAGGTCGCCGTCCTCGACACCGGTACCGACCTGGACCACCCCGACCTCAGGGGCCGGGTCTCGGCGTCGAAGAACTTCACCGACTCCGACACCGATGCCGACCGGCAGGGCCACGGCACCCACACCATCTCCACGGTCGGCGGCTCCGGCGCCGAGAGCGGCGGCGCCAAGAAGGGTGTGGCTCCCGGCGCCGAACTGCTCAGCGGAAAGGTCCTCAACGACGGGGGCTACGGCCTCGATTCATGGATCATCGCGGGCATGGAGTGGGCCGTCGAGGCCAAGGCCGACGTGGTCTCCATGAGCCTCGGCGACCCCTCCCGGACGGCCTGCGACGACCCGCTGGCCGCCGCCGCCGAACGGCTCTCCCGGCAGGGCCCGCTGTTCGTCGTCGCCGCCGGCAACTCCGGACCCGGCAACAACACGGTCTCCTCGCCCGGTTGCGCCGCCTCCGCCCTGACCGTGGGCGCCGTCGACCGCGACGACCGGACGGCCGTGTTCTCCAGCCGCGGCCCGGCCGGACTCCAGCACACCCTCAAGCCCGAGATCGCCGCGCCCGGCGTGGGGATCTCCGCCGCCGCGGCGGGCGGCCGCGGGGTGTACGCGTACCAGTCCATGTCGGGCACCTCGATGGCCACGCCGCACGTGGCGGGCGCCGCCGCCATCGTCAAGCAGTGCCACCCCGAGTGGAACGCGCAGCAGATCAAGGCCGCCCTCGTCGGCTCGGCCGCGACCGGGGTCCCCGGCGACGTCCGGGAGACCGGCGGCGGCCGCCTCGACGTGAAGGCCGCCCTCGACGCCACCGTCACCGGCGCGCCCGCCGTCCAGGGCGGCACCTACAACTGGCCGCAGGACCGCAGTGACCGCACCACCGTCGAGGTCCCCTACACCAACACCGGCACGAGCCCCGTCACCCTGAACCTGGCCGTCGAGAAGGTCACCGGCAACGACGGCTCGCCCGTCCGCGGCCAGGTGGCCCGCCTGGCGCGGCGTACCGTGACCGTCCCGGCCGGCGCCACCACCAGGGTGCCGCTCGCCCTCGACCCGGCGGCGAAGCTGGAGCGCTCCCAGTACGGCGACGTCACCGGCCGCGTCGTCGCCACCGCGAACGGCGTGCGCGTCTCCACCCCCTTCTCGCTCTACGTCGAGCCCGAGACGGTGACCCTGCGCGTCAAGCTCGTCGACCGGGCGGGCCGCCCCGCCGCCGGCCCCTCCTCGCTGGACGTGATCGGCACCGACGACGCCACCGGCGAGCGCCGCTTCAACTCGGAGACGAGCGGCGCGGCCGCCCGCCAGTAGGACGCGAACTCGAACCCGCCGTCCTCGGCGCGGCCTTCGACGGAGGCGTAGAAGCCGCGTATGGTGTGAAGGCGGTCGACGGGGCCCTGCACGAGATCGCGCAGAACGCGCGGGCCGCCGGTGCCAAGGCGGTCCTCGCCCACCGCGAGGCACCCGGCCGCTGGACCGGATTCACCGGCTACGCGGGCGGCGCGCTGCCCGCGCTGACCATCGAGACCGGCGAGGCGAAGGCGCTGCTGGCCCGGCTCGCGACGGGCCGGGTCACCCTGTCCTGGAAGGCCGAGGCGCAGAGCCCGTACGTCTACTCCCTCGCTCTCCCCGAGACCGGTGAGGTCAAGGGCGGCGGCCACACCTACCGGGTGCGCGACCGCGACCTCGGACAGACCGAGTCCACGTACAACTCCATGGGCGTGGCGGCCGACTTCATCGACCTGGCCGGGGCCTACCGGCCGATCGGCACCGCCGTCCAATTCGGCGGCATCGAGACCGTCGCGGCCCCGGGCCGGCGCACCGAGTACCACTCCGCCGGGGACACGGCCTGGGAGCAGCTGCTCTCCAGCAGCTTCCCCTGGGGCGAGTTCATGGTCGGCGAGCAGCGCACCTACGGCAAGGGGCAGCGGACCAGCGCCACTTGGTACGACGGAGTCACCGGCCCGGTCGCTCCGCGCGACGCCGCGGGCACGGAGACCCTCGCGGCGGAGCGGCAGGGCAACCTGATCGGCTTCGCGCCCGCCATGTGGGGCGACAGCGCCCACGCGGCGCAGCCCGGCTCGTTCGGCGACATCGGATCGCTCGTGCTCGAGCGGGACGGCGAGGTCGTCGGCGAGAGCTGGTACCCGTTCGGGGTCTTCGAGGTGCCGGCCGAGGAGGGCCGGTACGAACTCACCCAGTCCATCGAGAAGATCGGCCCGCCCGCCCGCGTCTGGGAGCGCTCCACCGCGGTGCGGACCACCTGGGGCTTCTCCTCGAAGCTCGACGCGGCGGCGTACTCCCAGGGGCTGGGGGTCCTCTTCCCGCGGTACGCGGCCCCGCTGGACGCGATGAAGACGGTAGCGGCGGCGAACGGCCAGAGCATCGGGCTGGGAGTCACCGGCCACGCCGGCTACACGCCGGGTGCGCTGAAGTCGGCGAAGCTGTCGTACTCCTACGACGGTGAGCACTGGACGCAGGCGCAGGTGACCGAGCGCGGCGGCCGGTGGAGCGCGGTCGTCGACCACGCCGGAGCCTCCGGGAAGCCGGTCTCGCTGAAGGCCGAACTGACCGACGCGAAGGGTGCCACGGTCACCCAGACGGTCGTACGGGCATACGACGTGCGCTGATCCGTACGGCTGGAACGGGAGGGGTCCACCGGACGGCGGTCCGGTGGACCCTTTTCGCGCATTCGGCGTTTTCCGTCCCCATGGGGGGTCGAGAATGAAGCCATGAGTCAGCAGGGCGCGGACGACTGGTGGCAGAAGCTTTACGAGGGCCCGGACGCGGGAGCGGAACCCGATCCGGGGGACACCCTGGACCACCGGTTCCGCTCGGCGGCGGGCGTGACAACGGACCCGGCCCAGGGCCCTGGCCCTGGCCAGGAACTCGGCCACGGCCCGGGGCAGGGGCAGGTTCTCGGGTCGGTGCCGGGCCTCGGGCCGGATCCGGGTGCGCCGGAACCCCCGCGTGCCCCTGAACCCTTGCTGCCCGGCCCCCGGCAGGGGAGCGCGGAGCCGGGGCCCGCCCCGACGCGGACCCCGACCCTGCCCACCCTGCCGCCGCCGCGGGACCCGCGGTCGGGCGGTGCCACCGGGTACGCGCTCGGGGGCGTGGACGTGCCCCCGGTGGTGGAACCCGAGCTTCCGGTGCGGCGGCCGGAGTCGCCACGCACGGAGCCCCGGTTCGATCCGCCGACGTCGGCGCCCCCCGTGGCGCCGAATCCCGGGCCCGTCACGACGCCCGCATCCCCGTTCGAGTCCGCGTCCGAGTCCGAGCCTGGACCCGGAACCACGGCCCTGCGGCCCGAGGTGTCCCACTTGGGCGACCGCGCCCCCACCTACGCGCCCGAGCCGGGCGCCCTCCCGCCCGCCGACCCGGCCGCCCTCGACGGGCTGACCCCGGACACCGTGCTGGACGGTGCCCGCTACGGCACCTACACCCTGCGTGCCGCCTCCGTGCGCGGGGACTCCGCCCGCTACCGCGGCGAGGCCCGCCGCGACTTCCTGCTCACCGCCCGCTTCGGCAGCGGCGACGACGCCCTGGTCCTGGTGGCCCTCGCGGGCGGGGACCGCGCCGCCCCCGGGGCGGCCGAGGCCGCCGCCGAGCTGTGCCGCACGGTCGCGGCCGCCGTCGGCCGCAGCCAGGACCGGCTGGCCGACGACATCCGCGCCGGACGCCGCGACGCCCTGCGGTCCGGCCTCCAGCGCCTCACCGACCGGGGCTACGGGCGACTGCGGGCCCGCGCCGCCGAGATGGGGCTCGAGGAGCCGGCGTACTGGGCGGGACTGCGCGGGCTGCTGCTCCCGGTGGACCCGCAGTGCCGTACCCGGGTGTGCTTCGGCGCCGGGGCGGGTGGTGTCTTCCGGCTCCGCTCGGGCCGGTGGCAGGACCTGGAGCCGGCCGGGCAGGCCGAGGACACAGAGGGCGGTTTCCGCTTCCGTGCAGCCGTGGCCCGGCCGGGGGACACCCTGCTGCTGTGCTCCGGGGGCCTGGCGGAGCCGATGCGGGAGGAGGCCGCCCTCCCGGCGGAGCTCGCCGCCCGCTGGGCCGAGCAGGAGCCGCCGGGCCTCGCCGCCTTCCTCGCGGACACCCAGCTCCGCCTCAAAGGGTACGCCGACGACCGCACGGCCGCCGCGGTCTGGGAGGTGTGACCGGCGCGCCCGCGCCGCCGCGCGGCCGGACGGCAGCCCCGGAAGGGATCGGCCTCGACCCTCATGACGTACGTATCTCGCTGTAACGGTGACGGTGCAGCATGCTCATGCCGGAGCGCCCCGCGGCGTGTGGCCGCGGGGCGCCCGGCGCGATTCAGTCGATCTTCTCGCCGCCGCGCGTGCCACCATCGCAGTAGCCGGTCGCAAGGTTGACCGTTCCGCCGCCGTCCTCGCACTCACCCCTGGTCGGGCTGGCGCCGGTGACGGCGGTGTTGGGGGCGGCCGCCACAGCGGTGGCGGCACCCGTGAGGCCGAGTCCGGCGAGGGCTGCCGTGGCCGTGACGGCGGCCAGAATTCGTCGCATGCGCATGTGGTTTCCCTTTCACGATTAATTCGGTTGGGGCACTACTCAGCTTGATCTTCACCCATGTGGGTGGCGCGTTGGATTACTCCATTCGGGTGACGCCTGTAGAGCCGCCGGGCCCGGTCGGACCTTGCGTTCCCGGGCGACGTACGGAGGACCGTGCGCGTCCTGAAGGCGCCGGTGCGGCGAAGCCGACACCGGCATGTGCAATGCGTGGGCGGCGCGCTATCGTTCCCCGAACGGCAGTCAAGTGGTGTCGATGTCGGGTGACGGTGGTTGCTCGGTGCCGGTGGGAGATTTCCTCACCCTGGTGCAGTACGACCCGCCCGTCGAAGTGGTCCTCTTCGACAACTCAGCGCTCGGAACGGTCCAGTGGGAGAGGTCGGTTTCCGGCCTGCCCTCCCACGCGACGACGGACAAGGACCCGGACTTCGCCGCCGCCGCGCGCGGCCGGTGCGTCCGTGGCCCGCGTGGAGAAGCCCCGAGCAGCTCACAGGGCCTCGCGGGACGCTTCTCGGTACCGGGGAGCCGCTCCGGTGGACGTGGTCGCGGACCCGGGAGCCCTATCGATTCCTCCGAAGACCAGCGCTGGGACGGTGACCGGATCTGCACGGTCCACCGGCAGGATCGTGTGGCGCGGAGGGGTGGGCCGCGTGATCCGGACGGCTCGTTCCCACCCCCGCGACGTACCCCGCCCGTAAGCCCGCAGGAGTGCGGAACCGCCCGGGGGGCATGCATCCCGTAGACCTGTTCGAGAGCAAGGATACGGGAGGGACATCGCCGTGCGGGTGGGGGCGAAGACCGGGAAGTTGTGGGGGAGGGGGAGGCCGGTGCCGCGTGAGCCGTCCGCCGACGAGGACGGGGAAGCGGTGGACGCGCTGCGGATCACCCGGAGCGTACGCCGGGCCGACCTGAAGGCGATCGGTGAAGTGCGCAGGGCTCTGCGGGAGTTGATGCGGCACCGGTGCCGGACCGATGCCGCCGAGGTGGCCGAACTGTTGATCACCGAGCTCGTCACCAACGCGCTCGTCCATACCGACCGGGGTGCGGAGGTGCACGCGAGTCTCGCCGCCACCCGCTTACGGGTGGAGGTCCGGGACTACGCCGCACGCCGTCCCCGGCCGTACGTACCGACCGCCGACGACGGTACGCACGGCCGGGGACTTGTGTTGGTACAGGCGCTCGCAGACGACTGGGGCGTGGACGCGCTCGTCCTGGGCAGTGGCAAGGTGGTGTGGTTCGAGCTCGACGCACGGCATGACGCAGGGCCCGCCTGAGCAGGCGGGCCCCACGGGGTTTCCCCGTATCTCGGGGACCGGGTCAGCCGAACTGCTGCTCCAGGTCCTTCAGTTTGCGCTCCAGCGAGTCCAGCCGGGGAATGGTCTGGGTGTCGTCCTCGGCGGTGAGGTCCACCGTCCGGGTGCCGGTCGCGTCAGTGGATTCGGTTGCGTTGACGGCCTGCAGGGAGGGCCGGCGTCGTAGTGGCAGCTGTCCCGATTCCGGTATGGCCGGCTCCGCGCCGACCGGCGCGGAGCCCGCTCCCTGCGTCAGTTCGGGAAGCTCGACCTGGCGGCCGCGGGACCGCCCGAACGCCCGGTTCTGCCGGCCCAGCGCCTTGATGCGCGCCCGGTCCAGCCGGTTCTGGTCGCGCCTGCGGTGCCGGTCCTGCTCCCTCTCCTTCTTGTCCTCGCGCACCTCGTCCACGGCCTCGTCGAGGGTGCGCACCCCCTCCAGCAGCATGAGCGACCAGGCGCCGAAGGTCTCCCGGGGGGCCCGCAGCCAGCGGACCATCCGGATCTGGGGCAACGGCCTGGGGATCAGGCCCTGTTCGCGCAGCGCCGCCCGGCGGGTCTGCTTGAGGGCGCGGTCGAAGAGCACGGCCGCCGAGAGCGACATCCCCGCGAAGAACTGCGGGGCCCCGTCATGGCCGAGGCCGCGCGGGGCGTGCACCCAGTTGAACCAGGCGGCCGCGCCCGCGAACAGCCAGACGAGCATGCGCGAGCCGAGGGCCGCGTCACCGTGGCTGGCCTCGCGCACGGCGAGCACCGAGCAGAACATGGCGGCGCCGTCGAGGCCGAAGGGGACCAGGTACTCCCAGCCTCCGGAGAGATTGAGGTTCTGCCGGCCGAAGCCGACCAGTCCGTGGAAGGAGAGCGCGGCGGCGACCGCCGCGCAGCAGAAGAGCAGAACGTACGAAGCGCTCCCGTAGACGGCTTCCTTGCGCCGCCGCCGTTCCTCGCTGCGCTCCCAGCTGTCGTCGGCCGCGGCTTTCTCGCTCTCCCGCTTGCCACGGGCCAGTACCGCAACTGCCGCAAGTACGCCCAGGATCAGCAGGCTGCCGGGCAGCAGCCAGTCCAGCGATATGTCGGTCAGTCTCATGCGGATGTCCCTTGCCTCGCGTATGCGGCTATGCGGCTGTGCGGCTTTCCGGGCGCCATAGTGGCGCAGCCGGTGAGTCGTGCACGCGGGTTTCGGGGCAAGTGGACGCCATCGGGGGGCGGGGCCCGCCGGATAGGGTGTTGTGATTCGAACTGGCGCCCGTGCGAAGCGAGTTGCGTTCGATTACGGTCAGTCGTACGGGGTGGGTTCAGGCAGCGGTCGCCGCGATGCGGGCGATGCGGTCGGCGTCGCAGGTACGCGGGCAGGTGACGCAGGTGTCCTCGGGGCGGATGGTGTAGAAGAAGCAGCAGCCGGCCCGGTCCCGGGTGGGCAGCTCCTGGCCCTCGGGCCCGGTGAGCGTACGGAACCCCGCACCCCCGGTGTACGGGGCCGTCGAGCCGGGCAGCAATGCCTCCAGCTCGGCCATCGCGCGCTCTTCCTCGCCGAGCAGGCTGCCGATGTACCAGAGGCTCTCCACGACCTCGTCGGTCGCCATGCCCCACAGGGCGCGGCGGCCGCGCCGCATGCGCGGGCCGAGACCTTCCAGCAGCGGTCCGAGGTGCTGGGCCACCGCAGCCCGTACCTCCTCGCGCAGCGCCTCCTCGTCGGGCACGACACGGGCCCCCGGAAGTACGGCCGCCGGATCGTCCGGCAGGCAGGCGAATTCCCCCACGCGCACGCTCAGCCGTCCGAGGGTCCGGTGGAAGGCCACCTCGCCGACCGGGAACCGGGGCACCCGCCGGTGCAGGAACCACGGGAGGGTGATCAGCAGGCAGGCCGGCCACGCGTACCGGTGCAGCCCGAAGCCCGCGATCACATCGGGCCGGGCCTGGGTCCCGTAGTCCCGCAGGACCTGGGCGTTGTCCCAGGCGAGGAAGGCGTCCAGGGCCGGCCCGCCGGCCGCGAGCTCGTCCGCGCCGACCCATCCCGCACCGCGAGGGAGGGGTTCGTCAGCGGTTCGCTCGAGCACCCGCAGGCCGCCGTACGCCTCGGCCAGCCGGTTGTACGCATCCGTCACCGCAGAGCCGGGCGGGGCGGATGTGACAGCCGGGAAGGTCGTGACGGTCATGACGGGCCACCGAATCACAGAATCACACGATCGTTAACAGGTTAGCCTTACCTTACCTGATTCGGATCGATCCGCACCTCCTCCGGGCGAGCGCCGTCACTTATTCTCAAGGGCAGGTCGAGACCCGGAGGAGGACCGCGTGCACGAAACGGCCCATGCCCGGGTACCGGCACAAAGGCGGAAGGTGTTGCGCCATTCGGTGCGCGGTCAGGTGCTCGACGCCCTGCGCGCGGCCCTGCTCGAAGGCGAGCTGGTGCCGGGAGAGATCTACTCCGGACCGGCCCTGGGGGAGCGCTTCGGGGTTTCCGCCACCCCCGTCCGCGAGGCGATGCAGCAGCTGGCCGCGGAGGGGGCGGTGGAATGCCTGCCGAACCGCGGGTTCCGGGTGCTCTCCCGCACCCCGCGGGAGCTGGCCGAGCTGGCCGAGGTCCGGACGCTGCTCGAAGTCCCCGTGATGCTCCGGCTGGCCCGCACGGTGGCCCCGGACACCTGGGAGGCGCTGCGCCCGGCCGCGGCCGCCACGGCCGAGGCGGCCGCGGCCGGTGACCTGCCGGGCTACGCGGAGGCGGACCGGGACTTCCACCGGGCGGTGCTGAAGCTGGCCGGCAACGACCAGCTGGTGCAGGTGGCGGAGGAACTCCACCGCCGCGCCCAGTGGCCCCTGCCGGGCGCTCCGCGGGTGCGGCGGGCCGATCTGGTCGCCGACGCGGCGGAGCACTCGGCGCTGCTGGAGGCGCTGATCGCACGGGACCTCCCCGTGGTGGAGTCCCTGGTCCGCGAACACTTCGCGGGCTCCCCGGCCTGACCACCCCCGGGGCCCCCGCCCCGGACCCGGCGCCTCGAACGCCGGCCGGGCCGAAAAGGTCGCCTCAAACGCCGGCCGGGCTCAAAAGGTCGCCTCAAACGCCGGCGGGGCTCAAAAGGTCGCCTCAAACGCCGGCGGGGCTGGATTCGGTCGGGTGGAGCTGGTCCGCCAGCCAGGTGGGGACGCCGCCCAGCAGGTGGAACAGCCGGCGGGCCTCCGCGCGCAGCCGGCTGGCCTCCGGTTCCGGTTCGGCCTCGGCCAGCGCCGCCAGAGCCGGGGCCGTACCGATCAGGAAGCCCAGTTCCTCCCGGATGCGCAGGGATTCCGCGAAGCCCCTGCGGGCCTCGGCCACCTCCCCGTCCCGCAGGGCCAGCGCGGCCAGGTGCCGCCAGGTGAAGGACAGCAGCAGGGCGTCCCCGTGCGCCTCGGCCCCCGCGTGGGCCCGGTGGTAGGCCGGCCGGGCCGACTGCGGGGCGCCCGCCAGGTGCTCGGCCACGAGCCCGCGCCGGAAGTCCAGCAGCGGGCGGGTCCGGGACTCCGGGGACAGCAGGGCCGCCGCCCGGCCCAGCGCGGAGCGGGCCTCGTCGGCCCGGTCGCGTACGCCGAGCACGGTCGCGGCGTACGCCAGCTGGCCCCGTTCGCACGCGGCCGCGCCCCGGTCGTCGTCGTCCTGGGCGATCGCCTCGGCGATCCGCAGCGCGTCCTCGGCCTCGGCCCAGCCCTGCCCGGTGAACAGGCACCGCTCCACCAGCAGCGCGGTCCGCTGCACGGCCGCCCCGGCATTGCCGGCCCGGTCGGCCTTGCCGACGTGCGGCGTCAGCAGCGCCGCCGCGTCGGTCCAACAGCCGCGCGAGCGCAGCCGCCATATCGCCCGCTGAAGGGGGTCGTCCCCTCCGGTTGATCCGGCACCCGACATGGCGGTGTCCGCCACATTGCCCTCCCCAAAGCAACCAAGCAGCGCGTCATTGAGCCCTGGGGCGAAATGAGAGCACGGATCGGCGGCATCGGCCAAGGGGTTGGGTGAACTCTTTCACAAAGTCCGGACGGATCATCAGCCGCCCCGTGGCCGAACCCGCGCGGCCGCGGGGCGGATCTTCTCAGCTCATCCGCAGTGCGAGGAAGAAGTCGAGCTTGTCCTCGAGCCGGGACAGGTCCCGGCCCGTCAACTGCTCGATTCGCCCGACGCGGTAGCGCAGCGTGTTGACGTGCAGGTGCAGGCGCGTCGCGCAGCGGGTCCAGGAACCGTCGCAGTCCAGGAAGGCCTCCAGCGTCGGGATGAGCTCCGCGCGGTGGCGCCGGTCGTAGTCCCGCAGCGGGTCCAGCAGCCGGGCCGTGAAGGCGCGGCGGACGTCGTCCGGGACGAACGGCAGCAGCAGCACGTGCGAGGCCAGCTCGTGGTGACCCGCCGCGCAGACCCGGCCCGGGCGCGCCGCTGCGACCCGGCGGGCGTGCCGGGCCTCCTCCAGCGCTCCGCGCAGCCCCTCCGCGGAGTGCACGGCCGCGCTGACGCCCAGCGTGAGCCGGCCGTCGTCGGCCAGACCGGCCGCCAGGGGGTCCCGTACGGTCGCGAGGAGCTCGTCGGCGTGCAGGGCCGACGCCGGGCCCTTGTCCTCCCCGGCGTCCCCGGACAGCGAGGGCAGCGGTACCAGGGCGATGGCCTCGTCACCCGCGTGGGCCACGGCGATGCGGTCCGAGGGCTCGGGCCCCGAGACCGACGGGTCGACGAGGATCTCCTCCAGCAGCGACTGCGCCACCGGGCCGCCGGGGATCTCCCCGCCCTCCCAGTCCACCCGGGCCACGACGACCTGCCAGTGCGGGGCGGCGCCCAGGCCGGGCAGCAGCACCGGGGCGGCCACCCGCAGCCGGGCGGCGATCTCGGCGGGCGGCGCACCCGTCTGGACCAGCTCCAGGACCTCCTGTGCGAGGCGGCGGCGCACCGTGCGCGCCGCGTCGCGCCGGTCCCGTTCCACGGCGATCAGCTGGGTGACGCCCTGGAGCAGGTCCAGGCGCTCGGCGGGCCAGTCGCCCGCGTCCGCCTCGACGGCGAGCAGCCAGTCCGAGAGCACCGTCTCGCGCACGTCCCGGGCGGCCGGACCGGCCGCGCCGCGGCCGTGTCCCCTGATCGGGAAGAGCGAGTAGGTAATACCCTGGATGGAGATCCGATGCGGCCCCCTGCGGCCCGTCCGGACCGCCGCAAGGTGCTCGCCCGCCAGTACTGCGCACACGCCCGGCGCCAGCGGCTCGCCCGCCCCGGCGATCTGCCGGCCGGTGGGGGACAGCACCCAGGCCCGGAGATCGAGGTCGGTGGTGAGCAGATCGAGCACCACGTCGGGGCCGCCGCCGGCCGGACCCGAGGTCATCAGCCGGCGGTGCCGGTCCACGACGGCCGCCAGGTCTCCGGCGCGCTCGCCCGAGACCTGCCGCACGACGTACTCGGTGATCGTGGCGAATGCAACGTCCTCGTTCACAGCGAACAGCGGCAGCCGGTTGCGCACGCAGGCCGAAACGAGATCGTCCGGAATCGCGCTCAGCTCCGCCTCGCCCGCGGCGAGGCCGGCGACGCCCGCACTCGCCAGGATTCGTACGAATGGCTCGGAGTCGGCTGAATTTCGTCTCCAGGCCAGGCCAGTGAGGACCAGCTCGCCCCCCGACAGGTACCGGCTGGGATCGCGCAGGTCGGTCGTCATGACCCCGCGGACCGTCCGGTCGAGTTCACCCTCGCCGCCGAGCAGCCGCAGCCCCAGCGCCTCGGTTTCCAGCAGTGCGCGCAGCCGCATGATGTCGCCGCCGATCTGTCTCGAATGTTGCCGTTGGAAATCGGGCAGGTCGTCGCATCCTGCCTTTCATACGAATCTACAAGACGAGGGAGGCCGTCAGCCAACTCCTTCATGGTTTCGGTGACTGCACCCGGGGGACGGGCGGCTTGTGTACTGGGTCCACACCGCGTTAACAGCACGTGAACGACCAGTCGAGGGCTCCCGGGCCTCCTGGCTCGAAGTAAACGACACGATGAAGAAGAAGAGAGCCGCTCATGGACTTCCTTCGCCCCGCCAGCTGGGAGGAGGCACTCGCCGCTAAGGCCGAGTACCCCACAGCTGTGCCGATTGCGGGTGGCACCGACGTGATGGTCGAGATCAACTTCGACCACCGTCGGCCGGAGTACCTCCTGGACCTGAACCGCATCGGTCTGCTGCGGGAGTGGGAGGTCGGCGAGGATGTGGTTCGCCTGGGCGCCTCCGTCCCGTACACGCAGATCATGGAGAACCTCCGTACGGAGCTTCCGGGACTGGCGCTCGCCTCGCACACGGTCGCGTCCCCGCAGATCCGCAACCGCGGCGGCGTCGGCGGCAACCTCGGTTGTGCCTCGCCGGCCGGTGACTCCCACCCCGCGCTGCTCGCGGCGGGCGCCGAGGTGGAGGTGGAGTCCGTACGCGGCTCCCGCCTCATCCCGATCGACGAGTTCTACACCGGCGTGAAGCGCAACGCGCTCGCCGCCGACGAGCTCATCAAGACCGTCCACGTCAAGAAGGCGGACGGTCCCCAGCAGTACTCCAAGGTCGGCTCCCGCAACGCGATGGTCATCGCGGTCTGCGCGTTCGGCCTGGCGCTGCACCCGGACACCCGCACGGTCCGCACCGGAATCGGTTCGGCCGCGCCGACCCCGATCCGCGCGAAGGCCGCCGAGGAGTTCCTGAACGCCGCGCTCGAGGACGGCGGCTTCTGGGAGTCCGGCAAGGTCATCACCCCGTCGATCGCCAAGCAGTTCGGTGACCTCGCCTCCGGCGCGGCCAACCCGATCGACGACGTCCGCGGCACGGCGAAGTACCGCCGTCACGCGGTCGGCATCATGGCTCGCCGCCAGCTCGTCTGGACCTGGGAGCAGTACCGCGGAACCGGCAACGGCCGCTCGCTTGAAGGGGCTGCGTAATCATGCGCGTCAATTTCACTGTCAACGGCCGTCAGCAGGAAGCCGACGACGTGTGGGAGGGCGAGTCCCTTCTCTACGTCCTGCGCGAGCGCCTGGGCCTGCCCGGTTCCAAGAACGCCTGTGAGCAGGGCGAGTGCGGTTCCTGCACCGTCCGTCTCGACGGCGTGCCGGTCTGTTCGTGTCTGGTGGCCGCCGGTCAGGTCGAGGGTCGCGACGTCGTGACCGTCGAGGGTCTGGCGGAGTTCTCCAAGCAGCGCGACGAGCACGGTCACGGCGGTGCCTGCGGTACCGGCGGCGGTTGCGGCAGCAAGGGCGTGACCCTGGACGCGGCCAAGCAGTGGCAGGCCAAGCCCGCCGGCGACTCCCAGACCGGCGAGGGCGTGGAGCTCTCCAACATCCAGCAGGCATTCATCGACGCCGGCGCCGTGCAGTGCGGTTTCTGCACCCCGGGTCTGCTCATCCAGGCGGACGCGCTGCTGGAGGAGAACGCCTCCCCGTCCGACCAGGACATCCGTGAGGCCCTGTCCGGCAACCTCTGCCGCTGCACGGGCTACGAGAAGATCCTCGACGCGGTCCGCCTCGCGGCCGCCCGTCAGTCAGAGGCGGTCTGACCATGGCTCAGAACACCCGCACCGTGCCCGCCGGTACGCCGACGAACGTCACCCAGAAGCACAACAAGGGCGGCATCGGCGAATCGATTCTCCGTCCCGACGGCACCCTCAAGGTCACCGGCGAGTTCGCGTACTCCTCGGACATGTGGCACGAGGACATGCTGTGGGGCCAGACGCTGCGCAGCACCGTCGCCCACGCCGAGATCGTCTCCATCGACATCTCCGAGGCCCTCGCCATGCCCGGCGTGTACTCGGTGCTGACGTACGACGACCTGCCGGCCGAGATGAAGAACTACGGCCTGGAGATCCAGGACACCCCGGTACTCGCCAACGGCCGGGTACGCCACCACGGAGAGCCGGTCGCCCTCGTGGCCGCCGACCACCCGGAGACCGCCCGCCGCGCGGCTGCCAAGATCAAGATCGACTACCGCGAGCTGCCGCTCGTCACGGACGAGGCCTCCGCGCTCGCCCCCGACGCGCCGCTGATCCACGAGGGCCGCGACGACCACCACATCGGTCACGTCCCGCACCCGAACATCGTGCACCGCCAGCCGATCATCCGCGGCAACGTGGAAGAGGCCCGCAAGCGCGCCGACGTCATCGTCGAGGGCGAGTACACCTTCGGCATGCAGGACCAGGCCTTCCTCGGCCCGGAGTCCGGCCTGGCCGTGCCGTCGCAGGACGGCGGCATCGAGCTGTACGTCGCCACCCAGTGGCTGCACTCGGACCTCCAGCAGATCGCCCCGGTCCTGGGCCTGCCGCCGGAGAAGGTCCGTATGACGCTCTCGGGCGTCGGCGGTGCCTTCGGCGGCCGCGAGGACATCTCGATGCAGATCCACGCCTGCCTGCTGGCCCTGGCCACGAACAAGCCGGTCAAGATCGTCTACAACCGGTTCGAGTCCTTCTTCGGCCACGTGCACCGCCACCCGGCGAAGCTCTACTACGAGCACGGCGCCACCAAGGACGGCAAGCTCACGCACATGAAGTGCAAGATCGTCCTGGACGGCGGCGCGTACGCGTCCGCCTCCCCGGCGGTCGTGGGCAACGCCTCCTCCCTCTCGGTGGGTCCCTACGTCCTGGAGGACGTGGACATCGAGGCGATCGCGCTCTACACGAACAACCCGCCCTGCGGCGCGATGCGGGGCTTCGGCGCCGTCCAGGCCTGCTTCGCCTACGAGGCCCAGATGGACAAGCTCGCGGCGAAGCTGGGCATGGACCCGGTCGAGTTCCGCCAGCTGAACGCCATGGAGATGGGCACGGTCATGCCGACCGGCCAGGTCGTCGACTCCCCGGCGCCCGTCGCCGAGCTGCTGCGCCGCGTCAAGGCCCGCCCGCTGCCGCCGGAGCGCCAGTGGGAGAGCGCCGGCGAGAGCGCGGACGTCCGCGCGCTGCCCGGCGGCCTGTCGAACACCACGCACGGTGAGGGCGTCGTCCGCGGCGTCGGCTACGCGGTCGGCATCAAGAACGTCGGCTTCTCCGAGGGCTTCGACGACTACTCGACCGCCCGCGTGCGGCTCGAGGTCATCAACGGCGAGCCCGTCGCGATGGTCCACACGGCCATGGCGGAGGTCGGCCAGGGCGGCATCACCGTCCACACGCAGATCGCCCGTACCGAGCTGGGTGTCACGCAGGTGACCATCCACCCGGCCGACACGCAGGTCGGCTCCGCCGGTTCCACGTCCGCCTCCCGGCAGACGTACATGACCGGTGGCGCCGTGAAGAACACCTGTGAGGCCGTACGCGAGGCCCTCCTGGAGATCGGCCGCCGCAAGAACGGCTCGTACCACCCCGCGTGGGCGACGGCCGAGCTGCTGCTCGAAGGCGGCAAGGTGGTCACCGACGGCGGCGAGGTCCTCGCGGACATCGCCGACATCCTCGAGAACGAGGCCATCGACCTCGAGCTCGAGTTCCGGCACGCGGCGACCGAGCCCTTCGACCTCGTCACCGGCCAGGGCAACGGCCACGTCCAGTACACCTTCGCCGCGCACCGCGCGGTCGTCGAGGTGGACACCGAGCTCGGCCTCGTCAAGGTCGTCGAGCTGGCGACCGCGCAGGACGTCGGCAAGGCCCTCAACATGCTTTCCGTGGTCGGCCAGATCCAGGGTGGTACCACCCAGGGCCTGGGCGTCGCGATCATGGAAGAGATCATCGTGGACCCGAAGACCGCGAAGGTGCGCAACCCCTCCTTCACGGACTATCTGATCCCGACCATCCTCGACACCCCGACCATTCCGGTCGACGTCCTGGAGCTCGCCGACCCGAAGGCCCCCTACGGCCTGCGCGGTATGGGCGAGGCCCCGACCCTCTCGTCCACCCCGGCCGTCATCGCGGCGATCCGGCAGGCGACGGGTCTTGAGATCAACAAGACGCCGATCCGTCCGGAAGCCCTTACCGGGACCCTCTAGGACGGCGTGGTCCGGGGGCCGCGAGGCCCCTGGACCTCCTCAGACTCTCCGGGCGGTGCGCATGGGAACGTCACACTTCACGGCGCACCGTCCGGAGGACCTACGAAGCACCGCACCGCTCGCGGTCCCTTCACTTGGCAGTACCCCTGCAAGAACCCCCGTAGTACCAGCGGTCACCCCCGCACTACCCGCAGTAAACGCAGTGCACCTTCGCGTCGCCTCGGGCCGTCACCCCGGGTCGTGCAGCCAAACGCACCATCCCAAATCCCGCGTCTCCAATCTCCAAGCGGGTGCCCCTTTGAACCTTGGGAGTTAGGCACCATGACCCAATCGTCAGTAGAGCCCAAGACCACCGCGGAAGAGGCCGGCGACGGCTCTCAGCCACCCGCCGGACGGTCCTGGCTCGACCGCTACTTTCACATCACGCACAGAGGCTCCAACGTCGGCAATGAGGTGCGTGGCGGTATCACGACCTTCATGGCCATGGCGTACATCCTGCTGCTCAACCCCCTGCTCCTGTCGGGCAAGGACGTCGCCGGCACGGTGATGGACGGGTCGGCGATCATCACCGCCACCGCCTTCGCCGCGGCCGTCACCACGCTCCTGATGGGCTTCGTCGGCAAGGTGCCGCTCGCCCTTGCCGCCGGTCTGTCCGTGTCCGGCGTGCTGGCCTCGCAGGTGGCCCCCCAGATGACCTGGCCGCAGGCCATGGGTATGTGTGTGGTCTACGGAGTCGTGATCTGTCTCCTGGTCGTCACCGGCCTCCGAGAGATGATCATGAACGCGATCCCCCTCGCGCTCAAGCACGCGATCACCATGGGCATCGGCCTCTTCGTCGCCCTGATCGGCTTCTTCAAGGCCGGTTTCGTCGGCAAGGGGCCGGAGTTCGGTCCCCCCGTCCAGCTCGGTGCGGTCGGCGAGCTGTCCGGCTGGCCCGTCCTGCTCTTCTGCATCACCCTGATCGCCATCTTCATGCTCCAGGCCCGCAAGGTGCCCGGCGCGATCCTGATCGGCATCGTCGGCGGTACCGTCCTGGCCGCGATCCTCAACGCCATCGTGGACATCGACCCGAAGGCCTGGAAGAACGGTCCGCCGGAGCTCGACGGCTCCGCGGTCTCGATGCCGAACTTCTCGCTCTTCGGTGACGTCTCCTTCGGCGGCTGGGGCGACGTCGGCTACATGACGGTCGGCATGATCGTCTTCACGCTGGTGCTCGCCGGCTTCTTCGACGCCATGGCCACCATCATCGGCGTCGGCACCGAGGCCAAGCTGGCCGACGACAAGGGCCGCATGCCGGGCCTGTCCAAGGCGCTCTTCATCGACGGCGCCGGTGGCGCCATCGGTGGCGTCGCGGGCGGCTCCGGTCAGACCGTGTTCGTCGAGTCCGCGACCGGTGTCGGCGAGGGTGCCCGTACGGGTCTCGCCTCCGTGGTCACCGGCCTCTTCTTCGCCGCCTGCCTCTTCTTCACCCCGATCACGCAGATCGTCCCGGGTGAGGTCGCCTCCGCGGCCCTGGTCGTCATCGGCGCGATGATGATGCAGAACGCCCGCCACGTGGACTGGGCCGACAGCGCGACCTCGATCCCGGTCTTCCTGACGGTCGTGATCATGCCCTTCACGTACTCGATCACGGCCGGCGTCGCCGCCGGTGTCATCTCCTACGTCGCCATCAAGATCGCTCAGGGCAAGGCCCGGGAGATCGGCGGCTTCATGTGGGCGCTGACCGCGATCTTCGTGGTCTTCTTCGCCCTGAACCCGATCGAGCACTGGCTCGGGGTCGGCTGACCAGGCCGGACCCGGTCCGTCCGACGAGTACCGCACCCGCCACGTATCCGATACTGGAACCGAACCTCTCCGAGGAGGCCCCCATGCTGGACATCGCCGAAGAGCTGAACCGGTGGGTCGGGCAGGGACGTGACTTCGCCGTCGCCACCGTCGTGGCGGTCGGCGGGAGCGCGCCCCGGCAGCCCGGTGCCGCACTCGCTGTCGACAGCGAGGGCACGGCCATCGGTTCGGTCTCCGGTGGATGCGTGGAGGGTGCGGTGTACGAGCTGTGCCTGCAGGCGCTGGAGGACGGCGAGACCGTCCGGGAGCGCTTCGGATACAGCGACGACGATGCCTTCGCCGTGGGGCTGACCTGCGGCGGAATCATCGACATCCTGGTCACCCCGATCCGTGTGGGCTCGCCCGCACGGGAGGTGTTCGCGGCCGGCCTGGCCGCCGCGGCCCGCGGCGAGGCGGCGGCGGTGGCCCGGATGGCGCAGGGCCCGGCCGAGCTGATGGGCCGCGCCGTGTTCGTCCGTACCGAAGGCGCTCACCAGGGCGGATTCGGCGGACACCCCGAGCTGGACCGCACCGTCGCCGAGGAGGCCCGCGCCATGCTCGAGGCCGGCCGGACCGGCGTACTGGAGATCGGCGCCGACGGCCGGCTCTGCGGCGAGCCGCTGAAGGTGCTGGTCGAGTCCAGCGTCCCGCCCCCGCGGATGATCGTCTTCGGCGCCATCGACTTCGCGTCCGCCCTGGTGCGGATCGGTAAGTTCCTCGGCTACCGGGTGACGGTGTGCGACGCGCGGCCCGTCTTCGCGACGAAGACCCGCTTCCCCGAGGCGGACGAGATCGTCGTCGACTGGCCCCACCGCTACCTGGAGACCACGGACGTGGACGGCCGGACCGTCCTGTGCGTGCTCACCCACGACGCCAAGTTCGACGTCCCGCTCCTCGAACTGGCCCTCAGACTTCCCGTCGCCTACGTCGGCGCCATGGGCTCCCGCCGCACCCACGAGGACCGCAACAAGCGGCTGCGCGAGGTCGGTGTGACCGAGCTCGAACTGGCCCGGCTGCGCTCCCCGATCGGCCTGGACCTCGGCGCCCGCTCCCCGGAGGAGACCGCGCTGTCGATCGCCGCCGAGATCGTCGCGAACCGCCGCGGCGGCAGCGGCGCGGCCCTGACCGGCGCGCACATCCCGATCCACCCGGACGTCTCGCGCACGGTGATCGACCGGATCGGTTCCGTGGCCTGACCGCCTGACCGCCTGACCGCCTGACCGCCGAAGGTGAGAAAAGGGCGCGACCCGTGGGGGTTGCGCCCTTTCGGCGTTCCTCCTATCTTACCGGCCGGTAAGAGGAGGCACCCTCTCCATCCCTTCCCCGTAGCGGAGTTGAGCGGATGTTACGAACCGTGCGAGCCCTGCGAGCCCCGCGAAGCGGCGGAGCCCCGCGAACCGGCCGAGCCCCGCGCACCGCGCGGACCCTGGGTCTGCTGGCCGCGGCCACCCTCCTCACCGCCTTCACGCCGGCCCCGGGCGGTACCGGCCCGGGTGGCGGCCCCGGTGAAGGCCTGCGCGAGGTGCTCTTCGTGGGGAACAACTGGGAGGGCACCGCCGACGTCCTCGCCTCCACCGGCGACCTCGCCAAGGTCGGCCGGATCGACGTGGTCCCCGACAAGGCGGAACGCCTCCGGGAGATCTACCTCAACCCCGTCAGACTCGCCTTCTTCCTCGGCATCCGGGAGAGCGCCGGCGAGGGGCACGACCAGTTCGTCGACGACATGTACACCACCCCCGACGGCTCCGCCGTCGTCGTCTCCCGCCCCAGCTTCGCCGACGTCGTGTCCATCGACCTGGTCTCCGGGCGCGTCAACTGGCGCTTCCCGGTCTCCGGTTTCCGGTCCGACCACATGGCGGTCTCCCCGGACGGGACCCGCGTCGCCGTCTCGGCCTCCACCTCCAACACCGTGCACGTCCTGGACATCACGACCGGGCGCCAGGTCGGCTCCTTCAAGACCGGCGACAAGCCGCACGAGAACACCTTCACCCGCGACGGCCGCTTCCTGTGGAACAGCTCCATCGGTGAGGTGAACACCGCCCTGGACGCGCCCTGGCTGGACTGGACCAAGGGCGACCGCAAGATCACCGTGGTCGACGCGCAGACCTTCCGCACGGTCCGGGTGATCGACATGCGGGAGCGGCTGGACGCCTTCGGCCGCCGGGACCTGTCCGACGCCGTCCGCCCGGTGTCCTTCAGCCCCGACGAGTCGAAGCTGTATTTCCAGGTGTCCTTCTTCAACGGCTTCCTGGAGTACGACGTGCCCTCCGACCGGATCACCCGCCTCAAGACCCTCCCGGCGAACCCCGCCACCAGCCCCGACCGCACCACGTGGGTCAACGACTCGCGCCACCACGGCATGTCCATGAGCCCCGACGGGGCGAAGCTCTGCATCGCGGGCACCATGGACGACTACGCGACGGTCGTGGACCGCGCCACCCTCGCCGAGGGCCCCCTGGTGCCGGCCGCCAAGCCGTACTGGGCCACGGTCGACGGTGACGGCAGCGCCTGCGTGATCTCCGAGAGCGGCGCCGACCGGGTCACGGCCATCGACTTCGCCACCGGCACCAAGCGCGTCTCCGTCCCCGTCGGCGACCATCCCCAGCGCGTCCGCCTCGGCCACGTCCCGGCCGGCTGGACCGGTCCCGCCGGCCGGTAGGCCGTCTCTTCCGGATCCTGCCGGGCCGACAGGATCCGAAAGATACGACCGGGCTGCGCGGCCCGCCGGCCGGGGGAGGCCCGGACGGCGATCGACTGCGCCGTCCCGGTTATTTTGAGGTGACCGGTCCGCCATGACCGATTAGTCTCGCGATCATGGTGGACATCCGCGAGGTACCCGAGTCCGATATCGACCGTGCTCTGGAGCTCGCGTACCTGGTCTTCCACGACCGGCCCGAGAAGGAGGTCCGGGACAGACACCACTCGCTGCTCGCGAGTTGCGACCGGATCGGCGCCTACGACGGCGCCGCCCTGGTCGGTTTCATGGCCGCGCACGACTTCCGGCTCTCGGTGCCCGGTGCGGACCTGCCCTGCCCCGGACTCACCTTCGTGTCCGTCGCCCCCACCCACCGCCGGCGCGGCGTGCTCACCGCTCTGATGGCCGAGATGCTGCGGCGGACCGCCGCGGCGGAAAGCCCGATCGCCGCGCTCTGGGCCTCCGAGGCCGCCATCTACGGCCGTTTCGGCTACGGCAGTGCCACCACCGGCGCCACCATCGAGATCGACTCCACCCGCCCGCTGGCCCTGCGCATCGCCCCGGACCGGCGGCCGCTGCGCCTCGTCGACCCGCAGGAGGCCCTCGCCGTGATCGGGCCCTTCCACGAGGCCGCCCGCGCCGGGCGGGCCGGCCGTCCCACCCGCAGCGCGCAGCGCTGGTGCGAGGAGTGGCTGGCCGAACAGGACGAGGAGGACGAGGAGCTGAGCCCGCCGCGGATCATCGTCCTCGGGGAGGCGGACGAGCCGATCGCCGGGTACGTGCTCTACCGCACCAAGCCGGAGGACGGCGCCGCGGCGGTCCGCGTGCCGGGGCTGGTCCGGGTCGACGAGCTGGAGGCCGACACCCCGGCGGTCGCCGCCGCGCTGTGGGAGTGCGTGGCCTCCCTCGACCTCACCGGCAAGGTCTGCGCGTGGGGCCGTCCGGTCGACGACCCGCTGCTGCACTTCGCCGCCGACCGGGACCAGGTGCGCGTCACCGCCCAGTTCCCGGCGCTCTGGGTGCGTCTGGTCGACGTAGGCGCCGCCCTGACGGCGCGGTCCTGGGCCGCGCCGGTGGAGCTGGTGCTGGAGGTGCACGACGTACGGCTGCCCGCCAACGCCGGGCGGTTCCGGCTCAAGGCGGGGCCGGACGGGGCGACCTACGACCACGCCGACTCCGCCGCCGACCTGTCCCTGGACGTACGCGAACTGGCCGCCTGCTACCTCGGCGGGACCCGGGCCGGGGAACTCGTCGCGGCCGGACTCGTACGGGAGCGCACGCCCGGCGCGGCGGCTGCGCTGGACGCGGCCCTGCGCACGCCCGTACTGCCGCACACCGGCGACGAGTTCTGACGTACGGCGGGGGCGGCCGACGGACCGGTCCCGCCCCCGCGGCCGCCTCGCCCCGCCCCGCCGGGATCAGGCGGGCAGGGAGAGCCGGGCGGCCGACATGCCGAAGCCGGCGCCCAGGACGCCGGTGGACAGCAGGTCGGGCTGCCGATGCAGGTCCTGCGCGCGGTAACGGCGGATGTTCTCGTGCCAGTTGAGAATGCCGGCGTGCCAGTCCTTCAGCTCGCCCACGTATGCGTCCAGGGCCTCACGGGCCTGCGCGGAGAGCTTCCAGTCCGCGTAGAGCAGCGGCAGCTGGGTCGCCACGATGTGCTCGAACTCCTCGGTCCGCCGGGTCATCAGCTCGTGGCAGATGTGCAGGGCCTGCGGGTAGTCGATGTCGAAGAAGTTCCGCGTGACCAGGATGTAGTTGTGGACCTCGCCCTCGACCTCCACCTCCTTCTGGTAGGAGTAGATGTCGTTGATCATGCAGGCGGCGTCCGCGACCGCGTTCTCCAGTGAGCGGATGGTCCCGGAGGCGTAGATCTCCTCGGGGATGCCGCGGCCCCGGTGCCCGAGGCGGCACAAGTACATCGTGAGGTGGCTGCCGAAGGTGTGGCGGCGCATCTCGGCGTAGTCCACCGGGTCCGGGATCCGGTTCTGGATCTGGTTGTCCACCTCCCACAGCCAGCTCTCCAGCATGCTGACCAGCGTCGCCCGGAACTCGGTGCGCTGCCCGGCGGACATGCCGGCGCTGGTGCGCACCCACAGGTCGTCGAGCGCGCGCTCCAGCGCCGTCACCGGCTCCGGCCGGTCCGCGTGGTCGACCGGGATCATGGCGATCAGACGGGCGGTGGTCGCCTTGGCCGCCGGGAGGTTCCTGGCCTGGGCGAAGACCGCTGGGTAATAGTCGTCCCCGTACGTGCCCCAGGTCAGCCAGCAGGCGTTGAGGGCCAGCTCCTGCGGCGTCGCGTCGGGGTCGATCCCGGCCGAGCAGAGCGCGAAGTCGAAGCCCCGCAGCCGCTCCTCGTTCCAGATCGCCGAGCCGGGGTCGCCCGGCTGCGGGTCCAGCAGGCCCATCCGCCGGGACCAGGCGACGGACTCCTCGCGCGCGTGCGCCAGGTGGGGGCTCAGGCTGAGCCGGTGCGGCATGTAGATGTCGGGGATGACGGAAGGGCCGGTGTGCTCGAAGGGGACATGGGTGAAGGAGCGGTGGCGCAGCTCCATCGAGCGCCGCGCGAACACGGAGCGCAGGTCGAGCGCGGTCGTACCGAGCCCGGTCGGCAGGAAGGGCAGCCTCGCAGGGGCGGTGGGCCTGGCCTCCTTGTTCATGTAGCGGCTGGAGACCATGTGCCACTCGTGGCCGCCGGACTGCCAGTCCTGCAGTCCCTTGGCGTAGGCGAGGACGGCCGCGATCTCCGCCGGGTCCATCGCGTGGTCGGCGAAGAGCTGCGGGAGCTCGCCGAGCGCGGTGTGCTCGAACTGCTGGAGACGGGAGGTGAGCAGGTCGTTGGAGGCCTCGGCGGCTTCCTGGGTGGTGCAGCCGAGGAAGGTCTCCAGCACCAGGACGGCGTTGGACAGTTCGCCCTCGTCGGCGACCTCGCGCTGGTAGGAGAAGATGTCGTTCCTGATGTGCACGGCGTCGGAGAAGGCGTCGCGCAGGACGCCGAGCGCGCGGGAGTGCGCGACGCGCGCGGGGACCTCGGCGGACACGTACTCGATCAGGCCGGCCGACCAGGGGGCGCCGCCCACCTTGCGGCGCATCTCGATGTATTCGAGCGGGTTCGCGACGCGCCCGATGTTGATGTTGGCGAGCTCCCACATGGACTCGTTGAGGAGGTTCTTCGTGGACAAGGAGAACCGTTCCCGCCAGTCCGCGGACATCGCGGGGACCGTCCGCGCCCAGAGGTCCGCGAGCCCGGCCTCCACCGGGTTGGTCGGCTCGGGGAACCCGTCGGACAGGTCCATGGGCATGAAGGCGGCGAGCCGGTCGAGGTACCGCTTGGCGCCGTCACGGTCCTGCGAGCGCTTGTACATCTCCAGGAAGTGGTCGTCGAAGAAGAACACCCACACGTACCAGTCGGTGACCAGAGCCAGCGCGTCGCGGTCGCAGTCGGGGTGGGTGTACGCGCAGAGCAGCGCGTAGTCGTGCGAGTCGAGGTCGCTCTCCTCCCAGACGCCCGAACCCTCCAGCATCCCGAAGCCGCGCGCCCATCGCTTGGTGTGGGCTCGCGCATGCTCCAGGTGGGGGTTCAGTCGTGCCGGATAGGGCACATAGAAATCCGGCAGTTGAAACGGCTGCGTCACGGCGGGGTCGGCCTTTCTTCCATGGGTGCGGGGGCCCGGTCGACCCGGACCCCCGCACGAGATCAGCAGTGCCCTACCCCTGGTGACCACGGGATAAGGGGCGGTTCACCGCTTCAGGTGAGGATCCGGGCTTCCGCCGGCGCGGAGACCTCGTGGGGGCTAGGGGTTGGGAACGTCGAAGGTCCCCCGCTCATCGAGCGGGGGACCTTCACACGACGGGAGCGGGGAAACGGGAGAGGCCCCCGCGCTCGTCGAGCGCGGGGGCCTTACTGTCCCTCAGACGCCGGTCACCTCAGGTCCTCCGGCAGCCTGTCCCGGAAGACGCGGTGGTAGGCCGCGAGGCGTTCGGCCTGCTCGTCCATTTGGGACAGCAGCTCGTACGCTTCGGCCGAGGCACCGACCGTTTCGAACGCCGCCAGCTCCTCGTAGTAGAGCCAGACACCCTGACGGGCCACGTCCAGACAGGCTTTGGCGACGTCCTGCTGCTCACCGCCTGACAGGACGCCCAGGGTGTACAGCAGGTCCTGGCGGACTCCCGGAGCAGGACGCCCCGCCAGGGCGGCGAGGGCCAGGGAGGTGGTGGCGACGGCCGGATCCATCAGGTTCGACTGGATGCGGGCGTGGTTCTCCATCCAGTCGGTGCCCAGGTCCTCCGGGTCGCCTTCCAGGCGGCGGATGAGTTCCAGCGGAATGTGCTCCGCCGAATACCGGTTGGGTCCCCAGGAACAACCGCACGTGATCGCGGCCCAGTCGTGCAGTCCGGCTTCGATCCGGACCAGTTCCAGCGATTTCACGATCAGTGTCCTTCGTCTTCGAACAGTGCGATGTCCCACGGCACGACGGTCTGCCCACTTGAAGGACGCCGACCGTGGTCGATGCCGACGATGAACTGCTTCTTGTCGCGGAAGTCCGCCTGGCACTCGGGGCACACCGGCATGGGCTCGGTGTAGCGGACACCGTCCTTGCCCCTCTTCACCGTGACGGCGTGAGTGAACACTACATGCGTGGGGTCACCGCCCAGCAGACGGACCACGTTGCCCTCGGCACAGTACCCGCGCCCCGGCAGGAGCCCGCCCGAGCTGGCCATGGCCCGCTGCCCGGTCACCGTGTGGATGCCTCCGACGTAGGTGCGGCCCCTGATGGAACCCGGGTACCCCTTGGCGGTCGTGTCCATGGCGAAGTCGACGACCATGCTGTTCAGGTCCTCAAGGGCATCCGCCAGGTCCTTGTGGCCGCTGGGCGGCAGAACGGACGAGGCGAAGTCCGTCCCGGTGCCCTCACGCCGACTCCTCAGCTTCGCCGCGGGGAAACTGTCCCCCCACTTCGGGCCGGCCGTCTTGGTGGCCTTGATGATCTTGGGCCCCTTGGTCGCGAACTTCGCGCCCGCGCTGGCGGCGTTCATCGCCATACCGGCCCCGGGGAGGATCGGCATCAATATCTTGGTGATCTTGTAGGACCACCGGTACGCCCTGCTCGTGGAAGGCTTGCCGCCGAGGTTCTTCAGGAACTGGGTACCGCTCCAGAAGTTGGGATTCTCGCGATCGTTCTTGATCTTGCGGGCGCCCTCCCAGTCGCCGACAGAGGCGTGCGCGGCTTCGTTTATTTCGGAGACCCAGTCGATCGCCCCGTGGTACGCGCCCTTGGCCACGTCCTTGGCGCCCCTCAGCAGACCCTTGAGGCTCCAGAGTCCGGACGGGTCGCTGTTGGCGAGCGGGTTGTTGTTCGCGTAGGTGTACCCGTTCATCTGGAGCGGGTCGGTGATGTCGACGATCGGGTCGGCGCTGATGAACCGCCCGTTGGACGCCTCGTACTCGCGGGCGCCGATGTGGGTCAGGCCGGTGCTGCTGTCGTTCCTGCCCGAGCCGAGGAAGGCGCGGGCGCCCGGCCAGGTCGTGGCCATCGTGCCGCGCTGGTTGCCGTACGGGTCGAACTTGCGCCGCGTGACGGGCTGCCCGGCCTTCTGGTCGACCGCGACGGTGGCGGTGTTGTGTTGGTCGGTGAGCAGGACCGTCAGGCTGTGGCCGGTCGTCTTGCCACCCGTCTGACGCAGCGTGGTCGGCGCGCCGGGGGTGGTGTAGCCGCGGATGGCGTTGACGGCCTGGCCCGCCTTGTTGACCGTCACCTCCGTCTCACCCAGGTAGAGGGTGCGGGAGCTGCCCGTCTCCTCGATCAGCCGGTTGCCGTCGGCGTCGTAGAGGTAGGTGGTGGTGTTGTCGGCAGGCTTCCACTGCTGGTTGGGGCCTACCGCACAGGCGTAGACCAGCAGGTCGGTGCCGTCGGCGTCATTGCCGTTCGGGACGTCCACGCAGGCGTTGGTCGCCGCGTTGTACAGGGTGTTGTCGGCCGGACGGTGGACGAACTTCTGGTCGGTGCCGCCCTTGCAGGTGGACAGCACCGCCTTCCCGTTCAGCGCGGTCAGGCACTTGTCCAGCGCGCGGACGGTGTCACCGGTGAACTTCCACTGCTGCGCCCGGGTCTCGTTGCAGGTGTGGAGCTGGACGGCGGTGCCGTCCACGCCGGAGGCGCCGGCGACGTCGAGGCACTTGCCCGACAGACCGGTCACGGCCACCGCGCCGATGCCCGGGCTGGTGGCCGAGGTCAGCTTGTTGCGGCGGTCCCACTCCAGGGCCTGGGTGTTCCCGTCGATGGTGCGGGTCTTGGTGTTGCCGCCCGCGTCGTAGGTGTAGGAGGACTGGGACAGCAGGGTGGAGCCCTGCTTCTTCTCGACCTTCGTCAGGGCCTGCGGCTTGGTCTTGACCACCGGCTGGGGGCCGGGGGTCTCCACGCCGTAGGTGTAGGTGGTGGTCGTGTCCAGGACCGGGTTGGTCAGGTGGTGGTCGACCAGCGAGGTCCGGTTGCCGGTCGCGTCGAACCGGTAGGACTGCCAGTAGCCGTCACCGTCGGGGCCGGCCGTGACATCGGCCGGGGTCGGGCCCTCACAGGCCGCCGTCTTGCCCGTCCACACCTCCGTGAGCTGACCCAGCGGGTCGTACGCGAAGCACTGCCGGTCGACCCGGTTGCCCGGCTGGGTGTCCGTGATCGAGGTCGGGTTGCCGACCACGTCGTAGGCGTAGCTGAGCTGCGAGACCCGGTTGGGGCCGCCGGTCTCACGGTCCGCGATGGAGTCCTTCACGCGGCCCGAGTTGCGGTCGAACAGGTTGGTGGTCCACAGCCGGTTCGGAGCGCCGCCGGAGGTCGTCCGGAGCACCTGCCCGGACGGGCCGTACACCATGCCGGAGGTGTACCAGAGCAGGCCCGACTTGGAGATCAGCGAGCCGTCCCCGTCGTAGCGGCTGATCAGCTTCTCGGCCGCGAGGCCGCCCGGGGTGGCCGGGAGGGTGGTGGACTGGATCTTGCCGGTGGGCGTGTACGTCGCCCCATAGGTGTAGGTGCCCGCCAGGCCCTTGGTGGCCGGCCCGTCCGGGATGGTGACCTTGCTGCCGGTCGGGCGGTACTCCGCGTCGTAGCCCGTCACCTCGGAGGTGAAGGCCAGGCCGTTGTTGTACCGGGTCGCCGACACCGGGTAGCCCTTGGCGCCGGTCAGCGTGTCGTACGTCCAGGAGGCCACCTTGGGCCCGTCCACGCTGTCCTCGACCGTCGAGGTCGCGCGGTCCAGGACGTCGAAGTGGGTGAACGTCTTGCGTCCGGCGGAGTCCTCGGTGGAGACCTGCCGGTCGAGGACGTCGTACCCGTAGGTCGCGATGCCGGTGGCCGGGTCGTTCACCCCGGTCATCCGCCCGCGGGCGTCGTAGGTGTACGTCCACTTGTTGCCGGCCGGGTCGGTGACCTTGGACAGCTGTCCGCGCGCCCCGTACTCGTACTCCGTCTTGTTCCAGGTGGTGAGGTCGGTGGCCGTGTAGTTGTGGGTCTGGGTGGTGCGGTCGAGGGCGTCCGTCCAGGTCTTGGACGCCCGGCTGCCCTTCAGCGGGGTGGTGCCGTCCGCCGACATCCCGGTCCGTGTGAGCGTCGAGTCGCCCTCGAATCGGGTCACGGTCGAGTGCTGCGGCACGTCCTCGAACAGCGTGGTGGTGCGGACTGTCCGGCCTTGGCCGTCGTACGCCGCCTTCGTCGAGTTGGGGACCTGGAAGACGGTCTCCGGGACGAAGATCTTGGTGGCCGGCTCGCCCTCGGCGTAGTAGCCGTTGTTGGTCTGCCGGGCCGTGCCGTTGGCGTTGTACAGGGTGTCGCTGATGATCCGGCCGCCGCCGAGCGCCTCACCCTGGGTCTGCCGCGGCCGCATCAGGCCGTCGTAGATCTCCACGGAGGTCTGGTAGGTGCCGTTGTCCCGCAGACGGCGCGTGGTGACGGTCGGCGGCATGTTCGCGTCGAACTGGTACTGGAAGGTCGCAGCGGCCTTGTCGGTGGCCGGCTTCTGCGAGGGAGTCCAGACGGCCGCGTTCCGGCCGATGTCGTCGAAGGTCTTGGTGACCTTCCGCCCGTTGGCGTCGGTGGTCTCCAGGTCCGTGCCGCGGCCGGGGTCGGTCACGGTGGTCGTGGAGTGGCCCGCCGCGTTGGTCACCTTGGTGCTGAAGACGGTGCCGGTGGCCGGGGTGAAGGTGACGGTGTCGGCGTTGCCCGCGGCGTCCAGGGACTTCACCGCGCGGCCCAGCGCGTCGTACTCGGCACGCTGCTCGGTGACCCAGCCGGTGCCGGCCGCGTCGAGGGTGTCGATCTGGAACGCCAGGCCCTTGGCCGGCTCGGAGCCGAACGCGTTCAGGGCGTCGTAGGAGGTGCGGCTGTCCGAGAGCACGGCTCCCGTGGCGGCCTGAGCGCAGTCACCCGCCGTGTTGCGCTGCCGCTGGGGCAGCCCGACCAGGTGCTTGGCGGTGTTGTGCACGTACGTGTACGTCGTGCAGGTCTGCTCGCTCGCGTTCCAGCCGCCGGTGCCGTTGGGCGTGAGGACCTCGGTCTGGTTGGTGAGCAGCGAACCGTAGCCCGGGTCGAAGGTGGCACGGGTGCGTACCTTGCGGGTGCCGCCGCCGCTCGTCGACTCGATGGTGTCGGTGCGCTCGGTGCTGGTGCGGAAGGCCTCCAGCGGGGTGGTGCCGTCACGTGTCCGAGAAGCCGTCTTCTGGCCCCACGGCCAGTGCAGCTCACGGCTGTCGACCGCACCGTCCGCCTTGGTGTACGTGATCGTCTCGGCGACCTGACCCTGGTACTGGAGCAGGTCCTCGCCCAGTTCCTCGGTACCCGTGGAGTCCTTGACGGTGATCTTCGGGCGGCCGGCGTCGCCGGACATGCCGCGGAAGTAGCGGGTGCGGGTCTGGGACTGCTCGGTGGCGTCCGCCTTGCCGGCGTTGGCCGTCACACCCTTCTTCACCACCACCGACTCGTAGCCGCGCCACTCGTTGTACGTGCGCAGCTCCGGCTTGGTGAACTCGTCGGTGCTCTTCGCCCAGGCCGGGTCACCTTCGTAGGTGTAGCTGGTGGTGACGTCGGGCTGGCGGGAGACGCGGTCCTTCGTGACGACCTTGTCGACGACGTACTTGTTGAACCACTCCAGCGGCGGCTTCTCCAGATCCGGGTCCGGGGACCAGTGCGCCGGCATGCACCGGCTCTTGTTCTCCTCCGGCTTGGGGTGCGAGGTGCCGACCGGGCAGGGAGCGGAGTAGTCGACGTGGATCTCGCCGCCGGACTCGGTCCGGACGGTCTCCACGCGCAGGCGGTCGAAGTCCGGGGTCGCGTCGTTCGCGCTCTTCGCGACGCGGTTGGGCATGTCGACGACGTTCGGCAGGAAGGAGACCGGCGGCAGCACGGTGCCGTTCTGGTTGCCGCCCGTGTCCTTCGTGGTGCCGTAGCCGGTGCGGGTGACGGACTCCAGCCACAGGGGCGGGTGCGTGTCGGTACGCTGCTTGGGGAACGACTGCGTCAGCGACCAGTGGTCGACCTTGGACAGGTCGGTGGAGCCCTGGGTGCGCTGGGCCCAGGTGGTGACCGCCGTCAGTCGCTTGCGGGACCAGAAGGTCGGCGCCGAGTTGTAGCAGTCCTTGGCGTCGGCCTTGCAGTGCAGGGTGGCCGGGGTGTCCCACCAGGCCTGCTTGTCACCGTAGTTCTTGGACTCGAACTCGGTGTCGGTGCACTTGGTCGCGCCTTCCTGGACGCAGCGTTCGGCGACGGTGAAGTCGACCCGGGCGGGCGGGACGGCGGACAGGTTGCTCGTCCGCAGGCCGTAGGAGATCCGCGTCGGATAGCCGCCACGAACGTAGGAGACCTTGTCGGCGTTCTTCTCCTGGGACTTCTCGTTCGCCGCGTAGCGGTTCTTCTCCTGCGCCCAGTCGATGACCATGGCGTTGCCGTGGACGTCCTCGACGAAGTCGAGGTTCCAGCGCCAGGCCTGGCGGCAGAAGGAGTTCGCGTAGGCGGCCTGGTAGCAGGGCTCACCGGAGTGGTTTCCCACCACCGGCACCGTGAACACCGAGTTGGTGACCGCGCGGGTACCGGCGCCGTCCACGTCGTGGCGGCCGAAGTGGTACTTCGTGCCGTCGCGGGTGGTGACGACCCAGTACTCGCCGTCCTTCGCCCCGTTGGAACCGCCGGTCAGACGCTCCACACGCGCGCCGTCATCGGTGGCGCTGACCCACTTGCCGGTCGCGGCGTCGTGGACCAACTCGGTCGTGCCACCGCCGAGCGACATCACGACGCTGTCGCCGGCCCAGCACAGGTCGCTCTTCTTCTTGTCCGTGGCGTTGTCGTTGTTCGGCTTGCCCGGAGCGGCCTTCAGGTCGTCCGAGCAGGACCGGTAGCGGCGCTCGACGAAGCCCGGCTCCCAGTCCCAGCCGTCACCGATCCAGGACGCCTGGCCATTGGTCACGGAGGTCTTGCCGTCGACGGCCTGCGAGGAATAGGCGAACGAGATCTTCGGCGCGGGACCCGCGGGCGGCGCCGGAGTCGTCAGCGGGTAGTTCCAGGAGAAGCCGCCGCCGCTGCTGCCGGCGGTCCAGCTGCCAGAGGGGGAGAGGGAGGTGGCCTTGTAGGTGCCGCCGGCACCGGAGGCGGAGTCCGTCGCGGCCAGTACGGTCGGACCGCCGCCGCCGCTCAGAGCCATCGTGCGCAGGCCCTGACCGGGCGCGGTGGCCGGGTCGACGGTCGCGCGGACGGTCCCGGTGGCCGGATCGTTGCTGCTCGGAATGTCCTTCGCGGTACCGCACTCGGGAAGGTCCGGCGTGGTGAGGAAGCACGAGGGGAGCTGCTTGAGCTCCAGGCGGGTGGCCCATTCGGTGCCGTAGAGGTCCTCGAACTGCTTGTAGTCGAGCTGCACGTCGACCGGGGTGGAGCCCTCGGCCGGAGGCGTGACCTTGATGATCGCGCCGTCGATGCCGGCCGCCTCGGTGGCCGTGCGGGCTTCGACCGCCACCGACCAGGTGCCCGAAGGGTCGGGCGGAGTCGGGTTGCTCTCCGTCGGAGAGGCCTTGCCGATGCTGACGGGCAGGCTGCCCGCCTGAACCAACTGCGGCCCGCCTGCCGGGGTCAGGGCGACATTCGCCGAACCAGCCGCCGGGGGAGTCATCTTGGAAGGCTCGTACCCGGCCGGGGGCTGGACCGGTGCTCCGGCCCAGCCCTCCAGCTTTGCGGCCTCGACCTTGTCGAGCTTGGCTTTGAGGTCCTCCTGGAGGCCCGGTAGCTGCACTCCGGCGCGGTCACCCGGTGTCAATCCCCTCGAAGTGTGGAGTCCTTCCTATGCGGCCAGCCCCACAGTGAGGCCGGTCCAGTACTCGCGTTCGTAGTCGATCGGACTCT
>NZ_JBIWCL010000026.1:0-1447 GCF_044761485.1 Streptomyces sp. NPDC097617
GCCCTGCTGGGACGTTCGCGGGGCGGGCAGACCAGCAAGGTCCACGTTGCCTGCGACCGTCAATGCCGGCCGCTCGTGCTGGTTCTGACCGCGGGGCTCGCTCGCCCCGGAGGGCACGACCCCCTACTACACCCCGCCCTCGATGAACCCCGAACGGCCGGGCCGGACATGGCTCCCGGTCATGGGACGCACCCGTTTCCCGTTACACAGCCTCGTTTCCACCTGGTACCACGAAGGGGTGCCGGGCCACCATCTGCAACTGGCCGAGCTGGCGCACAGGGCGGGACAGCACTCTCGCTACCAGACCACCCTCGGGAAGATCAGCGCCAACTCCGAGGGATGGGCGCTGTACGCCGAGCGCCTCATGGATGAGCTCGGCCACCTGACCGATCCCGCCCGGCGCCTCAGCTACTTGGACGCGCAGTTGCTGCGGTCCATGCGACTCATCGTGGACATCGGGATCCATCTCGAGCTCCGCATACCGAGCGACGCGGCGTTCCACCCGGGGGAGCAGTGGACCCCCGGTCTGGCTCACCTCTTCGTGGCGTCGCACAGCGGGCAGCCGGATGTGTTTATCAGGAACGAGGTCAGCCGCTACCAGGGCATGGCCGGCCAGGCGATCGGCTACAAGCTGGGTGAGCGGGCCTGGCTCGCGGGCAGAACGGCTGCCAGGCAGCACCACGGCGCCCGGTTCGAACTCAAGCGCTGGCACATGCCCGCCCTGGCACAACCACCGCTGGGACTGGACGACCTGACCGCGGAGCTGTCGCATCTGTAGGGCCGTCTCTTCCGGATCTTGCCGGGCCCGCGACGCCCGGCACCGCACCCGGCCGCGTTGCCGGGGCGACCGAGTGCGTCCCGTACACGGGCGCCCCTCCGCCTCGCCATGCTTCCCCTCGGCCCTGGCGGGCCTGGGGAGACCCCATGACACCAGACCCCGCGGGCTCGGCCGACAAGATCCGAAAGAGACGGCCTAGCCGGAGCACGCGGTGCGCTGGGCTTCCTGCCACTCGCACACCGGGCAGAGCACCACGCCCGGGGCGGCGACCCCGTACTCGGTGGGCTTCGCGCACTGGACGCAGTCCGCGTACGGCGGTCCCGGCACCCGTCCGGCCGGGGCGGCGGGAGCGGGGCAGTACGACGGGGTCTCGTCCGACGGGTCCATGCCCACGAGCCTACCGGCCGAGCCCGGAACCGCCGCCGGAAACGGCTCCGCACAACTCCCTCCCGCACACTGGTAGGAAAGTTTCCTTCCTGTTAGTGTCCCGGGCGGCGGCTCGGCGCGGTGCCCACCCCCACGGGCATGACGCGCTCAGCGAGAGCTCTGACCCGGCCGCCGTGGGGGGGCCCCCCCCCCCCCCCCCGGGGGGGGGGGGGCCCCCCCCCCCCGGGGGGGGGCCCCCCCCCGGCCCCCCCCCCGCCCCCCCCGCCGCCCCCCCCGGGGGCC